>DMUF01000013.1:43864-53226 GCA_003476445.1 Gammaproteobacteria bacterium | reverse complement strand
GCATGACCAGGCGGTCGAGGCCGATTGCGAGCCCGCCATGAGGCGGGGCGCCATACTGAAGCGCGTCGAGCAGAAATCCGAACTTGGCATTCGCTTCCTGACCGAGACCCAGCACGTCGAAGACGGCGTTCTGCATCGCCTGGTCATGAATTCGCAGCGATCCGCCGCCCAGTTCATACCCGTTCAGCACGATGTCGTACGCGGCAGCATGCGCGCTCGCAGGGTCGGCACGCAACGCTTCCGGCGTACACGTGGGACGCGTGAACGGATGATGGGCAGGCGACAGCGAGCCATCCTTGCCGCGTTCGAAGAGCGGCCACTCAACCACCCAGCAGGGCGCCCAGCCCGGAGCGAGCAGGTTGAGATCACGCGCGAGCTGATTACGCAGGGCACCCATGGCATCTGCCACAACCGGCGCCTTGTCAGCGCCGAAGAAAACGATATCGCCATCCTTCGCGCCGGTGCGGTCGAGGATCCCCTCGACGACTTCCGCAGGCAGAAATTTCACGATCGGCGACTGCAAGCCATCGATACCCGCCGCTCGCTCGTTCACCTTGATATAGGCGAGACCACGGGCACCGAAGCGCGCCACAAACCCGGTGTAGTCGTCGATAACCTTGCGCGACAGCGAACTGGCACCCGGGGCACGCAGCGCGACAACACGGCCTTCCGCATCGTTCGCAGGCCCGTTGAACACCTTGAACTCGACGTTCCGCAGCAGATCGGCGACATCCACGAGTTCCAGCGGGTTGCGCAGATCCGGCTTGTCACTACCGAAACGACGCATGGCTTCTGCCCAGGTGAGCACCGGAAACGGCGGCAGCTCGAGGGCGAGAACCTTGCGAAACACCGTGCGCAACAACTCTTCCACGAGTTCCTGAATGTCGGACTGTTCGACGAACGATGCCTCGATGTCGATCTGGGTGAACTCCGGCTGACGATCGTGACGCAGGTCTTCATCCCGATAGCAGCGCGCAATCTGGTAATACCGATCCATGCCGGCAACCATCAAGAGCTGCTTGAACAGCTGCGGCGATTGCGGCAGTGCAAAGAACTGCCCGGGGTGGGTGCGGCTCGGCACCAGGTAGTCGCGTGCACCCTCCGGCGTGGCCTTGGTCAGGGTGGGTGTCTCGATGTCGAGAAAGCCCTGTTCCTCAAGATAGCTGCGCACGACGCTGGTAATGCGCGCACGGAGCATCAGCCGTTCCTGCAGTTCCGGACGGCGCAGATCGAGGTAGCGGTGACGCAGCCGCACGTCCTCGCCGGCGTCCGAATACTCGTCAAGCTGAAAGGGTGGCGTCAGCGACGCGTTCAAAATTTCGAGCGTGGCCCCAAGCACCTCGATGGCGCCGGTGCGCATATCGTCGTTCACCGTTCCTGTCGGGCGCGCGCGCACGCGTCCGGTGAGCCGCAGCACGTATTCGCTGCGTACGCGGTCGGCCGTCGCGAAACTGTCCTCCGTATCCGGATCGTAGACAAACTGCACGATGCCCGTGCGGTCGCGCACATCGAGGAAAATGACGCCGCCGTGGTCGCGCCGACGATGTACCCAGCCACAGACCGTGACCTGTTCACCGATCTGTTGTACACCGAGATCGCCGCAGTAATGTGTGCGCATGCCGTTCGTTTCCTGTGCTGTCGTTAGGGCGGGCTCAGTCCGCCGCCGCGCTGCCGCCGGATGAGGAGCTGCTGCCTGACGACGAGCTGGTACTCGAGGTTGCGCTGCTCGCTGCCGCAGAGGCGCCCGCGCTCGATGATCCGCCGCTGTCGCCGCTGCCTGCGTCCGACGCCACGTTGCGCTTACTGCCGCTCTTGAAATCGGTCTCGTACCAACCGCCACCCTTGAGGCGGAAACCGGCGGCCGAGACATTCTTGCTCAGGGCTTCCTGACCGCAGGCAGGACACAGGCGCAGCGGCGCCTCGCTGAGTTTCTGCAGCGTTTCTAGCTCGTGACCGCAGTTGCCACAGCGATATTCGTAGATCGGCATGATGTCTTTCCCAACGCTCCAGCGATGGCCGTGCAGGGCGCGCATGATCCAAGAATTACCAGCAAAAATACAGCAATTCCGCTTGTTTTTTGTTGCCTGCCCTCGGGTGATCGGCTATAAAGCCGCGTCATTGGGGCGGCCTTTTACACGGACTTTCCCAATGTGCTGCGGCTCTCACAAGCCGCGCGCGTGATCGGAAGCGGGAGCGAATGACCAGACGAAACCCCGACGTCTCCAGACTAGTGCGGAATTGTTCGGCACAACGCCTTCCCAAGCCACATCAAACGAACAGGTGATCACCGATGGCAACGAAGAAAGCTCCCGCAGCCAAGGCCCCTGCCGCCAAGGCGCCGAAGGCCCCGAAGGCTGAGAAGAAAGCCCCTGCCGCCAAGGCTGAGAAGAAGGCGCCCGCCGCGAAAGCAGCAGCCAAGCCGGCCGCCAAGCCTGCGGCAAAAGCTCCGGCAGCTGCCAAAGCTCCTGCAGCGGCCAAAGCTCCTGCAGCCGCCAAAGCTCCTGCAGCCGTCACGGCCAAGATGACCAAGACCGGCATTCTGAATGAGCTGGCGGAACGCACTCAGCTATCCCGCAAGCAGATCGATTCCGTGCTGACCGAACTTGAGTCACTGATCGAACGCCACATCCGCAAGAAGGCGGTCGGCGAGTTCACGCTGCCCGGCCTGGTCAAGATCCGCGCGGCCAAGCGTCCCGCCACGAAGAAGCGCACCGGTCGCAACCCCAAGACCGGCGAGGAAATCGTGATCGCAGCCAAGCCTGCATCCGTTCGCGTGCGTGTCACCGCACTCAAGCGGTTGAAGGAAATGGTCGACTGAACCGACGGAGCCGGGCGGTACCGCCAGGCTCACTGGAGGGGGGCCGACGGCTAAGCCGTGCGGCCCCCCGTCGTTTCCGGAGACTGCAGGGGCCGTCGGCCCTGTCACCCGCTCGTCAATACCAAGCTCCCGCAAAAAAACACGAGGTTCAACGGATGCGCCAGAGCCAGATGCTGATTCCCACGCTGAAGGAGAATCCCGCGGACGCCGACGTCATCAGCCATCGCCTGATGCTGCGGGCAGGACTGATCCGGCAGGTGGCGTCAGGCCTGTACACGTGGCTGCCGCTGGGTCTGCGGGTTTTGCGCCGCGTCGAACAAATCCTGCGTGAAGAGCTGGCCCGCAGCGGGGCTCAGGAAGTACTGATGCCGGTGGTACAGCCGGCAGAGCTCTGGGAGGAATCCGGGCGCTGGCACAAGATGGGACCGGAAATGCTGCGTATGCAGGACCGGCATCAGCGCAACTTCTGCCTGAGCCCCACCCACGAGGAAGTGGTCACAGACCTGTTCCGACGCGAAGTGCATAGCTACCGGCAGTTGCCCTGTAATTTCTATCAGATCCAGACCAAGTTCCGGGACGAGGTGCGCCCCCGCTTTGGCGTGATGCGCGCGCGCGAGTTCACGATGAAGGACGGCTACTCCTTCCACATGGATCAGGAAAGTCTGGACGCCACCTATCGTGAAATGCATGACTGCTACAGCCGCATCCTGCGTCGCATGGATCTGCGCTTCCGCGCGGTCGAAGCCGATACCGGCAACATCGGCGGCGCAAGCTCGCATGAATTCCATGTTCTCGCGGATTCCGGCGAAGACGTGATCGTGCATGCGCTGCACAGCGACTACGCTGCCAACCTGGAAAAAGCCACGGCGGCGGCGCCACCCACCCGGCCTGCGCCCACGGCAGCGCTGACGCGGGTCGCAACCCCGGGGCAGGAGAGCATCGCCGAGGTTTCCGCCTTCCTGTCGTTACCCGCTGCGCGCTGCCTGAAGACGCTGATTCTCGACGGCGTTGACGGACCGGTCGCCGTGGTCTTACGCGGTGATCACGCGCTGAACGAAATCAAGGCACAGAAGCTGCCCGGGGTGACCGTACCACTGCGTCTCGCGGCTGACACGGCGGTGCTTGAAGCGGCGGGGTGCAGACCCGGGTCCTTGGGGCCCCTCGGACTTGCGATTCCGACGTGGGTGGATATCGAGGCGGCCGCGGTTGCTGATTTCGTCTGCGGCGCGAATACCGATGGGTTCCACTACACCGGGGCGAATTGGGAACGCGACATACCCCTCGACGCCACGCGCGTCGTTGACGTGCGTAATGTTCTGCCGGGCGATCCTGCGCCCGACGGCAGCGGTCCGCTCGCCCTGCAGCGCGGCATCGAAGTTGGCCATATCTTCCAGCTCGGCCGGGTGTATAGCGCGCCCCTCGCTGCCGGAGTGCTCGACCGAAGCGGCGCCAGCGTGATTCCACTCATGGGCTGCTACGGCATTGGTGTGACGCGTATGGTTGCCGCCATCATCGAACAGAATCACGACGATGCGGGCATCATCTGGCCGCGTCCCGTCGCACCCTTCGACGTGCACGTGATTGCGCTCAACTACGCCAAATCGGAAGCCGTTCGCACGGCCACCGAAGGGCTGCTTCAGGAACTGGAGCAGTTGGGCTTCAGCGTGCTGCTCGACGACCGAGACGAGCGCGCCGGGGTGAAGTTCGCCGATGCCGATCTGATCGGCATTCCGCATCGCGTGACCGTGGGTGATCGCGGACTCGCTCAAGGCGTCGTTGAGTATCGCGGACGCCGCGATACGGAGAACCAGGAGGTTGCGCTCGCAGCGCTCGCCGAACGGTTACGCTGAAAGCGGCTGCGAGGCGACCCGCCGCGGGGCGGCCGGTCCCGTGGGTCGCGCTGTTGCGGGCAGTTCGACCGCGTCAGCCAGATCCTCAAACGACTGCGGACCCACCAGCACCGTCTTGAGCGCACCCGACGGATCGATGATGAGCGTGGTTGGCACCACGCTGGGTAGCGGTTGGTTGAAGCGCGGACCGGGATCAGCAAGGAGCAGAGGAAACTCGATGGCAAAGAGATCGATCAGCCGCTCCAGCTCCGGACCCTGCACGCCGTCGTAATTCACGCCGAGTACCACCACGTGATCTGCGCCGGCGCGGTGTAGGGCATTGAGCTCCGGCATTTCCTCGCGACACGGAGCGCACCATTCGGCCCAGTAATTAATCACGATCCAGCGGCCCTGCCAGTCCGCAAAACTTGCGCGCGATCCGTCGGCGAGCTCCAGATCGGCGCGGCTGCAACCCGAGGTCAGAAGCACGAGGAGAGCGACCCAACCGCCAAGCCGTCGCGCTTGCAGGCGCGCGCGCGTCATGTACCACTGCATCAAGGCACTCCTGCGTTGCTCAGCTTTCAACCGGGCCACATTATAGCGACCGCCCGCACAGACGCGTGACATGGCGACCACCCGACCGGCGCGATGATCGCCGTGGGCTACTCAGGAGACCTCATGCAACCCTATCTGCTCGTTCTGTACTACAGCCGCGGCGGCGCAACCGCCAACCTCGCCCGACACGTGGCGCGGGGCATCCAGGCCAGCGGCACGTTCGATGTACGCCTGCGCACCGTGCCACCCGTCGCGGCCGAGACCGAGCGGACACTGCCGCCCGTACCACCGGCAGGCGCGGTCTACTGCAGCAATGATGATCTCGCCGGCTGCAGCGGTCTCGCACTCGGGTCACCGACCCGCTTCGGCAACATGGCAGCGCCGCTCAAGCATTTTCTCGATGGCACCGTGGATCTTTGGCTTGGCCGGCAGCTCGAGGGCAAACCCGCTGCCGTGTTCTGCTCGACCGGGTCGCTGCACGGCGGACAGGAATCAACCCTGCTCAGCATGATGCTGCCGCTCTTGCACCACGGCATGGTGCTGCTCGGGCTGCCCTATTCCGAGCCCGCGCTTGGCAGTACCCGCACAGGCGGTACACCGTACGGCGCAAGCCACGTCGCGGGTCCTGCGGGAGACGCCCCGCTCTCGGCGGAAGAAACGACACTGGCCGAAGCGCTCGGACGTCGCCTTGCACTGACCGCAGCGCGGCTGACGCCATGAGCACGCCACGCATGGCCGGGTTCCAATTTCTCGCCCTGATCTGCGTCGGCTCGCTTTTCGCGCTCACGGGTCTGCGACAGTTCTTCGTCGCGCCGCTCCCCAACGAGCTACCCAACGCGCTGTGGTTTCTGCTTCAGGTTTCGCCCCTGATCGCCGTTCTGCCCGGCGTACTGCGCGGACACGGACGCGGCTTCTTTTACGCCATGCTGGCCGCCATGCCCTACTTCGTGCATGGCGTCATCGCGCTCACTGCCGGATCACGCGGCCTGGGGATGGCTGAAAGCGGAACTGCGATCGCGCTGCTTGCGATTTGCTATCTGGCGCTGCGGCGCTTGCCGCGCGGGGTAGGCGGCGAGCCCGCTTCAGTGGATGACCCGCGGCGGCGCGACAGCTGACGTCTCGCGCTCGTCATCCACGGTCTGCACTGCAAACCGGCGCGTCTGGATCTCGCCCGCGACAACGTGGGGCAGCTCGCGCATGAATTCGTCCATGTGCGGCGTCTCGAAGTGCGCCATCAGCGCCTCCATGCTTTCCCATTCCTGGAACAGCAGAAGACGATTCGGGTCGCCGAGACCGACATAGAATTCGTAGGCAATGCACCCCGGCTCCGTCTGCGTGGCCTCGGCCATGCGTCGCGCCATCGCCAGCGCCTGATCGCGGGTATCCGCTCGCAGCGGAATGATGCCGTGGACAATGATCACGCGGACATGACTCCCTGCTGCACGAGGCTCGCTTTGACTTCATTCATGATGGCGGGATCGTCGATGGTCGACGGAACCACGTAGGCTTTGCCGTCGATCATCTTGCGCAGGACCTGGCGCAGGATCTTGCCCGATCGCGTCTTCGGCAATCGCTTGACGACCACCGCACGGCGAAAACTCGCGAACGGTCCGACATCCTGGCGCACGCGCTGCACCAGTTCGCGCTCGAGCTCTGCGCGCTCGGTATTCACGCCGTCTTTCAATACCACCAGACCCAGCGGCACCTGCCCCTTGTCTGCATCATCGATACCCACCACCGCGCACTCTGCGACGGCAGGATGGGCCGCCAGCGCTTCCTCCATCTGCCCGCTCGACAAACGATGGCCGGCCACGTTGATGACATCGTCCATGCGACCCATGATGTACACGTAGCCGTCGGCGTCGCGATAGCCTTCATCACCCGTGAAATAGTGGCCGGGGAACTGCGACCAGTAAGCATCCTCGAACCGCTGATGATCACCCCACACGGTCGGCAGCGCGCCCGGGGGCAGTGGACCGCGCAGCACCACGGCGCCCACCGCGCCCGCCGCAACCTCGTGCCCTGATTCGTCCAGCACACGCAGGTCGTAACCCGGTACCGGAAGGGTCGGCGATCCGGGTCGCGTCTCGAGCGGCTCAAGCCCCATCGGACTCGCGCAGATCGGCCAGCCGGTCTCGGTCTGCCACCAATGATCAATCACCGGAATGCCGAGATGCTCCTTCAGCCAGAAATAGGTCGGCGGATCGAGCCGTTCGCCGGCGACGAACTGATAGCGCAATGAGCCGAGGTCGTAGGACGCCTTCAGGCGGCAGTCAGGATCTTCCTTGCGGATGGCACGGAAAGCCGTGGGTGCGACGAAGAATGTCTTCACCCGATGCTCGGCGATCACGCGCCAGTAGGCACCGGCATCCGGCGTTCGCACCGGCTTGCCTTCATACAACACGCTGGTACACCCGCGGATGAGCGGCCCATAAACGATGTAGCTGTGACCCACGACCCAGCCCACATCCGAAGCAGCCCAGAACACATCGCCCGGGCCCACGTCATAGATCGCACGCAGACTGTATTCGAGCGCCACCGCGTGACCGCCGTTGTCACGCACCACGCCCTTCGGTTTTCCGGTCGTGCCCGAGGTGTAGAGGATATACAACGGGTCGGTAGCATCTACCGGAACGTACGGCACCGGCTCGGCAGATGCTTCCCAGGACGCCCAGTCGAGCCAGCCCGCACGATCAAGCGTCACCGGCGCCTGCGGGCGCACCAGCTGGACCACGTGGGTCGGCTTGTGGACCGCCAGATCGACGGCGCCCTCGAGCAGCGGCTGGTAGGGAATGACGGTCTCGAATTCGATGCCGCACGAAGCTGACAGAATGACCTTGGGCGTTGCGTCATCGATTCGCGTAGCGAGTTCGGGCGCGGCAAAACCACCGAACACCACGGAGTGCACGGCACCGATGCGAGCACACGCGAGCATGGCAAACGCCGCTTCCGGCACCATCGGCATATAGATAATCACCCGGTCGCCACGCCCGACGCCGAGCCCGGCGAGCGCACCCGCAATGCGCGCGACGCGCACGAGCGTCTCGGCATAGGTGAAGCGCTGCACCTGCCCGGTGACCGGAGAGTCGTAGATCAGGGCGACTCGATCACCCTGACCCGCTTCCACGTGCCGGTCGAGTGCAAGCCAACAGCTGTTGGTCCGGCCCCCACGGAACCAGCGCCACGCGCCCGAGGGATCCTGATCCAGCACCGTCGCGGGCGGCGTGAGCCAGGGCAGTGCATCGGCCTGCTCGCGCCAGAACTGGACCGGGTCAGCCAAGGCTCGAGCGAACTCTCGCGCATAGGCCCCGTTACGACGCTCCCGCGCCTCTTCGCTCATGCCCTGCTCCCGCGCCTGACGCGTCTCAGGCGGGAATCACGCCGCCCGAGCGCAGCGCCGCAATCTCTTCGCCGCTGAATCCGCAGTTGCGCAGCACCTGCTCCGAGTCTTGACCCGGCGCATGCGCGCTATGGGAAATAGCGGGTGCCGTGCGCGAGAAGCGCGGGCTGGGGGCGGGCTGGGGCATGCCATCAACCGTGACGAAGGTGCCGCGCGCCTTGTTGTGGGGGTGATCAGGCGCTTCGAAAATAGACAATACCGGCGCGAAACAGACGTCCGTGCCCTCCATGATCTCGCACCACTGCGCCCGGGTGCGGGTGCGGAACACGCGCGTCAGCTCCGCCTTGAGCGCGGGCCATTGAGTAACATCCATCTGCGGTGCGAACTGCGCCTTGTCGACGCCGGTCTTCTCCAGGAGCAGCGCATAGAACTGCGGCTCGATGGACCCGAGGCAGATATGGTGCCCGTCAGCGCATTCGTAGGTGTCGTAGAAGTGCGCGGCGCCATCCAGCAGGTTAGTGCCGCGACGGTCTTTGAACGCACCCGCGGCGCCCATGGTGAAGAACATCGCCATCAGCGTGGCAGCCCCATCAACCATGGCGGCGTCCACCACCTGGCCTTTGCCGGACTTCTGCGCCTCGAGCAGCGCGCACACCATACCGAACGCCAGCAGCATTCCGCCGCCGCCGAAATCACCCACAAGGTTGAGCGGCGGCACCGGGCGTTCACCCGCGCGACCGATGGCGTGCAGCGCACCGGAGAGCCCAATGTAGTTGATATCGTGCCCCGCAGCCTGAGCCATGGGCCCGGTCTGACCCCA
>DMUF01000013.1:32930-43500 GCA_003476445.1 Gammaproteobacteria bacterium | reverse complement strand
GGTCGAAAGCCCTCAAACAACGCATCCGCCGTGCTGACCAGTCGCAGCACCGTTTCCACGCCCTCCGGCTTCTTCAGATCCACCGCAATCGTTTGCCGGTTACGCGCCAGCACGTCCTTGGAGCGCCCCGCAGCGGCGCCAAGCCGGTCAACACGAATAACCTCGGCGCCCATGTCCGAAAGCATCATGCCGCAGAACGGCCCCGGGCCGATGCCGGCCAATTCAATGATGCGAAAACCTGCCAGTGGTCCCATGGTGTCCTCCCCTGTTGCCGACACGTGGCGATCTGAACGATGCCGCGAGTGTAGCCCGGATCACCTGCCAATTCATCGCGCGGGTCGCGGCGCCGCAACCGGAAGGCTAAGCTGACTTACAAGGTCTCTCGCATGGAGCACCCATGATTCTTCTGTTGCTCTGCGGCGCGTGCGCGGGCGCTCTCGCGACCTGGGCGATTCTTCGGCATTGGTCGCCGCGGAAGGACACGGAACGATCGGCGCCGGCGGCAAATGAAGCCCTTTCCGAGCTGGCGAGCGGCACCGCGCATGACATCAATAATGCGCTCGCACCCGCCCAGCTTTCGCTCGAGCTGCTGCGTGATACCGCTGGCGCAGATCCGGAACTTCTAGGGTTAGTCGTCAGGAGCGTGGAGCGCTGCGTGCGCGTGGCGGGCGTTCTCACTCGGTACGCGGAAGCCGATCTCCCCGGCACCGACCCGATAGCGCCCGGAGACCTGATCGAAGCGCTGCGCGGTGCGCTGCCCGAGCGCCCGGACATTGTCGTGACCGTCGCAGCCGACCCAGACCTACCTGAACTCATCGGCCATCGCGACCGGCTGCTCGAGCTCCTGCGCCAGCTCGCTGACAATGCTCTGAACGCCATGGCGGAAGGGGGTCGATTGACGCTCTCCTTACGCCAGCGCTCCGCTGCGGACAACGCTACTTTCGCGCGTCGGGCGAGCGACCCAGCGGTTACCGCAATCAATCATTCCTGGATTGGCTTTTCCATTGTGGATACCGGCGCCGGGCTGACGCCGGAAGCGTTGGCAGAAGCGCGGCGGCTCTTTTTCACGACGGGGGAAAAACAAGGTGGAACAGGCCTCGGACTCGCTATCGCGGAGCGCATCGCAGCGGCGCACGGCGGGTTTATCGATCTGAGCTCGAGCCCCGGGGTCGGCACGAGCGCCACCGTGTGGTTGCCTGTGCGGCCTCAGGCGACCGCGTGATCGCCTTCCGTTACGGGCTCTCGACCGAACTGGATGCGCGAGAACCGCGCGTACAGCTCGTTTTCCTCCACGAGCGAGGCGTGCGTTCCACTTGCGACCAGCCGCCCCGCCTGCAGCACCAGGATCCGGTCCGCCTGACGCACCGTGGATAGCCGGTGGGCAATCACAAGAATCGTGCACCGCCCCTTCAGTTCATCGACGGTTGCCCGAATGTGTTCTTCACTCTCCGCGTCGAGAGCGCTTGTCGCCTCATCGAGCAGGAGAAGCTCCGGCTTCTTTAACAGCGCGCGTGCAATGGCGAGGCGCTGTTTCTGACCGCCCGATAGCCCGACCCCGCCTTCGCCAATGCGGGTATCAAGGCCATGCGGCAGTTCGGCGACAAATGTCTGTGCGCCAGCGAGTTCGAGCGCTTCACGCAGCTGCGCGGGCGACGCGTCCAGACGCCCGTAGACCAGATTGTCACGGATCGTGCCCGAGAAGAGCGATGATTCCTGCGGCACATAACCGATGCGCGCGCGGACATCGGCGAGGCGCAGCGTGCGCAAATCCACGCCGTCGAGCCGAACGGCGCCCTCGATCGGATCGTGAAAACGTTGCACCAGATCAAACAGCGTGCTCTTGCCCGCGCCGGACGGGCCCACCAGAGCGACCATTTCGCCCGGCTCGATCGTAAACCGAATGTCGGCAAGCACGCGCTGATCCGGGCGACCGGGATACACGAATGCGACGTCCTCAAACGACAGCTGCCCACGACCCGTCGGCGACAACAGGGCTGGCGTAGCCGGCTCCGCTAGCAAGGAGCGCGCAGCCAGCAGCTCCATGAGGCGCTCAGTTGCGCCCGCCGCTCGCTGCAGATCGGCATAAACCTCGCTGATCGCGCCGACAGAACCCGCGACCATGAACGCGTAAAAGATGAACGCCGCAAGTTCCCCTGGCGTGAGCGACCCGCTCAGCACGTCACGCCCACCGATCCAGAGCATGGTGGCAATGGCCGACATGACGATCAGCATGACCAGGGCGATGAGTAACGCACGGCTGGTAATCCGCCGCGCCGCGACCGCGAAGGCACGCTCGACGCGTCCGCTGAAAATGGACTGATCCACCGGTTCGTGATTGAACGACTGCACCACTTTGATATGACGGAGCGCCTCGCCCACATAGCTGCCGACATCGGCGAGGGTGTCCTGACTGGAACGCGACAGATCGCGCACGCGGCGCCCGAAGAGAATGACGGGGGCCACCACAAAGGGGACGCTGGCGACGACCACGAGGGAGAGCTTGGCGTCGGTGACGAACAGTAAAACGATACCCCCGATGAACATGAGCAGGTTCCGCAGCGCGATGGATACCGAAGACCCGATAACGGTCTGCAGGAGCGTGGTATCCGTCGTGATGCGCGACTGAATCTCGGTGGGCGCGTTCTCCTCAAAAAACCCCGGATGCAACCGGATGATGTGATCGAACACCGCGAGCCGGATATCCGCGCTCACCCGTTCACCAATCCAGGAGACATAGTAGAAACGCACGAACGTGCCGACCGTCAGCACCACCATGAGCAGGGCGAAAAGACCGACCGTCTGCTCGAGGATGGCTGCGCTGCCCGCGGTCAGCCCCTGGTCGATGACAAGCCGCATGCCCTGCCCGATCGAGAGCGTTACGCCTGCCGTGAGCACCAGGGCGAGGCTTGCGAGGGTCACCTGGGGCAGGTACGGGCGCAGGAATTTGAGCGCGGGTCTGAGGCTTGCGAGGCGGCGCGAGCGCGGCCGGTCTGGGATTTCGTCCATGCGCGGATTATCGCACAGCGTTTGCAATCGGGCGGTCTGTTTGCTGAACTTCAACCGAATCCGCCAGGCAGGGAATTCCTCATGTCCGACTCCGGACTAACCGACCCCACATCCGCGGCGGCACCAGAGACCGCTTTGCTCGACTGCGTCGAAGTGGAGACCGGCGATAATCCCGCTGGCAGCGTGATCTGGATGCACGGGCTTGGCGCCGACGCGCACGATTTCGAACCGATCGTGCCGATGCTGCCGCTGGTCGCGCCGCTGCGCTTTGTCTTTCCCAACGCGCCAGAGCGTCCGGTAACGCTGAACGGTGGCATGCCGCTGCGCGCCTGGTACGACATCGACCCACGGTCACCGCTCTCCGGCACCGAGGATATTCGCGCTTCAGCCGACGCCATTGCGGCGCTGGTCGCGCGCGAGGTCGCGCGCGGCGTGCCGCCGCGCCGCATCACGCTGGCCGGTTTTTCCCAGGGTGGGGTCATTGCGCTCGCGCTCGGATTACGCCATCCGGATCGGCTCGCCGGCATCATGGCACTGTCCACCTATCTGCACGATCACGAGAACTTCACTGCCGACGTCAGCTTCGCCAGCATCGATGTGCCGATTTTCATGGCGCATGGCGTCGCTGATGCGATGATTCCCATCACCCGGGCCATCACGTCGCGTGAAGCGCTGCTGCGCCATGGTTACCAGGTCGAGTGGCACGAATACCGAATGGGCCACCAGGTCTGTCCGGAAGAAATCCGTGACATCGCGCTGTGGTTGAACGAGCTTTATGGCTGAGCAAATGAGTCACACCGCGGCACGGGTCAGGCGCAGCTTTCAAGCCACGTCGCGATCGCTCAGTCCGCGCGGACGCGCAACATTTTCACTGCTGGACAGGAAGGCATCGCCATGGAACTGCTAGCCATTTACGGAACGGCGCTCGTCGTCGTACTGGTCATCGTCAGCCTGCTCTGGGCAGCAAGCGTGCCGCTCAAGGACGCAAGCATCATCGACATGGCCTGGGGCCCCCTCTTCGTCTTCATCGCGTGGGCGCTGCTCGGCCGAACCGAGGCGCTGGAGTTCAAGCCGTACCTCATCACACTGCTGGTCACGCTGTGGGGGCTGCGACTGGGCTTCCATCTCATCGGACGCAATCTGGGTCACGGTGAAGACCGCCGCTACCAGCTCTGGCGCCAGCATGGCGGGTCGCAATGGTGGCTCGTGACCTACTGGCGCATCTTTCTGCTGCAGGGGGGCATCGCCCTGCTGGTCGCCGCCCCGATTGCGGCTGCCTACTACAAACCCGAGGGTTTCGGCGTTCTCGCGGCGCTTGGCGTGCTGGTCTGGGCTGCGGGCTTCGTCTTCGAACTGCTCGCAGATATCGAGCTCAACCGCTTCCGTGCAGAACCCGGCAGCCGCGGTCGCATTCTGGACACGGGCCTCTGGGCGCGGTGTCGACATCCGAACTATTTCGGTGACGCGCTGCAGTGGTTCGGCATTGCGCTCATCGCCCTGACCCCGTCCACCTGGTGGGCTCTGATCGGCCCGGTGGTGATGACCGCGGTGTTCATCGGCATCAGCAACGACGTGCTCGAGCGTGGCATGCGCAAGCGCCACCCGGACTACGAGGCCTATATCGCCCGTACGCCCAAGTTCTTTCCGAAGCTCTGGTCGCGCTGATCGGCAAACGCACGGGACTTTGCCAGTCTCTTGCCCTAGAATGCCCGGTTTTCGCCCGGGCAGGCCGTATTGACCAGGGTATTCATCGATGGCGAGGCTGGCACCACCGGCCTCCAGATTGCAGAGCGACTCGCGCTGCGGGAAGACCTTACGCTGCTGCGAATTGACGCCGGCGCGCGCAAAGACAACAGCGCCCGCCGGGACCTTTTCGCGGCGGCTGACATCGCCATTCTCTGCCTGCCGGATGACGCCGCGCGCGAAGCGGTCACGCTCGCCGCGGGTCACTGTCGGCTGATCGACGCCAGCACTGCCCATCGCACGCACCCGGACTGGGTTTACGGTCTGCCGGAACTCGACTCTGCGCAGCGCGCGCGCATCGCGGGTGCCGAGCGCGTCGCCAATCCTGGTTGTTACCCGCAGGGCTTCATCCTGTTGGTGCGCCCGCTGATCGAAGCGGGTCTTCTCGACCCGGCACAGGCACTGTCCCTGCACGCGCTCTCCGGGTACAGTGGCGGCGGTCGGGTCATGATCGAAACCTACCAGGGGTTCGATGCCGCTACCCGCGAGCGCAACAACACGCGGCCTTACGGTCTTTCGCTGCGCCACAAGCACGTTCCCGAAATGCAGTATTTCAGCGGCGTGCGCCGTGCGCCGCTGTTCGTTCCCAGTGTCGGCTGCTTTGCCCAGGGCATGCTGGTCCATGTACCGCTCTTCGCTGACGACCTGAGCGGCACACCGTCCGCGCAAGCTGTGAGCGACGTGCTGGCAGAGCGCTACGCCAACGAACCGTTTGTACGCGTACTGCCCGCAGGCGCGGAGCCGGCGCTGGAAGGCGGTTTCCTGAACGCGACCGCGTGTAACGACACCAACCGCATCGAACTCATGGTGTTCGGGCACGAAACCCAGATCCTGCTGACCGCCCGTTACGACAACCTGGGCAAGGGCGCGGCGGGCGCTGCAATCCAGAATCTCAACCTGATGCTGGGGCGCGAGGAAACTCTCGGGCTGACCGCCTGATACTCCGCGCACCCCTGATGCCAAACCTACAGGACATCCACTCCCCGTGACCGAACACAGCACTGCTCACGACTACACGCCACCACCGATTTCCGACGAGATCGAGCCAGGCGATGAACCCGATCGCGATCGATTCGACGAGTTCGCGCTGCCCGAACCGCTGCTGCGCGCCATCGACGATCTCGGCTTCAAGTTCTGCACGCCGATCCAAAGCGGTGTGCTGCCCTTCAGCCTCGCCGACTACGACGTCACCGGGCAGGCGCAGACCGGCACCGGCAAGACCGCCGCGTTCCTCATCACCGTGCTGACGCGAATCTGGGAAAACCCGGATCAGGCGGCGCGACCGCGCGGCACCCCGCGTGCACTCTGTCTTGCACCCACGCGCGAGCTTGCGCTGCAGATCGAGAGCGACGCGCGCGATCTGTCGAAGTACATGGGGTTCAGCGTGCAATGCGTGGTGGGCGGCATGGACTTCCAGAAACAGCTGGACCGGATCATGGCCGCGCCGCTCGACCTTCTGATTGCAACACCCGGGCGGCTCCTCGATTTCATCAACCGCCGCAACATCAACCTGAAACAGGTCGAAGTGCTGGTGCTGGACGAGGCGGATCGCATGCTCGACATGGGGTTCATCCCCGATGTGCGGCGCATCGTCTACCAGACCCCGCATAAGCGAAACCGGCAGACGCTGTTCTTCAGCGCGACCTTCAATGAGGAAGTGATGCGTCTCGCCCGCTCCTGGACGCTGGCGCCGGAGCATGTCTCCGTGACGCCGGAGACCGTGGCTACCGACACCGTGACCCAGAAGTTCTGGCTTGTAGGATCGTCGGACAAGGCGCGGATGCTGACCGAGTTTCTGAACGTCGAACGTCCCGCGCGCACGCTGGTCTTCGCCAACCGGCGCGATCAGACGCACCGGCTCGTGAGCTATCTCGAGAAGCGCGGCGTAATGGTCGAGGCGCTGGCCGGCGACGTACCCCAGCGCAAACGGCTAACCACACTGCAGCGCTTCAAGGACGGTGCGGTACCGCTTGTCGTAGCGACGGATGTGGCGGGACGAGGGATTCACGTAGACGGCGTCACCCATGTCGTGAACTTCGATCTTCCGGATGACCCGGAAGACTACGTACACCGTATCGGGCGCACGGGGCGAGCCGGAGCTGAGGGTGTGAGCATCAGCTTCATTTCCGAAGACGACGCCTTCAATCTGCCGGCCCTCGAGACCTATCTCGGGCACCGCATCACATGCACCCAGCCGGATCTGCCGGCGCGGGAGAGCTGACGCCCATGACCCGGTCCACGCGCACGGCCGTGGTGCAGCTCTGTGCGACGCCGTCCGTGGACGACAATATCGCCACCGCCGAGCGCCTGACCCGAGCGGCGCGCGCGGATGGCGCGGAAATCGTGCTCTTGCCCGAAGCTTTTGCCTTTCTCGGGCCGGAATCTGCCAAGGTCAGGATTCTCGAACCGCTGCCCGACACGGCCGACGCCACCGGATTCTCACCGGGTCCCATCCTCGCTCGCTGCCTGACGCTCGCGCGCGATCTCGGCATTCATCTCGTGCTGGGTGGCTTCCACGAACGCGGTTCGGCCAACGACCGCAACCGCAACACCTGTGTGCACATCGGTCCCGACGGGCAGCTGCGTGCGCTGTACCGAAAGCTGCACCTGTTCGATGTCGATCTGGCCGACGGGACGCGATTGCGCGAATCCGCGCGCACTGATCCGGGAGATCTCGCGGTCACCACCGAGATGCCGTTTGGCGTGCTCGGGCTCAGCATCTGCTATGACCTGCGTTTTCCCTATCTGTACCAACGGCTGGTAGATCGGGGTGCCATCGCGCTTACCGCGCCCTCGGCATTCACGGCAACGACGGGGGCCGCGCACTGGGAGATACTCCTGCGCGCCCGTGCGATCGAATGCCAGAGCTATATGCTGGCACCAGCCCAGTATGGCGAGCACTGGGGATCGCGCCGCTCTCATGGCCACGCCATGATCGTCGATCCTTGGGGCCGCATTCTGGACGAGTGCCAGGGCGGCGACGGTTTCGCGATTGCGGATATCGATCCCGAGCGCGTGCAGCAGATCCGTCGCGAACTCCCGAGCCTTACCCATCGGCGCCAGTCGGCAGACTCGCGTTTTCTGATGCCTGAGTCCGGACCGGGCACAGCGACCGCTGACCTTTGACCTCTGACCGCCGCACCGACCCGAGCGCAAGAGACGCTATGCACTACGAACGCGACAACATTCACCGCATGCAC
Source organism: Gammaproteobacteria bacterium (assembly GCA_003476445.1). Taxonomy (GTDB): domain Bacteria; phylum Pseudomonadota; class Gammaproteobacteria; order Pseudomonadales; family Azotimanducaceae; genus UBA7803. The sequence continues at coordinate 35,551 of DMUF01000013.1, read as the reverse complement.
GGCTACCAGTGGGGCGAGCAGCCGAAAGATGCCGGCACCATCAAGCTGAATACCAACGAAAATCCGTATCCGCCCGCACCTGACGTGCGCGCGGCCCTGGGTCGATTCGACGTCGACGTGCTGCGCACGTATCCGCAGCCGACAGCCGATGGGCTGCGCGATCGCCTCGCGGCGCTGCACGGGGTGAGTCGCGAGCAGCTGATCATCACCCATGGCGGCGACGAAGCCCTGCGTCTTGCCATCACCACCTTCGTCGACCCGGGCGCCGGTTTTGGCATGGCGGATCCGAGTTATTCCCTCTATCCCGTCCTCTCCGAGATTCAGGACGCGCGGTCCGTCTCCGTACCACTGGACCCGCACTGGCAGCTGCCCGGGGATTTCGCCGCGCGGCTGAATGCGGCCGGGGTGCGGCTTACCTGCATCGTCAACCCGCACGCGCCCTCTGGCACGCTGCTTGGGCGTGAGACGCTCGGCACGCTGGCGGCCGAGCTCGACGGCGTGTTGCTGATCGACGAGGCCTACGTGGATTTCGTCGATCCGGCGCTCGGTCACGATCTGGCGCCGCTCACGCGTGAGCTCGACAACGTGCTGCTGCTACGGACCTTCAGCAAAGGCTACAGCCTTGCCGGCCTCAGATTGGGTTATCTGATCGGTGCGCCCAGTCTGATCGACCCTTTGATTTCCAAGACCCGCGACAGCTACAACATCGACGCCGTGAGTCAGGCGCTTGGCGCGGCTGCCATCGACGCCCGTGCCTACGCCGCAGATACCTGGGCGCGCGTACGGGCAGACCGCTCGACCCTGCATCGCGCGCTCGGCCAGCTCGGCTTCAGCATCCCGCCCTCCGAGACCAATTTTCTGCTCGCCCGCGTGCCGACCAGCGCGCGACTGTCGGCGGCGGAGCTGCAGCAAGCGCTGAAGACGCGGGGCATTCTGGTGCGGCACTTCGCGGTACCCGGACTCGACGACCGGCTGCGTATCACCATCGGCACGCCGGAACAGAACGCGCGGCTTCTCGATGCTCTGACCACGCTGATGACGGACAGCGCGTAAGGCGGGGTCGCGTTCTGGGCGCACATCGGCGGTTTTCTCGCCGGGCTCATCATCATCCTTCCGCTCGCGCGTTTGCCAAACCCCAGCTGATCCGCGAACCTGTGCAGCAAGACAAGGGGAGGAGCCTGAACATGTCTGCACGCATGCCCGCCATCAGCCTGGCCGCGGTACCGGGTCGCCGCAAAGCCATTATCGAGCTCGCTCAGGAGGTTGAGCAGCGCGGTTTCACCGGCATCTTCTGCCCCAGCCTCGGTGACAACATCGCGCTCTGCGAAGCCATCGCGCTCTCGACGCGCGAGGTGATCTTCGGCACCAGCATCACGCCGATCTACACGCGCAACGTCGCTGACTTCGCGAGCACCGCTGGGTTTCTGCACGAAATCTCGGACGGACGCTTTCGCTTCGGCATCGGCGTCAGCCACGAGCCGGCCATGCGCCGCCTGGGCGTGCGCCAGGGCAAGCCGCTCACAGACATGCGCCAGTTCGTCAGCGACCTGCGGGCCGTGCCGAGAGTAGGCGAACTGCCCCCGATCGTTCTCGCTACGCTACGCAATCGCATGATCGCGCTGAGCGAGGAAATCGGATCCGGCATGGTGTTCGCGAACGGGGCGCGTTCGCACATGGGGCACTCGCTGTCCGCACTGTCGCCCACCGCGCGCGCTAACCCCGATTTCTTCATCGGCAACATGATTCCCACCTGTATCGATGACGATGAGGCCGCTGCGATGGCAGTCAATCGGCGCACGCTCACGAGCTACGCGTTTCTGCCGAACTATCGAAACTACTGGCGTGAAGCAGGCTACGCTGAGGAAATGGACGCGGTAGAAGCAGCCATCGCAGCCGGCGAAACCGACCGCGTGGCCGACTGCCTGTCCGATCGTTGGCTTGCGGATACCACCTTGTTCGGATCAGCTAACAAGGTGCGCGACGGCATTGAAGCGTGGTTTGACGCGGGCATTCGCACGCCGATCATCGTGCCCTCCTCGGCGCGCGGCAACCAGATGACGGCCATTCAGAACGTCTTCGATCTCTGGTGACGCGCTGACCGAGGGAACCGCGTCCACGATCAGTCATCGTGACGGTACCGGAAGCGAACATCGTTCCCGTAACGATCATCGAAGCGGTACCGATGATCATATCGGTCGTCTAACCGGTAACGATAGTAATGCCGGTCGTCATGGCGATAGCGTTTGCCATGACGATCGCGGCGATCATGCCGGCAGCGCGCGTGGTGCGTGTGATAGCGCACGTAGCGATCACAATCGCGCGAACGGTGGCCGCAATCCCCGTCATAGCTGTCGTGATAGCGCACGCGACGATGATGATCATCGTCGTCATCGCTGTCCGCGATTGCATGGCCCACCACAGCGCCGACCACGAACCCAAGCAGCGCGTCCGTGCGATCGGCACGCGCAGACATAGGCATCAGGCTCACGAGCGAAACGAGCAGAATCGGGATTCCACGAACCGGTTGCATGACCGTCTCCAACGGCTACCAGGTACGTGTTCATCCTTGCGCGCCGGGGCTGAACCGAAGCTGAACCAGGCGCAGAGGCGATGCTAGACTG
>DMUF01000013.1:26300-32587 GCA_003476445.1 Gammaproteobacteria bacterium | reverse complement strand
GATCGCGATCGCCCGTTGAACGCACGCGGGGAGCGGGATGGTCCGGTGATGGCGCAGTGGCTAGCGGCACAGGAATCACCCGCAACCTGGATCTGGACCAGCCCCGCGGCACGCGCGCGACGCACCGCCGCGTTCGTGGCTCAGGGTTTCGCAGCCGTATCGCCCACCCTGATCGAGGCGCCCGCGCTCTACCTTGCGGCGCCGGAAGACATTATCGATGTGCTTCGGGGAACACCGGCAGACGTCTCATCTGCAGCGGTCATCGCCCATAACCCGGGACTCACGGATCTGGTCAATGCGCTCGCGGGAAAAGCCTTGATCGAGAACCTGCCCACCTTCGGCGTTGCCGCCTTCGAGGTCGATCTGCCATGGCACGCGCTGCGCCCTGGCACGGCGCGGCTGGTCAGCCTCATGACACCAAAGCGCCTGGCGGCGACCGAAGACGGGTCGCTCCCGTAGACGACTTTACGAGGCTCGGTTTAACGTACCGCCCGCCAAACCTGCCGGAGCCAGCAATGGGATTCCTGTCGTTTCTGATGCTTGTCGCCATCGCTTACCTGCTGTGGCGAATTGCAGACCAGCTGCCAGACCTGATCTTTCGCCTGAGCGAGGTGCAGCGAGACGTGGCCGAGGTGCGGCGCCGCCTTGCGGCGGATACTCCGCGCGAGGGCGCAAACATCAGCCCGCGCGAAGGCAAGGGCGCCGCCGACGAGGCTTCCTCCGCCCGCACCGGCTCGGGGAGCTGAGCGCTTGCGCGACACTCGGGATATTCCGCCCACCACGCCCGACCCGATCACCTGGCTGCGGGAAGACCGGGCTCGGGCGCAGACCGCGCGTGATCCTTGCGCCGGGCTCTGTACCGTCGCCACGGTCGACGCGGAAGGACACCCGCAGGCGCGCACCCTCGTGCTGCGCGACGTGAACGGTCGACTCGCCGTCTTCCTGAACCGGACCAGCCCGAAATGGATCGAGTTCGATCAGGCGCCATCGGTCGCCGTCGTTGTCTGGCTACCTGTCCTGAATCTGCAGTACCGCCTTCGCTGCCGCATTGAACCCGTACCAGACGCGCTCGTCGCTGCCAGCTGGCAGCTGCGTCCGTCCGCGCCAAAACGTCTCGACTGGCTGTATACGGCAACGCTGGCCCAGGGTTCGGTCGTCCGCGATCGCGCTCACCTGCTCGAGGCTCTGGAGTCCGTCCCGCTGCCGGATCCGCTGGTCGCACCGCCGACTGCCGCGGGCCTGTACCTCGACGCCTTTACCGTGGATCGCCTGGACCTGGCGCAACCCGACGGCGTGCACGACCGGCGCCACTTCGAGCGCCGGGAGGGCGACTGGCACGAGCGCATCCGCGTGCCCTGAGTCACACGTCTGCGGTGACGATGCCGTGGAGGTTGGCAAAACACGTGGCCTTGCCGATCTCGATGAATCCGCGCACGAACGGCGCGTCCTGCTGGTCGGCGCGTACAGCCGCGTACAGCGTCGGCCAGATACCCTCTTCGCCGAGCGAGCGGGCGACCACATAGTCCCGTTCCAGATACTCATGCAGCGCCCAGTTGGGCAGACACACCACGCCGCGACCGCTGGCGACCAGCTGGATCATCATCGTAGTGAGCTCCGCCGTACGCACGCGCGCGGGCTCGACGCCGGCGGGATCCAGGAAGCAGCGAAAGATGTCCAGCCGGTCGCGATCCACGGGATACGTGATAAGCGTCTCACTGGCCAGATCGGTGGGCTCCACCCAGTCTTTCGCCGCCGCTGCATGGTCGCGCGGCAGCGCCAGCACGGCTTCATAGCTGAAGAGCGGCATATAGGCGAGCGCGGGGTCGTCCACCGGATCCGAGGTGATCACGAGATCAAGATCACCGCGGGCGAGAGCCGGCAACGGCGCAAAGTGGAATCCGCTCGCGATATCGAGTTCTACCTCCGGCCAGCGCTCGCGGTAGCGATCAATGGCGGGCAGCAACCACTCGAAACAGCTGTGGCACTCGATGGACATGATGAGTCGGCCGGTCTGACCGCCCGCCAGGCGCTCCAGGTCATACTCGGCGCGATGAATGAGCGGCAGCACGTCATCCGCCAGGCGCAGCAACCGCTGCCCGGCTGACGTGAATCGCACCGGCCGGGTCTTGCGCATGAACAGCGCGCAATCGAGCCGGGTCTCCAGCTCCTTGATCTGATGCGACAGCGCGGACTGCGTGAGGCAGACCCGTTCCGCCGCTTCCACGAGGCTACCGGTATCGCGAAGTGCCACCAGGGTGCGCAAGTGCCTGAGTTCGATGTGAGCCATGGGGACGTCTGCCGCCAAGGCGCCGCTCTGCGCCGACCTCGGGATGATACGGTGGTGGCCAGTCCCGGTCATGTATCGGGAAATCCACAGGCCGGATCTGTGTCAGGACGCACAGCAGCGCGGTTTCGACTCTCCTAGACTTCGCTGACTCGGATAGCGACCGCGCCTGAGAATTTCATGTTCGATGCCCAGCAGACCATCGTCGATGCCTTCATGGCGCACTTGAAGCGTGCGTTCCACGAGGCTTTCCCCGAAGCGTCGCCGGAACTTGATGCCGCGCTGGAGCGCGCGGCGCGTACCGCGCTCGAAACGCTCGGCAACTGCGACTGCGCCTATCACGATCTCGAACACACGGTGCTGGTGACCGACGCGGGATTATCGATCCTGCGAGGTCGTCAGATTCGCCTCGGCGATCTCGAACCCGACGAATGGCTGCACGCGGTGGCCGGCATGCTGTTTCACGACATCGGCTACATCCGCGGGCTGTTGCGGGACGATCATGACGGCAGCTATGTGACCGATGCGATGGGACACCGGGTGACCACCCACGCCACCGCCACCGACGCGGCGATGACGCCGTATCACGTCGCGCGCGGCTGTCTTTACGTGCGCGAACGGTTCGCGGGAGATCCTGTTCTCGACGGCGCACGCATCGCGGAGCACGTCGCCATGACCCAGTTCCCGGTGCCCGCCGCGCCGAAGTTTCAGGATCTCGGCGGATTACCAGCGCTGGTGCGCGCTGCAGATCTCATCGGGCAGATGGCGGACCCCGCGTACCCGATCAAGCAGGCACGCCTCTTCACCGAGTTTCAGGAGACTGGGGAAGCGGATCGCCTCGGACTGGAAAGCGCCGCGGATCTGCGCGGACGCTTTCCCACGTTCTTCTATGCCCAGGTGTACCCCTACATTTCGACCGCGCTCGAGTATCTGAGTCTGACCCGAGACGGTCGGCAGTGGAGCGCGAACCTGTATCGCCACGTGCATCGCGACGCGGGCACGCTGCCGGAGCGGGTGAACCCCTGGCCGGGAATCACCGCGCTGCAGCCGTGGCGCGCCAGAGATGACGCGCCGGTGACGGCAGAGCTGCCGTTCGACAGCAGCGCAGCGACGGTCTCCTGACCGCGGGTCAGCGCAGCTGCAGCATGTTCCGCGGCTTGACCGCTGACAGATCGGAGATGGCTGCATAGTTCGCGCCAATATCTTCGACCGTCGCGTCCACGCCCAGATCGACTCCGGCGTTCTCCATGATGCAGGCGACCGAGAAACGCCCGCCCTGAGCCTGCAGGATCACGCCATTCGGCGCGTCTTCGGTACACAGGTAAACCACCCCGGGGGTGATGAGCTCTGGCGCCAGCGCCTTCAGGGCGGCTTCCGACATCAGATTTTCGGTCATGCGGGTCGCAGCCACTGGCGCAATCGCGTTGGTGTGGATGTTGTCCTTTGCGCCCTCGATCTTGAGCGTATTCATGAAGCCGATCAGACCCAGCTTTGCAGCCCCGTAATTGGTCTGGCCGAAATTGCCGTACAACCCGGATGGCGAGGTGGTCATGACAATGCGCCCGTACTTCTGCTCGCGCATGATCGGCCATACGGCCTTGGTTACGTTGACGGCGCCCATCAGGTGGACATCGAGCACGATCTCGAAGTCTGCGATTTCCATCTTTGAAAAGGTCTTGTCACGCAGGATGCCGGCATTGTTGATCAGGATGTCAACGCGCCCGAACGCATCCATCGCCGCCTTGACCATACTCGCCGCGCCCTGGCGATCGGATACCGATCCCCCGTTGGCCACCGCTTCGCCACCCATCGCACGGATTTCCGCCACGACGTTCTGCGCCGCTTCGGACGAACCGCCGGTGCCGTCCATCGCGCCACCCAGATCGTTGACCACCACGCGGGCGCCGCGACGTGCCAGTTCCAGCGCGTGGCAGCGACCAAGGCCGCCGCCCGCACCCGTGACGATGGCAACCCTGCCTTCGAATGAATACGCCATGTGCAAAGATCTCCAATGCCAAGAGATGAAAAAAGGCGCGGCATTGTACTGCAGCTGCCGTGCAGAGTTCTCCCGCCGCTGCCGCGCGAGCCCTGCGCCCGCCGCGGAGCAGGTGGCGCGCGGGGCAACCGCCGGTCAGCGCATCAGACGGCGATCGAGGCGTCGTTGAACTGCGCCGGGCGATTCTCGAAATTGGCCTTCACCGCCTCGATCTGGTTGGGCGAGCCGATCAGCGCGACCTGAAGCTTCGACTCAAGTTCGAGACCGGTGCGGGCGTCCGCGCGCCAGCTCGCTTCGAGCAGCGCCTTGCCCGCACGGATGGCATCCGGCGATTTCCCGGCGATCTCCCGGGCGAGCGCCATGGCTGCCGCCAGCGGATCCGCTTCGACTCGGGTCACGAGCCCCAACTCCTTCGCTTCGCTACCGGACATGATGCGCCCGGAGAACGTCAGTTCCTTGGCCACGTCGAGCGGCACCAGATCGCGCAGGGTCTGGGTCAGGCTCATATCCGGGACCAGCCCCCACTTGATCTCCATCACCGACAGTTTTGCGTCCGGCGCTGCAATGCGAATGTCCGCGCCCAGCGCAATCTGCAATCCGCCACCAAAAGCGACCCCGTGAATGGCAGCGATCACCGGAACTTGCAGCCGCTTCCAGACGTAGGCCGGACGCTGGGCATGATTTTCCGGTCGGTCATCGCGGGTCATGAGCGCAGCGGTACCGCCGCCGCTCGAGCGGGGACCACTGGCCATGCCCTGGAAGCTGCCCATGTCGAGCCCGGCACAGAATCCGCGGCCGTTGCCAGAGAGCACGACCACCCGGACCCTCGGGTCATTCGCGAGCGACTCGCCCGCCGCGATAATGGCTTCGAACATGGCGGGCGACAGCGCGTTGTACTTGTCGACGCGGTTGAAGCGGACATCGGCGATGCCATCCTGGTGGGTAATCGTGACGAGTTCGGTCATGGCTCAACCCCTTCTGCGTGTGAGCCGAGTAACTTACCACGCGTACGCAAGGGCGCGTATGCTGGCGCGGGTGAATGCGCAGCGGGGTTCGCATATGAGTCTGGTCCATACCTTTGCCGGCAATCCTCTCGACCGTGCGGACGCGCTGCGTCGCGACCCCGAGTGGGTGGCGCGCGCAATCGCCGCGCCAGACAGCCGCTTTCTGCCGTTTGCCAACCTTAACGTGTTGCTCAACGACGCCGGCGAACTGTGTTGGGTATCCGGGCAGGAGATCGCGCGCCTCGAACTGGGCACTCCGCCGGTGTTTCTCGGTTGTCAGCACGGTATCGCCCATTTTGCTCAGGACATCTCCGCGGTACCGGATGTGCAGGGGCTCGCGAATGCCGGTCGTCTCTCGGACTGCCGCATGGCGGCGATGACGCTCAGCACTGCCGAAAGTGGCATCGTGGCCCAGGCGCGCGCGCAGATCGACTGGCACCGCCGTCACCGCTTTTGCAGCGTCTGCGGCGCGAACTCGCGGTCAGACCGTGGCGGTCACGTGCGGCGCTGCGATGCCTGCGGTGCGGAGCATTTTCCCCGAACCGATCCGGTCGCCATCATGCTGGTGATCGATCACTCGGGTGAGCGCTGTCTGCTCGGGCAACCGGCCGGGCGTATTGCGGGCACCGGGTTCTATTCCGCGCTTGCCGGCTTTATCGATCAGGGTGAATCCATCGAAGAGGCGGTGCGCCGCGAAGTGCGGGAGGAAGCGGGTATCGAAGTCGGGGCCGTGCACTATCATTCGTCGCAGCCGTGGCCCTTTCCGTCATCGCTGATGATCGGCTGCCTCGCGCAGGCGCAAAGCGAGACCATCACGATCGATCCCGCAGAAATGGCAGACGTTGCCTGGTTCACACGCGACGACATCCGCGCGGCGCTCGCTGAAACCCACGACCGCCTCAAGGTTCCGGGGCCGATTGCCATCGCCCACCACCTGATCCGGGCATGGGTCGACAACTGATTCAGTGGCGGGTCCTTATCTGATCCAGGCGCGGGTCGAACC
>DMUF01000013.1:1415-25990 GCA_003476445.1 Gammaproteobacteria bacterium | reverse complement strand
GCGGGTCGAACCCGGTAACGATGCTTACGCTCGAAACTCAGGCGCGGCGCCGCGCCTGCGCCGCGTCCGCTTCGAGCGCAAGCTTCTCCTGGATCTGTTCGAGCGTGAGCCCACGCGTTTCTGGCGCATAGCGCAGCACCAGGACGGCGCCGAGGAGCGGACCAATGGCGACCGCGGTAATGGCCCAGCTGATGCCAAACACGGGGATAAGCTGCCCGATCAGATAGGGAATTGCCACCTCGGTGATACGCCCAAAGAGATTGGTCGTCCAGCCGTAGCCGGTTGCGCGCAGTTCGGTCGGAAACAGCTCTGACGCGTAAACGTGCGTGGCGCCGATCGCGCAGTTGAAGAAAAACACGGTGGCGATGTGCCAGAAATACTGCCCGGCGGTGGTATCGGTCTGAAACAAGCCAACAATCGCGAACGCTGCAATGCCATAGAACGCAGCACACGTGCGCTTGCGGCCGATGCGATCCACGAGCTGCCCCGCGAGCAGGTGCCCGAACGCACCCGCGATATACGCCCACATAACGACATTGCCGACCTCCGCCGGGGTCATGCCGACTTCTTCCCGCGCATAGATCGACCAGAAGGCGACGGACGGCGCGATCACCAGATAGACGCAGTTCCAGAGCAGCGACACGATGCGGAACCGCGGGAGATAACGGGGCGAGAAGAGCTGCCGGGCTTCCGCGAACTGTCCGGCCACGGTGGCGAGGAGCGAAGCCGGTCCGCGCGCAACCGCGACCTCGCGAAACCGCTGCGTCTCGCGCACACCAAACCAGAGCACGGGGAGCAAAAGCAGCGGCAGCGCGCCAATCAGGTAAAGCCCGCGCCAGTGGGCGGCATCGTAGGGCACCCCAAGATAGTCCGTACCGCGCGCGACCCAGGTCATGGCGAAATCGTGCGCCGGATTGCCCGGCGCGCCCTCGAGCAGCAAAAAGAACGGCGATGCCTTGGCCATGCCGACGGTACCCAGCGTGGCGAACGCCGTCAGGATGGTGATGCCAGTGCCCCGATACCGCGCCGGCAGTTCTTCGCTCGCGATGATGACGGCGAGGCCGTACTGCGCGGTGAGAAAGAGCCGTGCAACGGTTTGCCAAAGCGTGAACTCGAACTTGTCCTGGGCGAACGAGGTCGCGAGGCTCGCAAGCGCGAAGCCCGCCACGGTGATGACGAGCATCGCGCGCCGCCCGATCTGGTCGGCAAGCATCAGGAAGAAAAACGATGCGACCATGCCTGCGCGCGTGATGGCGTAAACGGTGCCCCACTCGTCCAGACTGATGTCGAGGGTGGCACGCACGTCCACAGACGCGAGGGTCAGCATCGAGGCATCGAAACCCTCGTAAAGGGTCGCGATTCCAAGCAGCAGAATCAGAACGACATGGTAGGACCCGAAGCGCTCACCGCCGGCCTGGTGCATTCCCCGCCCCCCTGAACCGGTGGCGATCACACCACCTGTTCGAACGTTTCCAGATCCGGGTGTCCCTGATAGGTGCCCTTTGGCGCGCTTGCCTGACTGTGGGCCTTGCGAAAATTTTCCGACTCGGTCCAGGCGACGAAGTCCGCGCGCGACGCCCAGACCGAATGCGATGCGTACAGCGTGTGATCTTCACGCGCCGGTCCGCGCAGCAGCGCAAACGAGCGAAAGCCCGGCACCCCTTCGAGAAACGACTCGCGCTCGCGCCACACGGTCTCGAACGCGTCCTCGAAACCGTGATTGATGCGGAAACGATTCATGGCAATGAACATGGCAACTCCCCCTACCCTCGCGGACGATTCTCCCGATTTGCAGCGCCCATCACAATGAGCCCGCTCCTGTACGACTTCACGCGCGTGGGTTAGCGTGCGGCTCTTGGTTTCCGCGGGAGATTGACCATGACCGACCTGCGCTGGGGCATTCTGTCCACCGGCACCATTGCCCATACCTTTGCGCGCGCGCTTGCGCGGTCGACGGACAATCGCCTGGTGGCGGTAGCAAGCCGCGAGCAGTCGCGCGCGGCCGATTTCAGCTCAAGCTATCCCGGCACGGTGGCGCATGCGAGCCACGACGCCCTGCTCGCGGACCCCAACGTGGACGCGGTCTACATTGCGACACCCCATCCACAGCATGCGCAATGGACCCTTGCCGCGCTCGCCGCGGGCAAGGCGGTGCTCTGCGAAAAGCCGCTCGGGTTGAACCATGCCGAAGTCATGGCGATGCAGGATGCCGCGATCGAGCACCAGCGTTTTCTCATGGAAGCCTTCATGTACCGCGTCCACCCGCAGACCGCTGCGTGGCTGGGTCTCGTGCGTGACGGGGCGATCGGCGACGTGCGGCACATCGAAGCGAGCTTTGGTTTTCAAGTGCCCTTCGACGCGAGCAGCCGGCTCTTCGCGAACGATCTCGCTGGCGGCGGCATTCTCGACGTCGGCTGCTATCCGCTGTCTGCCGCTCGTCTGATTACCGGGGCAGAGCCGCAGCGGGTGCGAGCTCATGGTCATCTTGGCAAGACCGGCGTGGACGAGTGGAGCGCCGCGCTGCTTGAGTTCGACAACGGCGTGTCCGCGCAGATCGCCACCGGCGTTTCGGTCCTGCTCGACAATGAAATCCGCATCTATGGCGAACGCGGCAGCATCCGGGTGCGAAACCCCTGGCATTGCGCCAACGCCGAGGGTCAATGGTCCTTCGAACTGCGCCGACCGGGGCGCGAGGTCGAACGCGTGAGTGGCACCGCCCGACCGCTGTACGTGCTCGAAGCAGAGCACGTCGCGGAGTGTCTGCGACGCGGCGCGCTGGAATCCCCCGCCATGTCCCATGCCGACAGCGCGGGCAACGCGCTCGCCCTGGATGCGTGGCGACGCGCCATCGGGCTTGAATACGAGCGTGAGCGCCCTGCCACCCACGCCGGCCCGCTGCGGCAGCGCCCGCCGCGCGCGTCGGTTACCGCACCCATCACGCACGCACGCATTCCCGGGCTCACGCCCTCCGTCTCCCGACTGGTCATGGGTTGCGACAACCAGCCCAGCATGAGCCATGCGGCGGTCATGTGGGACCACTTCGTGGAGCAGGGCGGCAACGCATTCGACACCGCCTACATTTACGGCGGCGGGGCCATGGAACGGATGCTCGGACACTGGCATCGGCAGCGCGGCCTGCGCGACGAGATCGTGATCATTGGCAAGGGCGCGCACACACCGGACTGCAACCCCGAGGCGATCGGACGACAGCTGACGGAAAGTCTCGACCGGCTACAGACCGATCACGTGGACATCTATTTCCTGCACCGCGACAACCTGGATATTCCGGTCGACGAGTTCATCGACGCGCTGAATGCAGAAGTACAGGCGGGACGCATCCGCGTGTTCGGCGGATCGAACTGGACCTTGCCGCGGGTGCAGGCGGCGAACGCCTATGCCGCGAGCCGCGGCGTCGACGGCTTTCGCGCGGTGTCGAACAACTTCAGCCTCGCGCGCATGGTGAAGCCGATCTGGCCTGGCGTGGTGAGCGCTTCGGACGCCGCCTGGCGTGCCTACCTCACCGAGACCGGCATGGCGCTGCTGCCGTGGTCATCGCAGGCGCGCGGGTTCTTCACGCCGTGGGCGGACCAGGTGCTCGAGAACCAGGGGCGCGAGCAGATCACGATCACGACCATGCAGCCCACGATGGCTGAACTCCTCGAGACCTGGGGCGCTGCGGACAATATCGAGCGGCGCCGGCGCGCAGGGCAGCTGGCTGCGGAGCGCGGGGTCGACATGATCAACGTAGCGCTGGCGTACGTGCTGCAGCAGCCGTTTCCGTGCCTGCCGCTTGTTGGACCACGGACCCTTGCGGAGACCCGCAGCTGCGCACGCGCGCTTGGTCTCGGTCTTTCCGCGGAGGAACTCGCGTGGCTTGATCTGCGCGATTGAGCGCGGCGCGCGCTCAGCGCCGGCGGAACGGACGCAGGGAGAACACGTTGCCCACAGGCTGCGGTGCAGCCTCGCGGCGCCACGCGATTTCCCAGGTGCGAACCTTACCGGCCGCGCGCACGAAGCCGCGACAGCCAACGCCGCCCGCGATGGAAAACAGGGTGAGCGTCATCTGCCGATCACCGCTTTCGCTCCAGAGCAGCGCGAGGTGGGGTTCGCTCTCGATCTTGGCGGTGCCTTCCAATCCCATCACGGCGCTGTAGACCGCTACGCCCCAAACACCTTCATGATCGAGGTGCAGGCGTACCGAGAAGGGAACGGCTGCATCTCCCTCGAGCGTGCAGGAGCCTGTCAGGGTCCATGCGCCGTCCTCAGGCAGCACCTCGAGCGCAGCCACCAGCGGTAGCCCGAGGCTACTGCCGGGGTACAGCAGGGTGCCTTTGCCCCGCCAGGCGCCTGCGTCCATCAGCACGTTCGATCTCCTGTTGCAGATAGCTTCACCGCCGAACCGATGGGCGTGGCGCAGTCGGACTCCTTGTAACGCGCATTGTTGACGCGCGTGGACACGGGGTCGACCACCAGCGCAACCGGCAGGCTAGGCTCGAGCAGCGGCGCGAGCATTGTGCGCGAGGCGTCTGCGGCCAGCCAGCGCGGCACCTCCGCCGGCGCCAGCATGACCGGCTGCCGATGGTGCAGAAAGCCCAGACTCGGGTGCGCAGCGGTGGTCACGACCGCAAAGCTGTCGAAAGCATTCGCGCCGCTCGGATCAGCCCAGTGCGACCAGATACCCGCAAGCAGCAGCCCGGCCGCCCCCTCGGCGTGAATGTACCAGGGCACCTTCGCCGGCCGGCCTCCCGCCGACCCCGGCGAAGCAGACCATTCGTAGAATCCTGAGACCGGCAGCACGCAGCGCCGGTGCCGAAACGCATCGCGAAAGGCCGGACTGGTCGCGAGCGTTTCGGAACGCGCGTTGAAGAGGCTGTAGCGTGTCGCAGGCTCCGGTGCCCAATGCGGCGTCAGCCACCAGCGCATCGGCGCGGCTTCAAGAGCACCGCCCGCCGCCTCACGCAGCACGGTCAGCGTTTCGGTTGGCGCCGCGTTCGGATTGGCTGGAGCGGACCATTGCACCCCGAGCTCCTCGAGGATCCAGCGCGCGAGCGGCAGGCTATCGATGTTGCAGCGCCCGCACATGACCTCGGTTCTCCTTCAGCGCAGCGGCTTTTGCGACGGGACCCTCCCGGTGCCGCCTATTGCAGTGTAGCGTGGGCGGCGCCCGACCACGGTGCCTCGAACGGAGACCGCGCATGCCTGACCGTCCTGAACCCCCTGTCGCGCGGCGCGAGCCCCGAACCTACACCCATCACGGCGTCACGCTGGAGGACCCGTATGCCTGGCTGCGGGATCCGGACTACCCCGACGTCAAAGACCAGAACATCCTGGATTACCTGACCGCCGAGAATCGTTACTTCGAGGCAGCGCTCGAACCGCATCGCTCCCTTGTGGACGAGCTCTTTGCCGAACTCAAGGCGCGCGAGCCGGAGACCGAGAGCGCCGTGCCCTGGCGCGAGCACGGGTACTGGTATCAATGGCGTTTTCAGGCAGGCGCACAGTACCGCACCTGGCTGCGCGCACCGGCGACCCACGCTGCGGCACCTGCGGAGACTGATCCATCATGGACCGTGCTGCTCGATGAAGCGGCACTTGCCGCGAGCCACGCGTACTTCGATCTCGGCGGGCTCTCCGTAAGCCCGGACGGCCGTTTCCTCGCCGCAAGCATGGATACCACCGGTGACGAACGCTACGTGCTTAGCATCACCGACCTGACCACCGGAACCGAGGTCGGAACGCCCATCGCGGACACTCACGGTGCACCGGTCTGGTTTGCCGACAGTCGGCACCTCGCCTATCTGGTACGCAATGCGCAGTGGCGACCCTGGCAGATCAGAGTTCGAGCGCTCAACGAAGAAACCGAGGATCGCGTGCTGTTCGAGGAAGCGGACGACGCGTTCTTCGTTGATCTCGCGCTCTCGAGCTCCGAGCAATACCTGATCATCAGCGCGGCTGATCATGTGACCTCGCAGGCCTTCCACGTTGGGGCCGCGGATCCGCATGCCACCCCGATCGCCTTCAGCGCTCGAACGCCCGGCCACGAGTATGGCGTGGATCACGGCGAGGGCCGGTTCTGGTTCCTCTCGAACGCAATGCACCGCAATTTTGCGCTGCTGAGCGCGACCGAAACGCAGCCCGACCAGCTGCACTGGCAGCTGCGCCTTGCTGGACGGGACGATCGCTACCTGACCTGGTGCATGCGGCATCGCGGGCATGTGGTGCTGGGAGAGCGCGTGGCCGGAATCGACGAAGTACGCATCCTCAGTGACGACGGGAGCGACTACCACATTGCACTTCCCGAAGCCGCGCATGTCGTGGGGCTCGGCAACAACAGCGAGTACGACGCGCCCTTCCTGCGCCTGCGCTACGAATCCATGGTCACGCCCACGACGATCCTCGACCATGATTTCGCTTCGCTTTCGCTGACCGTGCGCAAGGTGCAGACGATTCCCAGCGGATATGACAGCGCGCGCTACACAAGCGAGCGCCTGCTGGTAACCGCGCGCGATGGTGTCCAGGTTCCTGTCAGCGTGGTGGCGCGTCGCGACGTGGTACGGGACGGAACGGCGCCGCTCTACCTGTACGGCTATGGCGCCTACGGCGAGTCCATCATGCCGGGCTTCTCCGCGAACCGGCTGAGCCTGCTCGAGCGCGGCTTCGTCTTCGCAATAGCCCACGTGCGCGGCGGCGATGATCTCGGCTACGCCTGGTACGAGGCCGGCAAGCTTGCGCAGCGCACTAATACTTTCAACGATTTCGTCGACGTGGCGCGCGACCTGGTCGCGCGTGGCTATACCGCCAGCGGACGCATCGCCATCTCGGGCGGCAGCGCGGGCGGCGAGCTCGTCGCCGCCGCGGTGAACCAGGCGCCTGCGCTCTGGGGCGCGGCCATTGCCCATGTCCCGTTCGTGGACGTGTTGAATACGATGCTCGACCCCACCCTGCCGCTGACCCCGATCGAATGGCCGGAATGGGGTAACCCAATCATCGACCCGGCTGCGTTCCACCACATTCGCAGCTACTCGCCCTACGACCAGCTGGCGCCTGCGGCCTATCCACCCATGCTCGTTACCGCAGGGCTCAACGACCCCCGCGTAACCTATTGGGAGCCAGCCAAGTACGTGGCAAAGCTGCGCACGCAAAAGACCGACGATCGCTGGCTGCTGTTCAAGACGGAGATGGAAGCCGGACATGGCGGCCAGTCCGGCCGGTTCGAGGCATTACGCGAGCTGGCAGAGGAATACGCGTTCCTCTTACTCAGTCTCGCCTTTGCGGATCGCGATCAGGCTGCGCGGGCGCGGTCTTCCTGAGCAGCTCCCTGGGCTCCTTGAGAAGCACCCTGCCCGACCAGGGCGAGCATCTCGGCACGGGATGGTCCGATCTGCAGCCGGGCGCCCGCATTGCGCCGGCGCCCGCGGAGCATATAGCGCATCACCTTGCGCCGGGTCTTGCCATCCTTCAGGAAGTCCCCCGGCCGCTCGAGCAGATGGAACGTGCGCATCATACCGCGCATGACATGCAGATCATCCCGTGCCGCCGCGAGCAACGCGTCGCCGAACGCGAGACCGAACCACTTGCGCAGTGAATCCGGGCGATCCACCGCTGCGCCGGTCATGGTGGCCAGCGCGCGCTTGGTGCCGTTGCGGTCCTCGTTTCGGCTCGCTTCCCAGATCGGCCGCAGCTCGTCGCGGGTACGCGCATCGAAGCGCACCGCGCGTTCGCGGGCGTCGGTCGTAGACTCGAGCACGTCGGCCAGAATGTGCGCATGCATGAGCCCGGTGCTGCAGCCACGGCCATAGAGCGGGTTCGTCCGCAGCGTGGCATCGCCCACACCAAAGAATCCGAGCACGAGCGGGCTGCCTTCCGGGACGTAGTGTCGCCACACCGCCTTGATATCGCCGAAACCAAACGACTCTGTGGTCGGTTCGCTGCGCGCAATCCACGGCTCGAGCCCGGGAATGCTTGCGCACATACGATCGAACGTGGCGGGATCCCGCACTGCTTCCTTGAGTTCCGGCTCGCAATCGGGAACGCAGAGAATGATGGCGAAATGCCCGTTGTCACCCGGAAACACGCCGTACTTGAGATAGCCCAGATCGCCAGCGCTCCGGTTTTCCCCGCGTGGCGGTTCCGACTGCCCCGGTAGCAGCCGATAGTGCCGGGTGTAGTAAATGATCTCGGCGTCTTCCACCTCTTCGGTCACTTCGCGCCCGAGTTCACGCAGCATCGCGGGAAAGCGCGTGCCGCGCCCGCTGGCGTCGATCACGAGATCGGCCGCAACCCGCTCGCTGACCCCCTGCTCATCCGCGCGATCGCGGATCTCCAGCCCTCGAGCGACCAGCCCATCGCCCGCCGACTCGGTGATAAGTCCTACCACGTGAACGCGATTGCGGATAGTCACGTTCGGCAGCGTTTCGACGTAGCGACGGATAACGGTTTCCATCGTGGCCCGGCGGCACAGCAGCACCCAGAGACGGTCATCGCCCTCTTCCTGCGTGTACTGTGCCTTGAGCGGGGGCGGCAGCATTTCTTCGAAGCCGACACGACGCGCACCGGCGGCGTAAAACGCCTCCAGGAGGTCCGGATAGTTGTCGCGGATGATGTTGCACATACCGCCAAGGAAGGCATGAGGATGCCGAAACTGCGCCGCGCCAAGCCGCTGCCAGTTGAAGAATGCGTCGTCCGCGTTACCCGCGGGCGGCGGGGGATCGCGCTCGAACACCGTGACCTGGTGTCCGCGGCGCGCCAGAGCCAACGCCGTGGTCATGCCACACATGCCAGATCCCACGACCGCGACGTTCGCGACTGCACTCATGCTGACGTCCTTAGTGATCCCGAAAACGAAATTATCGGTCGCGCCCACCGAGGCAGGCAACTGCGCGATTTTCCCGAATCAAAACGCCGTTTTATCCGCAGGTCCAAATCCGCTACCCTTCCCCGGTTACGGGAGGATAAAACCATGCTGGATGCTACTGCGGCGCTGCACCGCCTGCGCGAGGGGAACGACCGCTTTGCGTCGGACGTGCGCAGCCTGGATTCGCTCCTGAGCCATACCCGTCGGGGGAATCTCTCCACCGGTCAGGCGCCGTTTGCGATCATCCTCGGCTGCTCCGACTCCCGGGTTCCCGCCGAGCTGGTCTTCGATCAAGGGCTTGGCGACCTGTTCGTCATCCGGGTCGCGGGCAATATCGTCGCCCCTTCGCAAATCGGCAGCGTCGAGTTCGCGGTGACACGCTATGGCACCCCGCTCGTCGTGGTGCTGGGACATTCACAGTGCGGCGCGATCCTCGCGACCATCGAGGAACTGCGCGCACCGGCAGCCGGGCAGTCGCGCAATCTGATGTCCATCGTAGATCGCGTGCGACCGTCGGTGGAAACCCTGCTGGCGACCGACCTGCGCCACGATCATGACCAGCTGGTGCAGCAATCGGTTCGGGCGAACGTCCGCGCATCCGTCAACCAGCTGCGACACGGGTCACCGATCATCGAACAGTTCATCGCCGAGTCGCGACTGCTCGTGGTGGGCGCGGAGTACTCGCTCGAAAGCGGACGCGTCGAGTTCTTCGAAGGCATTCCCAAGACCACTTCCGCCTAGCAGGCGTCAATGCAAGACTAAGGCGAAGGCGCCCGGGCGACGCTCCAGAACTGGCGGTCCGGGCACTGTTCATCAGGAGAACACCCATGCCACTTGCAGCCACTGCTCGCAGGCTGATGCCCCTGGTCTGCGCTCTGGGCCTGATCGTGAGCACCGCCCCGGCCGTCGCCGACACGCCGGCGCTGCCCAATGAGCAGCCGCGCGTGGAGACACTGCCTGAGCTTTCTCCACACTGGTTTCTGGTAAACGACTTCAACGGCCCCGGAACGATGGACAGCAAGGTCTATCTCTTCGACGCGGACAGCGGCCGCATGCTCGGCATGTTGTCCACGGGGGCTTGGCGCAATGTCGTCGAAACAGCCCCCGACTTCGGCACGATCTACTCGCCGGAAACCTACTACTCCCGTGGTACTCGCGGCGAGCGCACAGACACGGTGACGTTCTACGACACCCGCACCCTGTCGGTGAAAGGCGAAGCGGTGATCCCTCCGCGCAGAGCGAGCGGCTTACCCCATCGCGCCTACAGCGGAAGGAGTGATGACGGGCGCTTCGTCTACGTTTCGAACATGACACCCGCGAACTCTGTCAGCGTCGTCAACACCGAGACCATGGCCTTTGCGTCCGAGGTCGAAACAGCGGGCTGTGCGATGATCTATCCCACGGGCACGCGATCATTCGCTGCGCTGTGCTCGGACGGCACCCTGCAGAACGTCCGCATCGATGACAATGGTGCGCTTGCAGAGCGGTCCCGAAGCCCACGCTTCTTCGACCCCGAAGCCGACCCGATCACGGAAAAAGCGATTCGGCTCGATAATCGTTGGTACTTCATCTCCTTCGCGGGCCAGGTCCATCCGGTCGACGTGTCCGCGCTTGCCCCCGTACCCGGCACACCGTGGTCTCTCCTGACCAAAGACGAACTGGAGCAGGGCTACCGCGTTGGCGGCCTCGGCTTCGCCGCCGTGCACGAGGGCACGCGGGAGCTCTTCGTCATCGTGAACCAGGATGGCCCCGACGCGCACAAGAATCCGGGCAAGGAAGTGCGCGTCTACAACATCGACGAGACGCGCCTCGTACGTACGATCAAGCTCGTGGCCGATGCCGGGATCATTGCTGTTTCACGGGATGCATCGCCGCGGCTCTACGCGACGAACATGGGCATTCCCGCTGTTTTTGTTTACGACGCGACCACCGGCGCGCACCTGCGTACGATCGAAGGCCCCCCGATCACGCCAACGTTCGTCCAGGTTCCCTGACGCGTTCAAACAGGTACTCGCACACCATGTACCGAGGAGCAGCCCTATGAACTGGTTCGATCAGCAGGTGACGCGACTGACGCGGCAGATCGCAGCCCGTACCTCCCGGCGCAGTTTCCTCGCGCGAGCGGGGCTGGGGCTTGCTGGCGTCGCTGCGGCTCCTCTGCTGCCGGTGGCCCGCGCCTACGGCGCGAGCACACCGCTCGATGTTGCGCAGGACCCCGGTGATCCCAGCCAATGCGACTACTGGCGCTACTGCGCGATCGACGGTTTTCTCTGTTCATGCTGCGGCGGCACCGCGTCGAGCTGTCCGCCGGGCACCGAGATATCCCCGGTGACGTGGATCGGCACTTGCCACAATCCCGGGGACGGCCGCGACTACATCATTTCCTACAACGACTGCTGTGGCAAAAGCTCCTGCAACCGTTGTACCTGTAATCGCAACGAGGGCGACCGG
Source organism: Gammaproteobacteria bacterium (assembly GCA_003476445.1). Taxonomy (GTDB): domain Bacteria; phylum Pseudomonadota; class Gammaproteobacteria; order Pseudomonadales; family Azotimanducaceae; genus UBA7803. The sequence continues at coordinate 14,685 of DMUF01000013.1, read as the reverse complement.
CCGATCTACCAGCCCGCGAAGAGCAACGACATCAACTGGTGTCTTGCGAACACATCAAACGCCTACCATTGCTCGCTCGCCGTGGTCATCGGCGTCGGTTCAGCCGGCTGATATGACCTGTACCGCTCGCTCTTGCAGGCCAAATGGAATTTCCGTGCGCGCGCGCGTCATTCGTTCGCCGCGGGGGACCCGCTCCGCGTGGGTCCTGCTGTTAATGATTCTCGCGCCGATGCTGCAGGCGCAGGCCGACCCGCGCACCAACTATCTGCTGCACTGCATGGGCTGCCATCAGCCTGAAGGCGCGGGCACGGCCATGGGCATTCCCGCGCTGCGCGATCGCGTGGGTTACTACCTTGATCTGCCCGGTGGCCGCGACTACCTGCTGCACATTCCCGGCGCACGCAATGCCCCGCTCAAGGACGACGAACTGGCTTCGGTCATGAACTGGGTCATCGAGCAGTTTGCCGGGCGCTCCTTGCCCGCCCGATGGGAGCGATTCACGGCAACGGAGGTTGCTCAGGCACGGGCAGCCAAGCCCGTGGATATCGATGCCTGGCGCGCAAAACTCTGGGCACAGCTGCCTGCCCAAGAAGTCGCTGCCTCCAACGCTGACGCAACACCGGCAAGCAAAGCCACGCTTTACTGATACGAGCCTCCAACACAACGAGCGTTCAACCCGATCAGCCTTTGCTCGAATTCGCCTCTCGACCAACTTTCAGTGGAACAGTGAACCATGCAGCGTCTGGATATCTCTCGCGTATTGCCCGAAGAAATTGACTCGCTCGGACATCTGAATGTCCGTTACTACCTGGCGCGCGTCGATCGCGCGAATCAGGCGCTTCTTGCATCTCTCGGCGTTACCGGGCTTGGCGGAAATGAGGTCGCAGCGACAGCCGCGCTGCGCCGTGTCGACACCTATTGCCGGTTTCAGCGCGAACAATTCGAAGGCGCGGAACTCTCGGTCTACGGCGGTCTGCTCGCCAGCAGCGACGCGACAGCCCGCTGCTACTTTGAAATCCGGAACGAGGCCCGTGATCAGATTGCTGCAACCTTTGTCACGGGCACGCTCATCAGTAACCCCGCGAGCCAATCCACAGGACGCTTTCCGTTCGACACGCGCCATCCGGACCCTGCGCGCGTGATCTCCATACCCGACCATGGCAAACCCCGCTCGCTCAATCTCGATCTGCCGCGCACCGATGTCGCGCTCGCAGACCTGATGACGCGGATCGAACCCTCCACCGAGATTGGCATGACCGGGCGGCGCAGCGGTCGGATCGAAGCTGAGGACTGCGACGCAAGCGGATTCCTGCGCGACGATCTCGACATCATGTTCGTTCTGTTCCGCCGCGAGGTCAGCGTCACCGATCCAAAGGCATTCGGACCGCCCGTGCTGCGCACGGACGACGGCCACAGGTTTGGATGGGCCATGCTCGAGACCCGTAACCGGGAGTTTGCCCGACCGCGATTGGGCGACGAGGTGGTCTGGCTCGGTGCTGATATCGGCATCGCCGAGAAATCGCGACGCTCGCGACGCTGGGCTTTTGTCGCGAACACCGGTGAGCTTTTGAGCATTCACGACGCGGTGGGCATCGCCATGGATCTCGATGCCCGCCGTGCCATTCCAGTTCCACCGTCCATCCGGGCAACACTCGAGCGCCACTACCTGCCCGAGTATGCCTGAATGAGGTGTTGCGCTTCGCAGGGTCAGTCGAACTTGACGCCGGTGTAGCTGCCCTCGGCGCGCCAGGCCTCAACCACACGTGAAAACGCCATGATCCCAGGCGCGTAGGCGCCGTTGCGTCGGATCATGGGTCCGTTCGGCTGCCCTTCATTGTTGTAGTAACCGGGCGTGCAGGCCTCGAGAAACTGCACGCTCATCACCGATGCATCGACGACCTGCTGCACCCAGGCGGCTTCGCCCTCGGGCGTGCAGTCAAATCGCTTCGACTGGATCGCACGCGCGTGGGTCATGATGTCGGCGATATGCCTGCTCTGCACATCGAGCACGTGAGGGATGTTGGCACTGCCACCTACCTGAGAGAGGGCAATGATGAAGCAGTTGGGAAATCCAGCGGTCTGCATGCCGTAGAGTGTCGACACGCCTTCCTTCCACTTCGCGCTGAGCGCGAGCCCATTTTCGCCGTAGACCTCGTAGCCCGCGCGCTGTTCCAGTGGCGTGCCCACCTCGAAGCCGCTGGCGAAGATAATGCAATCGAGTTCGTACTCGACGCCGTTCGCCACAATGCCACGCTCCGTGATGCGCTCGATACCTTTACCATCGGTGTGCACGAGACTCACGTTGGGACGATTGTAGGTCTGCAGATATTCGTCGTGAAAACACGGGCGTTTGCAGAACTGACGGTAGTAGGGTTTGAGCGCTTCTGCCGTATCCGGGTCGTCAACGATCGCCTGCGCCCGAGCGCGGATCTGCTCCATCTTCTCGAAATCCGCGAGTTCGAGGGTGCGCATTACCCCCGCCATGTCCTGATTCGCAAGACCGCGGCCGCGCAGGAGCTTGCCAATGATTTCGGTCCAGCCATCCATCACCAGGTCTTCTTCGGCATAGCCGCCGCCGGTGAGGGTGGAAAAGTTTTCCATACGCCGACGCTGCCAGCCAGGCTCGAGTGTACTCACCCATTCCGGATCTGTTGGACGATTGGCCCTGACATCGATGGACGAGGGCGTACGCTGAAAGACATAGAGATGCCCTGCTGTCGCGCCTACGTGCGGCACGCACTGCACGGCCGTCGCCCCGGTACCAATGATGCCCACGCGCTTGTCTGACAGCTTGTGCAGGTTGCCGTAGCTGTTACCGCCCGTGTAGTCGTAGTCCCATCGACTGGTGTGAAAACGGTGGCCCCGAAACGTCTCGATACCGGGGACGCCCGGCAGCTTCGGGCGGTTAAGCGGACCATTGGCCATGCAAACGAAGCGCGCGCTGAAGCGGTCACCTCGATCCGTTGAAACGATCCAGTGTTCGTCTTGCTCATGCCAGCGCAGTTCGGTGATCTGCGTCTGGAACAGCGCGTCGCGATAGAGATCGTAGTGCTCGGCAATACGCCGACTGTGCGCCAGAATCTCTGGCGCCTTGGCGTACTTCTCGGAGGGCACGTAACCCGTTTCCTCGAGAAGCGGGAGGTAGATGTATGCCTCGGTGTCACACGCGGCGCCGGGGTAACGATTCCAGTACCAGGTGCCTCCGAAGTCACCGCCCTTTTCAACGAAGCGAATATCCTCGAACCCCGCTTCGCGCAACCGTGCGCCGGTCAGGAGCGCAGCAAATCCGCCGCCGATGACCAGCACGTCGACCGCATCATGCCGCGGCTCGCGAACGACAGGACTGACGTAGGGGTCTTCGAGGAAGTGCGCAAATTCGCCGGTGACCCCGACGTACTGAGCGTTGCCCTCCGAGCGCAAGCGCTTATCGCGCTCCTCGCGGTATTTGGCGCGGAGCGCCTCCGCATCAAACGTCGGTGTGCTGGCCTGGTCAGTCATATTGCCCCCGCATCATGTGGTAAAACGCGTTTCACCACACGATACGAGGAACCTCGAGCTCAGGGCAAGCGTCGGGGTCTGGGCGCCGGGATCAGTCAGACGTGCGCAACACCCGCCCTGCGAAAGCACCCGTGTGCTCGCCACGCTCCATGAAGATCTGCCCGTTCACAAGCGTGCAGTCGTAGCCCGCGCTGCGCTGCACGAACCGCCCTGCACCGCCCGGGAAATCACGCACATACTCGGGTGCCGGCAGGCGCAGCCCGGCGAGATCGATCACATTGACGTCTGCGACCGCGCCAGCCCGAAGTACGCCGCGATCGCGCAGACCAAAGAGCTGCGCCGTATCTGAGGTCAGTCGGCGCACCGCTTCCTCGAGCGAAAGCAGCTTTCGATCCCGCACCCAATCGCGCAGGAAGAAGGTCGGCTGACTGGCATCCATGATCTGACCCACGTGCGCCCCGGCATCCGCAAGGCCCAGCACCACCGTGCCGTTGCCGATCATTTCTTCCACCGCCTCAGGGCGCTGGTTCAGAAACGCATGCGTGAACAATGTGGCTCCGCCGTCCGCAAGGCTGAGTTCGCAGAACACAGCAGCCGGCGACTGTCCACGCGCAGCCGCGATACCTGCCAGGCTGTTCTCCGAGCGCGGGTAATACGCGGCATCCGCCCGATCGAGAATGTACAGCTTGTCCAGCGCGACCCACGAAGACGCCGCGTCTGCCTCGGCCACCAGGGCCTGGCGCCGCGCAGGATCAGCGAGCGCCGCGAGTTTCTCGGACAGAGATAGCGGGCGGAGCGACTTCCAACCCGGCAGGTTGTCCCAAGGTGTGCGACCGCAGGAAAGGCCGACCAGCAGACCAATGCCACGCACGGTGGTTTGGGGGCGCACGTTGCCGCCCTGCGCATTGCCCGCCTCAGCAAACTCGATGACGCGCCGATACAGGTCCGGTCGGGCGTCTGCCTGCGAGATACCGAAGGTGACCGGGCGACCCGTTACCCGGCTGAGCTCTGACATCCACGCCACCTCTGCGCGGCTCTTGTCGTAGTGCTCGGTGTCGCCCTCGAACCGCGGCGCAGACTCGAACACACCGCGCCCGAGGCGACCGAGTACATGGCCAATAGCCAGCATTTCTTCGGTAGCAGCCCAGGTGCCCGGGACATGACGCCCATCGGGAACCTTATGAAGACGGGTGCGCGACGTGGAAAAACCCAACGCGCCGGCGCGAATGGCTTCTTCGACCAATTCGCACATGCTCGCGATCTCTTCGGGGGTTGCATCCACCTGGTCGGCGGATCGATCACCCATCACGTAGTAACGCACAGCGCAATGCCCCACCATGCCACCGACGTTGATGCCCTTGGGCATGCGATCGAGCGACCCCAGATATTCTCCGTAGGTGACCCAGTCCCACGGCAGCCCGTTCATGATGCTGTGTGCCGGGATGTCTTCGACCGACTCCATCATTTCGGCGAGGAACTGCCGATCATTCGGTTTGCAAGGCGCGAACGTGACGCCGCAGTTGCCGATCACCACGGAGGTCACGCCATGCCAGCACGAGGGGGTGAGCACTGGATCCCATGCGATCTGCGCATCGAGATGCGAGTGGATGTCGACAAAACCCGGCGTGACGATACGACCCTCCGCAGCGATTTCGCGGCGGCCTTTGCCCACATCGGCACCGACAGCGGTGATGCGGTCTCCATCGATGGCCACATGAGCGATGCGCCCGGGCGCGCCGGTGCCGTCCACCACCAGCCCGTTGCGAATGACGATATCGTGCTGCATGAGTGTTCCTGTCTGCGTTGCGGTTGAATGACACGCGATTCTAGCCGCGCTCACCCCCCCGCCGTGAAGAGCGGCACGACCCAGCCCAGCGTAAACATGAGGAAGACGACGAGAAATGCGCGGCAGCCCCAGCGCAAGGGCCCGTCGTCCACCGCGCGAAAGCCGCCTCGCAGAAGCCAGAGGGTGAATCGCCACTGGCTGCTCGCATTGAGCCCGCGGTAACCACGGGGATCGACCTGCTCTAACACCAGGGGTGCACGGTGGCGCAGGCGCTGGATGATCCAGCTGTAGAGGACCGCCGCCACGAGCAGCAACGCACATTGAAAGGGCAGCGAGACGGATAACGCTGTAGTCACCTGACCTCCTCAGTAGCCCAATACGCCAAGCGGCAGGGCATAGTAGAACCCGGCGCCGCCACCAAAACCAAAGCCATAGCCCACGGTGCCTGTGAGATTGACACCATTGGTGCCTTGCGCGAGCGCAAGCGAACCGCCCAGACCCGCAACACCACCGGAAACAAACAAGGCCGTTCCGAAACCGCCCGCCTGTTGTGTCGGGCTTTGCCACAACACGCGCTCCGCGCCGATGGACAGCCCGGCGCCGGGCACCACCCCGAGCAAGAGCATGCCGTAGACGGCACCGCTGCGCGTGTCGACGGAGAGCGCGCCGCAGCCACCCAGTACCGAACCGAGACAGACCGCCGCACCGGCACTTCGCAACCCGGCGGCATTGAGCTGGGCAAGCACTTGCGGAACGATGCCCGAGAGGTTCGGCAAACCCAGCCCTCCTACCGTCGGCAGTCCGCCGGGTAGCGACATCCAGGGCGCAGCGCCGGCATAGGATAAAGATCCGAAGGCAAATGGCAGCCCTGCGCCCGGCAGACGAGAGGCGACCACGCGCAGTTGTTCCAGCCCCGCCTCGCACGGCGTGAGCTGATAACCGACCTCGCGACCGCACATGCCCGAGGGATCAACAAGGCTTAGCGCGTCGTAACCCACGTAGGCGTAGCGATTGAATGACTGCGCGTCTGCCGGGTTCTGCAACAGCGGGTCCGGTGAGAGAAAACGCCCCGCGCGGGGATCGAATACCCGCCCCTGCATGTGAATGAAGCCGGTGCGATCCAGGTGGCGGTGATCGGTAAAGCCTTGACTGCCGCTCGTATCCTGCCGGTCCAGGAGCTCGGCAAGAGCACCACCCTGCAGACGCTCGCCCGTGTCGGAATGGCGCCGCGCGCCAAAGGGGTCATAGGCAAACCGTTCGAGCACGCGTCCTGCACCGTCGGTGATGAGCTCGACTGAACCCAGGTGATCCCGGTGTACATACTCCACGACTCGTTCCCATTGCCCAGTTTCAGCGACACGCCGACGCACGATGCGCAGCGCCGGCGTTGCGCTGATACGCTCGACACGGTCATAGCGCCCTGCGGTCGCAAGCTCTACGCGTTCGTAATCTCCACCCAGTTCGAGGGTCAGGCGCCGGGCACTCGTATCGCCGTTGCGCCAGCTTTCTCGCGTCACAAGACGTCTGCCGTCCGGATCGTACTGAAATGCGTCCTGCGCACGCGGTAGCGCGCCTTCGGCACCCAGCGTGATCTCGCTCACGCGACCGAGGGCATCGTGCAGCACCGTCGTGGTTACGCCATCGGCACCCGCGCGTCGAACCACCCGACCCGACGAGTCGTACCTGTATGCCAGCGCAACGCCGTCGAGCCGCGCGCTCTGCAGCTGAAACGGGGCCGCCGGATCGGGGAAACGAAACTCGTCAGCACTGCCTGCGGTCGCACGCGCGCTGCGCAGCGTGACCAGATTGCCCGCGCGGTCATAACTTAGACTCAGGGCACGCAGACTCTCTGACAGGGAAACCAGACGATTCTGCGAATCGTAGCGCAGGCGCTCAGAGCGGTCGTCTGTCGCAGACGCCGTGCCCATGCCGTTAAGGCGCTGCGCAAGCTGGCCGTTGCTCTGCCACAGATAACTGTGATCCTGGAGCACCCGATCGTTCGCCGCAGAACGCGACTCAATACGTGTGAGCGGGCCGCCGGCGTGGTCATAGGATCTGGACGTCCACAGCGCGCCGCCCTGCAGCGATTCACGGGTGGGGCGACCCGCCGCGTCGAGCGTATGCCAGGCATGCAGTGTTGACCCATTCATCTCCACGGCATCGACCAGACCGGTCTCGCTGTGACGATAGGCAAGCTCGACGCCGTTGGGAAAACGCTGGCCAACCAGCCGCCCTGCCGTATCGTAGGCAAGTGATCGCTGGTAGGTACCGGCAATCTGACCCGGTGCAGCCAGTTCGGTCTCGACGCTGACGAGCCGACCGTCAGCATCATGACGATAGATTTCGTTAAACCCGGGAGCGCTGCGCGCGGCGAGCGCGCCCCGGGCATGATCGGGGTCCCACTGCCACCTGTCCGATGCACCATCCTGCCGGTGACGAGCAATCACACGACCCAACGCATCACGCTCGAATCGCGTGGTGCGTCCGCCGGATTCGATCACGCCAACCACCTCACCCAGACCGTTGCGCTGCCAAAGCGTCGTGCCTGCACTCGCATCATCAAGCCGAACCTTCGAGCCGGCACGGTCCCAGCCGACGGTGGCGACCCGTGTGCCGTTCACCTCGACACTCGCAAGGTTTCCCGCCGCGTCGTAGCGATACCGGCTTACAGCCGCAGCGTCGGCACCATTCTCGGTACGGCTTTCCCGCAGGCGACCCGCGAGGTCGAGCGCCATGTGCTGCTGCCGCATGCCATTGCTTTCGCCCGCGGCCATCAGGGTTTCAGTGCGAACCACCGTGCGAAGACCCTCGTTCGCACCATAGGTCAAACGCACCTGGCCGCCATCCGGATACGATTCCCGCACCATTCGGTCGCGCGCGTCGAACTCACGCCACTCGCAGCCGGACCCAGGCCCCCGGCATGCGGGCGGTGCTGAATCCGACAGGGCGCGCGTAACGCCCACTACCCGCCCGGCCGCATCGTAGCTATAGCGCTCATGGCTGCGAATGCCGGGTGAACCGAGAGTCTCCCGCGACTGGAGCAACAAGCGCCCCAATCGGTCATAGACTCGGATTTGATCAGGCCCGCGCTTCACACCCGCCACGTGCTCCCGTTGGGTAACGCTGAAGGCGGCGCGCCCATCGCCTGGCATCAGGCAATCCGTAACCCTGCAGGACACATAGCCGTATTCGATGGTCACCTGATCCGGACGAATTTCGCGAACCAGACGACCGAAGGGATCGCGTTCAAACCTGTGGTCACGTGAACCGTCTTCAGACGCGCGCCAGAGCGTGCCAAATCGCGGATCGTGCCAACGCTCTGTGAGCTGTCCCAGCGGATTGATGAGCGTTTCCCCCTCACCCATGGCATCACCCTGTGATACGCGCTGCCATCGACGAGGCTCTGCCCCTGCCCCACGGAGGGTTTCGCTCAGGGGCAGCGGATCGTTCACAGCAAACTCGCGCTCGATGACGCGTTCGAGCTCGGGGTCGCCGGGGAATTGCACGAATCGAGCGACCTCGCGGGTGCCCGGCCGATGGGTATACGCCTCCGACTGTGTACGCGATGGCGCTCCCGGCGCTTCCCAGGTAACAGAGCGTGCGACCACGCGGCCACGAACCCAGGGGTCGACAACATGCTCTCGCACGAGACGTTCAGTACGCCGCTCACGTAGCGCACCTGCGGCAATGCGCCGCCGCGGCACGTCGCCCCATATGGCCGTGGCCGCGACCCCGTCTGCAAGCTGAACGCCGCTTTCGGCGATAGAGAGCCAGACGTTATCGGCTGCACCCTGTTCCTGACACACAGGTTCATCGAGTCTGGCGCGGCATGGAAATTGGTGGAGGAGGTCGACACCGACAAGCCGACCGCTCTCAAGCTGCCAGCGTGCCTGCGTCGCCACGAACGGCCGCCGCACCGCGCCCTGCCCCTCTTCCGTTTCGAAGCGATGTTCCTCGCGCTCGATTTCCTGGCGGGAATCCGCCGGGGCACCCATGTAGACCCGACGTTGCGCCATGGAACCCGCAAACGGCCAATCCAGACGGTACTGAATGTAGGTGGTGGTGCCGCGACCGCTGTCGGTCACTCTCGTTTCCGGCACGCCTAGATAGCCGCGACCGCGCGTACTCGTGAGTGCCCGAGCGCGATAGTCATAGCGCCAGCGCCGTTCCAATGCCGTGCCAGGCTCCAGCGTGTGCTCCCTGACAAGCGGCCCGCGGGTCAGCCGGGCATCCGGAATTGGCGTCAGGGCTCCGTACGGGCTCGACGCCACATCGGTCGGCATATCGCCAGCGTCATCTGAACCGTGCTCGTTGGAGCCCCACCAGCCAAACCGGTTTACGGCCCCCAGCCCATCGGCCAACTGCTCAAGCACCACGGGATAATGTGGCGCATCTGCTTCGATTCCTGTCCAGGAAAAACGCAACGGCGGCAGACAGCTGCGCTGTTGACCCTCGCGGTCGAAGCCGCATTCGTGGAGGCTGACGAGACGTTCGCGCCCGGCATCATCGCGGCGATGTTCAAGGCGATAGGTGCGAACCGGGCGCGAGCCCGCGGCGAGCGCAACGGACTCGAGCAACGCCCTGGGCGCGCCCTGCCGCGCGTTGTCTTTGCCCGCCTCCAATGGTCGGGAATAGTGGAGGACGATGTCATATTCGCCCTGGGTAATCCTGCGCGGTGCAAAGAGCCGGCCATCTGCGCCCCCCTGCCATGCAACGCGAACCTCTGTCGCGTTCACCAAGGCGACCCGCTCAAGCCCCCAGACCAACACCGGGCCAGCCGTGACTTGACCCTGCCCCCAACTCGATCGAACAGGTCCGCGCACACGTGCACCGGCGGTCACCCCATAGGCCCGAACGCTGCCGTCACCCGTACCCACCTCGAACCAGAGTTCACCGTCTGCACCGCGTCGCGCGCGCACACGAGTATCTGGATCACGTTCCGGGCGATACTCGGCTGTGGCCGCAGCAGGGGCGCCGGCAATAAGGATCAGCCGTTCCCCATCGAGGCAGAGGCCATCTCCCGACGTGCTCGCGGACTGGCCCTTCATCGCCGCGGCTGGCGCCGATTCGCCGACACTGCAGCGGTGGATGGCCGAGAGCCCGTTCAGATACCAGCCGTAGGTCGACACGTCATCAAGACCATATCGGCCTTGGTCGCCGCCCCGCGCAGCATCGTATTCAAGGCTCAGCGGAAGCGCGATTCCACCGTCTACAAGCGGCGCGCGCAGCGGGATGGAGATCCGCGCAGCGCCGCGGGAGCTGACGGAAATTTCGTGCGGCGACGTACCCACCGCCTCAGTTGTCGTTGAACCAGCTGCTGACTGCAGCGCGTGCGCAGACGGCCCGGATAGCATGTATAACAATGCGATCAACAGCCACCCGATGGTTGAGGTTCGAAACACCATGAACGCCCCCGCCTTGTTCCAGCGCCGCGATCTGCGGCCAGGGGGACATCTTCAATAGGGGGGGCAGCCGCGCGCAGCGGAGAACGGCGCAGCAGGCTCCGGGAGGAACACCACGCGAGTTGTGGGAGAGACGCCCGAGGCGGTTAGTTGCTGAAGCGCCAGCGCAGCTTCAGGACCACGTAATCGATGATCGGCTGCTGGATTGCTTCCTCAAACAGGTCGTCGAAGCCCGCTTCAACCTGATTGGGCAGGGTATTGCCGCGGTTGTAGACAAGGTAGAGATCGGTGAGCGGCGCGATCTCCCAGCGGTAGCGCGCCTGCATGGTGAGCAGACTCGCCGTGAAATCGTAGTTCGTGCGCGGGGGGGCGACCGGCTGCAGGTCACCGTCACCCTCGGGCACGCGGTAGTAGCCATCGCCATCCGCCTTGACACCAACCCACTGCAGGGTGAGCCCCAGCTGATGCCCCGCGGCAAAGAACCAGTTGAACTTGATCGCGGGGGTCAGTTCGTCTGCGTGGTAGCGTCCAAAGTCGCGCCCCCCCTGATAAACGATCCAACCGTCCCGGTCGCGGTACTTGAGATCGAGCTCGATCACCATGGACCCTACCGGCCGCAACGTTACACCTGCTCCGACGAGCGATGTCCAGCCACCCAGATTTTCCTGCTGCGCGCCAAGAACGAATGACCAGCTCGCGCGCTGGCTTGCATCGGTCGCAAGCAGCAGCTCCGCCCAACGCCGGCTTTCAGTGCGGTAAGCGCCGTTGCCCCGGCTGTCACGATCATCATAGGCAGCCGGCATGAATCCGAGCCCGGTACGAAGCGTGTTGCGCCCGGGGAAGACCATGGAATTGCGCCAGAAGATGCCGCCGTCGACCAGCTGACCCTCGCTCTGGTTTACCTTGCCGTTGACGATCACCGTACCGCGGATATCGGTGAGCTTGCCGGTGGTATTCGGATTCGCGTACATAAGATTGTACTGCCCACCCGTGTAGTCGTTGCGCTGCAGAAAACCCAGATCATTGAAGTTGACGTCTTCGTCGAACCAGTCGAACGAGACGCGGTGCTGAATGCGACTGTCACGTGCGTACTGCACGTCAATCAGCGCCGCGTTGCCGCGCTCGTCAGCACGGTCGCTGGCGATCATGAGCGCTTCTGCGATCCACTTGCCGGTCGCACTGGTGAACTTGCCATCGACCCCGTGGACGTAGGCGTCATAGAGCGGACCCTGCACGGCGGTGCCCAGATAACCGAGCGAGTAGCGGTTGGCGCCGATGTGCTCGTAGACAAAGCGACCGGTGGCGAAGTCGCGTCCGTCGGCACGGATCGCCGCTTCGCTGCCGTCTGCGCGATACCCTTCCAGATGCACGTCTTCTTCTGCAGCGCCGAGCACGCCATAGCGGAACTTTCCCGCCGTTCCGGTCATCTTGAGCGCGCCGTAGAGATCGGTCGGCAACGCGAACTCGCCGCGCTCGGGCGTGATACCGGGTTCGACCAGCACCTGAGTCGGCGTACCGCCGATACGCCGGGTATTGAAGAGCGAGATCGGTGCCGGGTTATAGGTGTTCATGAACACACGGCGCGACGTCGCCGCATAGTTTTCGTTGGTGGTGAAGCGCTGCTGATTGCCTGGATTGGCGCGGGAGCTGGTCTCGAAAACCTCGGCGCCTTCAAGGAAAAACAGGCGCTTCTCGGGGAAGAAGGTCTCCTGCGCCGTAAGGTTGAGCACCACGTCATCCGCTTCCACCGAGCCGAAGTCGGGCAGGACGCTGGCCGCGAGCTCCACCGCGGGGGAGGGTTTCCAGGTGATGTCGGCGCCAACGCGGATCTCATCGTCATCGTGAAAGGCATCGCGCGTACCCGCCGCAAAAGGAATGAACGAGAGCTCCTTGCGCGGCTTGACGCCTTCGATACGCATCTCGTTCAGGGCGGTGACAAAGCGTGAGGAGGAGTAGGAGTGCCCCGGCCACTGATAGCGCGCGTTCTCATGGGACACCTGGCGGCTGGTCGCGAACCCGATCGTGCGTCCGCCGTCGACGTTCGGAAGATTCATCATCGACCAGGGAAAGAAGAGCTCAGCGCTCCAGCCATTGGGCAGCTCGGCTGTACGACCGATCCAGGGGCCATCCCAATCGCGCTGATAGTTGCGCTCCGGCAGCACCTTGCCGTCTTGTTGCGAATCGCCAAGGGCAAGAATGAACCAGTAGGCGAACTTCCCCTCGCCTGAGGTGTCGAGGGTGATACCAAACGAATCCCGGTCGATGAAGTCGTCTCGCACGGCACGCCGAATGACGAAGGTATCGGACGGCTGTTCCATGACCGCGCTGACATAAAGCCCCTGCTCGGTCGCGAGAAAACGCACCCGGGTCCCATAACGACCGGGCGTCCCCACGGCGGGTACGGCAATGAGCATGTTGTCGTAGGTGGGCAGCGACGCCCAGACAGCTTCGTCGACACGACCATCCACGACGATGCCGACCGCTTCGTGCGAGCGCGTGTCCACATTGATGCGGTGGATGGGAATGCCATCCAGTTCCTCGAGCAGCGCAATCGGACCGGCCCCTTCATCCGCCGCTGCCGGCG
>DMUF01000013.1:0-1056 GCA_003476445.1 Gammaproteobacteria bacterium | reverse complement strand
GGCACTCGCCTGCCATGTGTTCTTCCCCGCTATCTTCCCCTGATGGGCATTATGTCGCGGGCAGTGGCTCCGCAGCCACCGCCACGGTCCGCCAATCGGGTTTGCTTGGCTCCATTCACGCAGCCGCTACCCGGTCCGTGCTTCTGTTTTCGGGCGTGTGCACCTATCATCCCGCGCCGCCCCTGAGGCTCGCGCCTGCGTTGAACCGCGAACACCGCATTTCGCCCCGAGCACATTTGCCGAGGAGCCACCCATGACCCCGAATACCAAGATCCTGCTCGACGAGAGCGAGATGCCAACGCGCTGGTACAACATCGTCGCGGATCTGCCGACTCCGCCGCCGCCCCCGCTGCATCCGGGTACGCTGAAGCCCGCCCAGGCGGACGATTTCGCCCCCCTGTTCCCGCGGGCGCTCATCGAGCAGGAAATGAGCACCGAGCGCTATATCGACATTCCTGGCGCGGTGCTCGACGTCTATCGCCTGTGGCGCCCCAGCCCCCTCTTTCGCGCCCACCGGCTAGAACGCCTGCTCGATACGCCGGCCCGCATTTATTACAAGTACGAGGGCGTGAGCCCTGCCGGCTCGCACAAGCCGAACACCGCGGTGCCACAGGTTTGGTACAACGCGCAGGAAGGCATTCGCAAACTCACCACCGAAACCGGGGCCGGCCAGTGGGGCAGCTCGCTGGCGTTCGCCTGTTCGCAGTTCGGACTCGAATGCGAAATCTGGCAGGTTGCAGCGTCCTATCGCGCCAAGCCGTACCGACGCACCATGATGGAGATCTGGGGCGGCAAGGTGCACTCCAGCCCCTCCATGGAAACCGACTTTGGGCGGTCACTGCTCGCGACGAATCCGGACCATCCGGGCTCGCTCGGCATCGCTATTTCCGAGGCCGTGATAAAGGCGGTTGCCGACCCGGCCACGCGCTACGCACTTGGCAGCGTGCTGAACCACGTGCTGCTGCACCAGACCGTGATCGGGGAAGAAGCCCTGCTGCAACTCGCGAAAATCGGCGAGACGCCGGACGTGCTGGTGGGATGCACCGGCGGCGGTTC
>DMUF01000016.1:6393-7163 GCA_003476445.1 Gammaproteobacteria bacterium | reverse complement strand
AAGGAAACCCAGCCGCAGGTCCGCGTGCGCATTGATTACGACAGGGCATCTGACCTCGGCGTGTCCGTTGCCGAGATCGGGCGCACGCTCGAGACGCTGATGGGATCGCGGCGCGTCACCACCTACATCGAGGGCGGCGAGGAGTACGATGTGATCCTGGAGGGCGAGCGCGCGACCCAGCGCACCCCAGCCGCCATGGAGAACATGTACGTTCGCTCTGCCCGCAGCGCCGAGCTCATTCCCATTGCGAGCCTCGTGACGCTCGAGGAGCTCGCAGATTCCAACCGACTGAATCGCTACAACCGCGTGCGCGCGCTAACGCTCGAAGCAAACCTCGAGGACGGGTTTGCGCTCCGTGACGCGATCGCGCACATGCAGAGCCTGGTTGACGACAAGCTTCCCGACGGGGTCGTCGTCGACTATAAAGGCCAGTCACGCGATCTCGCCCAGTCGAGTAATTCCATGGCGTTCGTCATGGGTCTCGGGGCCGTGGTCGTGTTCCTCGCGCTTGCCGCGCAGTTCGAAAGCTATCGGCATCCCCTCATCATCATGCTGACGGTGCCGCTCGCCATCGCCGGCGGGCTGTTCGGTCTCTGGATCACCGGCAACTCCATCAACATTTACAGCCAGATCGGTCTGGTCATGCTGGTCGGTCTGGCGGCAAAGAACGGAATTCTGATCGTGGAATTTGCGAATCAGTTGCGGGATGAAGGGCAGCCGCTCATGGACGCGCTGATCACCGCATGCGAGGTCCGCTTGCGGCCGATCGT
>DMUF01000016.1:5290-6061 GCA_003476445.1 Gammaproteobacteria bacterium | reverse complement strand
CCCGGTGCCGAGACGCGCGCCGTAATCGGGATCGTGGTGTTCGCAGGGGTGCTTGCAGCTGCAGCCTTTACGTTGATCGTAATCCCGGTGGCTTATCGCATGATTGCAGGCCGGTCGGGTTCAACGCTTGCGACCTCCCGCGCGCTCGACCGCGAGCTGGAACGCGCCGAGGGCGATACGGAACTGTCCCCAGAGGCCGACGTCGCGAGCCGCACCGGTCGCCCCGCGACAGGATGACTTGCCGCCGTTCATCGACTTAGAATCGCTGCCCCCGGGAAGGGGCAGGACAGGTCACCATGACCACGTCTCAGACATTCAGGCACCCGTAGCTCAGTTGGATAGAGTACTGGCCTCCGAAGCCAGGGGTCGCGCGTTCGAATCGCGCCGGGTGCGCCAATAAATTCAAACGGTTACCTCCTCCCCAGGCATCTGCCAACTGCATCCTTGGTGAGCGGTGGTGGGTAAGTGGTCCTCCCTCGGCGCGCAGCGCTCACGCCCTGCCCAATTTGAGCTAGATTCAAACGGATTGGCTGTCTGACGATCGGCCGATGCTTGATCCTTCAGGTTTATGTATCCGATCGGCTCAAGCAATCGGTAGTGGTTGAACCATGCGACCTGACCTACCCCAGTCATACTGAATCTGCTTCATGACCGGGGCATTCGATATTCGGGGCGTTGCATGATCCAGCTGGATTGCTATTACGTGGGATAAAGAATGAAGCCATTGAAACTGCGCGAGCCCAGCGGAGCGGGCAGTAAGTCTGGGGCACA
>DMUF01000016.1:2142-5001 GCA_003476445.1 Gammaproteobacteria bacterium | reverse complement strand
ATGAGCATGGGTATGAGCGGAAGTGACTCGTAATGCATCGAGAGGGTTACCGGCAGATCTCTGCAATCGTGGCACCAGCAGTGCGCAATCTCTGCAGCCACACTGTCACGGCGGGGATGCCATAACCATCGGCCAGGGCGAGTCTGCCTTATCCCGGCTATCTCTGTGCTTCTCCATGATGAGTGCCATAAGTCAGGCGACTGCCGCGCGCTTGGCCTTGCGGACGGTGTCGTCAAAACGTTTTGACGCTTTAGCGTTGTAGCGCTATGGTGCGCCCCATCTCGTCCAAGGAGCAACCATGGGCAACCTGTCCAAACGATCCACGATCTACTTCGACCCGAACATCCACCAGGCGTTGAGGATCCGCGCCGCGAGCGCCCACGTTTCGGTGTCGGAATTGGTGGATGAGGCCGTCCGATTGATGATGCGTGAGGATCAGGAAGATCTCGCCGCATTCGAGTTGCGCGCCGCCGAACCGGAGATCAGCTACGAAGCACTGCTGGAAGACCTGAAGGCGCATGGCAAGCTCTAGGGTCTGGACCGTCACTTTCAGGCAATCCGTGACGAAGGATCTGCGCGGCATCCCTAACGCGGACGTGCGACGCATCCTGAGCCGCATCGATACGCTCGCCAGCGACCCGCGCGGCGACGGCTGTGTGAAGCTGTCAGGACAAAACCGCTACCGCATCCGCCAGGGCGCGTACCGCATCGTCTACGAAATTCACGACGACAGAGTGGTCGTCATGGTGGTCAAGGTCGCGCATAGGTCCAGCGTTTACGAATCGCGCTGAAGCAATGCGGCCGGGCTGCCGCTCGACGCGATGGCGAAACCGGTGAGGTGAGGATCGCCGGTGATTTCCCGCCCTACGAATTGAGGTGGCTGATACGCCCTGATCTGCGCCTCGGTCGCACGCTCCGCTTCGAAGATCCACAGGTCGGCTTGCGGCTGCACGTACACATCCAGGGAGCCGCTCTCCATTGAATATCGCCGCTTGAGCGACCGACGGGCAGGCAGGCCGACCAGGAGCGCGTACTCCGCAGCGTCCAAGTACACGTTGACGATCCACTCGAATCCGCCCGCTTCGGCGGGATACTTCTTGCCGAGTTTCGTCGTGACGCCGCCCTGCGCATCCGTCACCCTGCGCAGCCTCAGGCGGGTTCCAGCAATGTACCGGTCCTCGATCAGCCGGGCGTCCCCAAGCGGACCCGGCACCGACGACATGTTCGCCACCAGCCAGCGGCGCTCGAATTCAGGCACGGCGTACTTCGGTGGAACGGTCATCAGCTCTCCTTACCCGGGCACGCCAGATCTCGCGCTTACCGCAGCAGCGACACGTGAAGGGCCGGTCGATGTAGTACTCCGGCAGCGTAGCGTAGGTGTTGATTCGGTCGAGCGCGGCGCGGTCCGCCTCGATCGCCAAGCGCTCGCCGGTGTAGGAAGCTCAAAGATACGGCCTCTCCGCCGGCAACCCAGCCGTGCCCCTCAACGGATTCACGCGGCGACGGCATCGATCCGCCCACCGCGCCCCTGCCCTGGGCGCAGCGATTGAAGCGCGTCTTCGACATAGACATCACCCGCTGCCCGCGCTGCGGCGGACAGCTGCGGGTCATAGCGGATATCACCGATCCGGACCTGATCCGCAAGATCCTCGACCACGTTCAAAAGCGTGCCCCACCAAGGCTACCGCCACGACACGCACCTTCCAATACAACCTATCCCGACCTGTTTGCCAAACGCCAATAAATCCGAGGCGACCATCCTGGTTGCGCGTACCATTTCTCGGCGGCCCCGTTCACCCCGACACCCGTACGACAACCGCTACTACCGCCGTGCGATCTCCAAGCCATCCCCATAGATGAGAATCAGCTGGACCCAGCGCCGCCCCCTACACCAACTCCTGCCATACCTCTGGCAACACGGGAAAAGACCTCTTATTTTCCCTATTCGCTCTCGACCGGCTGCGCGGCGTCCGCTGGGCTCACGGTGAGATTCACCGCACCACCGTAGCCACCGTCTATAACGGCATCACCGACATTGCTTTCGAAGCTGTAGTACTCGCGATCGGACCCCCTGGACGCTGCCAGCAGGGCGCTCGCCCACGGCGTGCCTGGCCCCCCGTTCGACAGGGTCGGGATGTCGACACTATTGGTGGGGGTGCCGATGGACACCGTGAAGGTGCCGCCGCTGACGTCCAGCGTGAGGTCAGCGCCCGACTGCCCCTCGTTGAATGCGCCCGCCGAGATCAGGGAATACCCGCCCTGGAGCCAACTGATGCGTTGCACACCGGTGCCATCGGTCGAAAAGGTACCGCTCGAGACCGTCTGGCTTTTCGACGGCAGGGCCGTCTGGGCACAGGCTGGACCCGACGCCAGCACCAGTGCGATCGAAACGCTGGCCGCAGAGGCCGTGAGGGTACGAGGCAGAGGGCGACGGATCAGGCGCATGGGATGACCTCGCGCACCTACTTGATCTCACCAACGTGGAAGACGCCGTAGCCGGAAAGCACCACCTGCGGCAGAGCCGCGCCGATGACCACCCCCGAGCGGCTCGCGCGAATCTCGTGCACCTCGTCTGTGACCGGATCCGCAACGGTGCCGAGAAGCTGGCCCTCTTTCACCGCATCGCCGAGCGTGACCTCGGTCAGGAATACTCCGCCCTGCCCCGGGGGCACGCGGACCCAACTCGAGCTGAGCAGTTTTTTCGGGCGGGCGCGCGGGACGCCAGACTCGTACATGCCGAGGTAATCCATCACGTTGAGGACGCCCTGCATGCCGAGTTCGATCTCGCGTTCGAGGAACACATAGGGGGGACCCGCCTCGTAGATGATCGCAGGCACGCCGGCCTCGACTGCCGCGCGG
>DMUF01000016.1:0-1838 GCA_003476445.1 Gammaproteobacteria bacterium | reverse complement strand
CTGCCGCGCGGACCCGCACCGCCGATGATCACCCCAACGCCGAAGTTCTCGGCCAACGCGAGGGCCTGCGCGTTTTTCATGTCGACGCGGATCTGGGCGATGTTGCTGCGGAAGTTCGAGCCTGTGTGCAGATCCACCAGATAGTTGCAGTTCCGGATGACCCGCTCGAACAGGATGCTCGCCACTAGCGACGTGTCACTCCCTCTCCGCGACCCCGGGAACGCGCGATTGAGATCGCGACGATCCATCATGTAGCGATTCCGGTTCCTGAACCCGGCGGCGTTCGCTTCCGGCACGACGATCATCGTTCCCTTCAGCAGCGCAGGGTCAATGCGGTGGAAGCTTCGCCGTGCGATCTCGAAGCTGTTGATCTCGTCGCCGTGGATGGCAGCAACAACACAGAGCGTCGGCCCCGGGGCTGCGCCGCGCGCAGCCCAGAGCGCGGAATTTAGAAACGAGCCTTCGAACGTGGCCCGCTCATGGAAGCGCCCCTTCTGCTTGGTGCCCGGGGCGACGACCACGGACTTGAGGTCGATCGGCCCCACGCGGCGCCCGCGGACTCCTCCGCGGATGCGCACGCGTGCACCACCGCCAGCAACGCAAGCAACATTCCGCGCAATACGATGATCATCTTCAGTTCCCCAACCTATCCCGACCTGTTTGCAAACGCCAATAAATCCGAGGCGACCATCCTGGTTGCGCGTACCATTTCTCGGCTTCCCCGCTCACCCCGACACCCGGACGACAACCACTACTGCCGCCGTGCGATCTGCGAGCCATCCCCATAGATGAGAATCAGCTGGCCCCAGCTCCGCCCGCTACACCAACTCCTGCCATAACCTCTGGCAACACGGGGAAAGACCCCTTATTTTCTCTATTCGCTGGGCTTCTTTGAGGTCCACCGACTGGCCACATTCGACTGCGTGATCGCCAACCCCCGTTCTCGCTGGAAAAGTGGGGCGGGGACCTGTGGTTGAACGATCCCTTCGGCCGCAACTTTGCCATTCTCCGAAGCCAGGGGTCGCGCGTTCGAATCGCGCCGGGGGCGCCAATGTCGGCATATCACCTAGCGTAGCGCCAGTGCTGGCCACAAATTGCGTCATAACGCCGCTATGCGGCGGGTCGATATGTGCGGTCCCGGAGCTCGCTCGCAGACCGCCGCTACGCTATCGATTAATACACCACGAGGAGCCAGGAATGGACTGGGAGGCTTTTTTTGCAGTTCATAGCGACCTGCCCCGGGAGGGGCCGGGGCAGGCTGAGGATGTCGCATGGGTAGGGGGACTAATCGGGATCTCGCCGCAGGGCCATGTGTGCGACGCCGGCTGCGGTCCTGGCGGCGATCTTGCGGCGCTTCGTCAACTCGTACCGCAGGGACGGATTGACGGGTTTGAAACGGTGCCGCACTTCGTCGAGGCGGCACGGAGAAAATTCCCTGGTGAGCCGTCTGTGCGGATTACCGCAGAAAGCATGGAGCGCCTCAGGGGCCCCTATGATCTGATCTGGTCCGCCGGGGCGGTCTATTTCCTTGGCGTGGCGCGAGCGCTGAACGCCTGGCGTGGCGCGTTGACCGACCAAGGCGCGGTGGCGTTCAGCCATCCCTGCCTGTTCACCGATGCGCCGTCCAAAGCAGCGCTGGCCTTCTGGGAGTCGGAGCCGGGCGACATCGGAACGGAAGCGACCACGCGCGCCGAGATCGCCGCCGTCGGTTGGCGGGTGCTCGCTGCCCGGCCGCTCTCGGACGCGGCTTGGACGGCCTATTATGAACCGATGCTGGCGCGCTGCGCTGCGCTGGAGGCGGCGGAGGTGAGCGACTCCGTGGCGGCCGCCATCGCCGC
>DMUF01000232.1 GCA_003476445.1 Gammaproteobacteria bacterium | reverse complement strand
ACGCCTCGGGCTCCATCTCCCCTTGCCGGAGGTGGTGAACGGGCACCGCAACGGCGTCAGCAACAACCCCGCCTGGGACGTTGCCTATCATCCCTGTCCGGAAGCTTTCCCTGCAGCGGATGTGCCACAGGGCACCGTTCACAAGATCGCTGACTGGGATGAGTCCCGGGTCTACCCCGGTGCGCCGCGCACGCTCTGGGTTTATGTACCGCCGCGACCGGCGCTCGATGCCTCGACCGCCCCGTTGCGTCTTCTGTTTTGCAATGATGGTGCGTGGTATCTCTCGCGTACCGGTCCGGTACGGGCGGCACAGGTCCTTGATTCACTGCACGACGGCGATGGATTTGCGCCTACGGCCGCGGTATTCATCATGCCAGGTGACCCCAAGGGCCCCGTGTCTGCGCCGATCGCGTCTTATGATGCGCGCGCCGCTCAGCGCAGTCTGGAATACGATCAGGTCACGCCACGCTACGGTGAGTTTCTGTTCGGAGAAATCCTTCCGCTGGTCGAGGGTGTGGTGGATCGTCGGCTGAGCGCGCGGCCGCAGGATCGACTGACCTGCGGTTTGAGCAGCGGCGGCATTGCGGCGTTTGCAGCAGCCTGGTTCCACCCGGCGCAGGCGAGCCGGGTGCTCAGTCATTGCGGCTCCTTTACCGATATCTGGGGTGGGCATCATTTCCCGTCTCTGGTTCGACGCACGCCGCGCAAGCCGATTCGCGTGCTGCTGCAGAGCGGTGCCAATGATGCCGACACCCCGTTTGGCAATTGGGCGCTGGCGAATCAGACCATGGCACAGTCGCTCGCCTGGGCGGGTTACGATATGCGCTTTGACTATGGTACTGGCGGTCACAACCTGGCTCACGGGGGCGCGATCTTCGCCGATAGCCTGCGCTGGTTGTGGCGCGCTGAAGAGGAGTCGTGACATGCAGGCTGCGGATTCCCGTGCGCGGTTCGACGAATCGCATATCCGGTCCTGGCGCGAAGAAGGCTTTGCCATCGTGCCGGGCTTCTTCGCAGCAAGCGAGATCGAGGCGATAAACGCTGACTACGAGCGTCTTTACGGTGGGCGTCGTCCTGCTCTGGGCACGGCACTCGATCGCAAGGACCCGGGTCAGCTTGGGCGATTCGACCGCCATCAGTTCATGCATATCGACACGCTGCCGTTTGGCGGCTCGGTGGCGATGAACTTGTTGCCCATGCACCCCGCGCTCATTGCGTTCGCCTGCGCGGCGCTCGGTGTTCAGGACGTGCATCTTTATCAGGCGCATACCTGGGCGAAATTTACCGGCGAAGCCGATTTCGATCAGCCGTTTCACTGCGACTTTTCGAATCACACGCTGTCGGTGCCTGCAGATGTGCCAAGCCTGCGAACCATCGATTTCATCCTCTATTTCACCGACGTCACCGACGCGCATGGGGCGCTGCATTACGTACCGAAACCGGAGACCGATGCGATCCTGGGTGCTGGCGCGGTTTATGCCAACTCCGCGGCGGAGCAGGCGGCGCTCAAGGCCCGCGAGCGTTCCGCGGCCGCGCCTGCGGGGACGTTGGTCGCGCACGGTATCGATACCTTCCATCGCGGCACCAATCTGACTGCGCCGGGCGGTCATCGCTACACGATGACGGTGGGTTACAAAGCCCGGGGCAATGATCAGATCGGGTTCCATGTCTGGCAGTTTTCGGCGGAGCGCGACTGGGGGCCGATTCTTTCTCACGGCACCCCGGAGCAACTCGCCGTGCTGGGCATTCCGCTGCCGGGAGATCCATTCTGGACACCCCGCACGCTGGCCTTGACCGAGATGCGCTGGCCGACCTGGAATCTCGATCCCTGGCGTCGGGCGGCATCTTCCTGATGAGTCAATCCCGTTGAGTGCGCCGCGCTTCGCGCTCGGTCTTGTCGGTCTTGGCACCATGGGCGGGGCGCTGGCAGAGCGCCTCCTTGAGCAGGAATTTGCGCTGGTTGCGTGCAGTTACGACGAACCGGAGCGCGCCCGATTCGCGCGCCGGCACGGGTTCGAACGAACGGTGAGTGACGCGGCGGCGCTCGCGCGCGAACTGTCGGCGCCCCGCGTGGTGCTGATCATGGTCACGGCCGGGTCTGCGGTTGATCGGGTCATCGCCGATTTGCAGCCGCACCTTCTTCCCGGTGATGTGATCATCGACGGAGGGAATGCCCATTTCCGTGATACAGCGCGTCGCGCAGATGCGCTTCGGTCCGCGGGCATTGGATTCATCGGCGCGGGCATCTCCGGTGGTGAGTCGGGTGCGCGTCACGGCGCTGCGCTCATGATTGGCGCGACCCCGGATGAGTTCGAGCGCTGCCGCCCGGTGTTCGATGCGCTCGCAGCGCGCGTGCGCGGGCGGCCGTGCGTGTCGCATGTCGGACCCGCGCCGGCGGGCCACTTCGTGAAGACCGTGCACAACGGTATTGAGTACGCGCTGATGCAGGTGATTGCCGATATCTGGCGCACGCTGCAGGATACCCTCGGACGCGATCGCGAGACGCAGCGGGCACTCTTTGCCCGATGGGCGGCGGGCCCCGGCGCTGGTTATCTGGTCAGCATTACGCGCGATATTCTTGGCGTGAACGATGATCTGGGTCGCGGGCATCTGCTTGATCAGGTGCGTGATCGCGCGGGCCAGAAGGGCACCGGGCGCTGGGCCATGGAAGCGGCTCTCGAGCTTGCGGTGCCCATGCCGCTGCTCGCGGCGGCGCTTACCGAGCGCATGATCTCCGCTTCCCCATTCCGGCGTCCGCCCGAGCCAGATCTACCCGTGTCCGCATTTGGCAATACCTCTCTGCTTCAGGAGCGTGGTGTGGCGAGCGAAGATCTGGCGCGCGTTGAATCCCGCAGTGCGGCGGACTGCTCCGACGACATGCTCGAACGCGCGCTCGTCGGGGCAAGCGCGATCAGCTTCGCGCAGGGCTTTGAGCTGATCGCTGCGGCGCGCGCCGCCTGGGGTTGGACCATCGATCCTGCGGATCTCGCGCGTACCTGGCAGGGCGGGTGCATTATCCGCGCTGATCTTCTGCGTGCCTTTGAAGAATTGAGCGAGGACCACCCTGGTGCCGTGAGGCTTGTCGAAATCGCACTGGGTGCGCAGACGGCAGACGCTCTGCCAGCGCTTCGCAGCGTCGTGGTCACCAATCTCCGCGCAGGCGTTGGCGTGCCGGCGCTGGCCGCGGCGGTTGCCTGGCTGGACTCCGCCACCGCGCCCAGACTTGGCACAGCGCTCATCCAGGCGCAGCGCGATGCGTTCGGTGCGCATGGTTTTGAACGGCGCGATCGGGACGGGGCTTTCCATCACGCGTGGCTGCATGGCGCGGGCGATTAGAACGGCGCGCGCGATCGTCGTCTGCGGCGTCAGCGGCAGCGGCAAGACGACGGTGGGCGCGGCGCTTGCGGCGCGGCTCTGCGCCGAGTTCGCTGATGCGGATGATTTTCATCCCCCAACGAATATCGAACGCATGCGCTCGGGTATTGCCCTCACAGACCGGGACCGCGAGCCCTGGCTGCACGCGCTACGTGCGCATATTGATCAAACGCTGGAACGCGGCACAACCCTGGTGCTCGCTTGTTCCGCCTTGAAAGCTTGCTATCGCGAAATACTGGGCATCGACCAGCGCAGGATTATTTCCGTGTACCTCGAGGGAACGCCTGAGCTCATTGCCGCACGTTTGTCGGCTCGTCAGCATGCCTTCATGCCGGCGCAGCTGCTCAAAAGCCAGTTTGCAGCGCTCGAGCCGCCGAACGATGGCTTGCGGTTAGGTATCGAACGCCCGCCGGAGGAACTCGTGCAACGGATTCTTGAGCAGCTGCCCGACGGGGTTCCCTGACGTCTCTGATTACGCCCCGGGCAGCGTGATCTCGCAGAAGACGTCGATCATGATTTCTTTCGTCACGTATCGATTCACGTGAGGCCCGGCGCACCAGGTCGGAAAGACCATCGAGTAAAGCCCGGTACCGCCTGCCACCAGCAGCAGGATATCGGTGTGTGCGCGGAAGGCCGCGACCTGACCGGTCACAGACGCGGGCGGTGCAAAGCCCCCCGCCAATCGCCGCAGGTCATCGGCCGAATTCCTGCAGTGGGCATGGATGGCGCGTTGAACGGCGTCGCGGTCCATGGCGGCTTTGCCGAACACCGCCGCGTGCTCCGGATTCAGGATGACCACCGCTTGTCCGTTGCGCAGTTGCGCATTGTTGGTGGCCAGATTCGCGAGACCGATGGCGAGCAGCTCGGCAAGACGCTCTGCGTCGGTCGGCGCGTCTCCGGTGGGGCTGAAGAGCACGGAATGCGGAGCCTCGGTTCCAATCACCGTGACGGTGCTCTGCTCCGGTGCGAAGCCGAGTGCGCTGTGCAAGGGAGCAAAGGGGCTGCTCTCCTCGTCCTCTGCCAGGCAGGAGGAGAATTTGCCCGGGTGTCCGAGCAGTGCCATGTCCGATGCACCGGGGCGTGCGCCGCCGATATTGATCATGGCAAGTCTGAGCGCGCGCCCGATACTCGCGTTCGCGCGATGGCCCGGCCCCAGCGCGCCGAATCCGCTGGCGATACCGCCGCAGGCTTCCCGCGCGGGCCCGTTCACGATAACAAGCGGCGCAGTGCAGTGGGTGGTGGACTGCATCTCGGTCAGATCAAATGCCGGATCAATGAGCGCCTGGATGGCGGCGATCACCACGGGCATGTGATCGGGAAGGCAGCCCGCCATCACTGCAGCGGTGGCTACCTTTTCCACGGTCGCAACACCACCGGCAGGCCCCATTGTCCCAAGTACCATGTCACCGTCCTGGCCACTCGCGAGCACAAGTCGCGCAACGCGCTCGGGTGTCGGGATCACGACCGGTAGTCCGTCGGTACATTCGAGCGCGTGCAGGCGCTCCAGCGCGTCTGCCTCATCCGCGGCAGAGAGTAGTTCGCTCATGCTGCTCCCCGCAGTGCCGCTATCACTGATGGCACGATGTCAGCCGCGATGCGTCGCATTTCTGCGGCGCCCGTGCCGCCCGTGGGGTGGGGCAGCTGCACCCGCGGAAGGTCAGGCATGCCGATGGATGCGGCAACAAAATCCCCTTGCGGCCAGAACTTTTCGGTGACCAGAGATACGGCAGGAATTCCGAGGGAAGCAACTGCAACGCCGTCACGCACGGTGCCGGTAGTGCAGGAGCCTCAGTGCCCGTAGGCGGCAATGACCGCCTGACAGCTGCCTCTGATTTCCTCGAGCATGGCGGGGCTCGCAGGAACCGACGCATTGCCCTTATTCCAATGCTTCGCCTTGATACCCGTATGGGCTGCGAGCGCTTCGGCAACTGCGACCAGAAACACATCTGAATCGGGAAAACCGTTGGCCAGGAAACCCACGGTGATCTCAGATTGGGATTCCAGGTCGATGCCAAGCGTGTAGGGCAGACACGTGATATCCGTTGCGGCCCGGGGATCGTGAAATTGGATCATGTCGCGGTATTCCTGTTGCGTTCGCGTGATTACAGGTCGGGAACGGAGTCCGGTCAACCCTGCGATCAGCGTTCTCTGAGTCGCGCGAAGAATCGGGGTCGAGTGTTTACGTTCTGATGACAACTCCGGGCATTGGCACGTGGACTCCACGCCGCCCGTTTCGATCTAATGTCCGCCAATTCGCTGACAGAAACTCTCTTCGCGACGAACGGAGACAAATCGTTGGACACCCGTCACACAACCAGATCTGAAGCGCGCTGGCAGGATGCGCGCACCAGATCATCGAATGCTGCCGGCATCGCGGCAGCTTCGGCGAGCGGTTCAGAGCAACTCCGTGCTGTCCCCGAAACACGCGAGGGGTGGCTGTCCGGTGCCAGAAAGTGCCCCACCTGCCGCAGTACCAACGTTCGACC
>DMUF01000239.1:22889-23639 GCA_003476445.1 Gammaproteobacteria bacterium | reverse complement strand
GAATGGCGCGCTGGTCTTCGGTCAGTTGGTTATCCATCGGCATCCGGTCATGTGGTATCCAAGAGTGGGGATATTAATTCATCCTCTCGGTTTGCCGAAGTTCCGCGTGACTGGGTTGGTGCTGCGGGGGCGCGGGGGAGGCGTTATAGTTGGCGCTTGGAGCGGGCCCCGGTCAGCATGCGGCCTGCCTCCAGGCATAGCAACGCAGGGTGAGGAAACATCGTCATGTCAGCACAGATCGCTCCGTCCGCTCCGCTTTCCGCTGCGGAGGAAGTGGCCAAACTTATC
The DNA here is from genome assembly GCA_003476445.1 of Gammaproteobacteria bacterium. GTDB lineage: Bacteria > Pseudomonadota > Gammaproteobacteria > Pseudomonadales > Azotimanducaceae > UBA7803. Next base: position 23,351 of record DMUF01000239.1, on the reverse strand, counting down.
GCCCGGTCCCGTGCCGCGCAGGCGCAGATCGAGAACTACACCCAGGAGCAGGTCGATCTTCTGATCCGCGCCATGGTCTGGGCGGTAGCACGTCCCGGCGTTGCCGAAGAGATTGCACAATTCACCGTCGACGAGACCCAGCTTGGCAACTACGACGGCAAGTTCCTGAAGATCCAGCGCAAGACCCGCGCCACCCTGATGGACATCATCGACGACAAGTCGGTCGGCATCATCGAGGAGCTTCCGGAGCGCAACATCGTCAAGATCGCAAAGCCCATGGGCGTTATTGGTGCGCTATGCCCATCGACCAACCCCGAGGCGACGCCGGTCATCAAGGCGATCTCTGCCGTTAAGGGACGTAATTCCATCGTGCTCGCACCCCATCCCCGTGCGAAGCGCACGAATAAGATGATCTGCGATCTGATGCGCGATGCGCTGGTGAAGTTTGGCGCCCCAGCGGAT
>DMUF01000239.1:14761-22509 GCA_003476445.1 Gammaproteobacteria bacterium | reverse complement strand
ACGGGCGGCGGCGCGATGGTGAAGGCCGCCTATTCGAGCGGCACGCCTGCGCTGGGTGTGGGTGTCGGTAACGCGGTGATCACCGTCGACGAGACCGCCAATCTGGATGACGCGGCGGAAAAGATCCGCATTTCGAAGACGCTCGATCTGGCGGCGTCCTGCTCGTCTGACAATTCGGTTCTTCTCGTCGACGCCATTTACGAGCCGATGCTGGAAAAGCTGCTGCAACAGGGCGGGTATCTGGTCTCTGCGGAGGAAAAGCAGAAGCTCGAGCACACGCTATGGCACGACGGGCACCTCAATACGGCGATCGTTGCCCAGCCCGCAGAGAAGATCGCTGGCATGGCCGGCATTGAGCTGCCGGAAGGCAAGCGCTTCTTCATCGTGCCCGAATCAGGCTGGGGCCCGGAATTCCCGTTCTCGGGCGAGAAGCTGTCCGTGGTGATGACGCTCTACCGCGTGCGCGATATCGATGATGCAATTCGGCATACCAACGGTATTCAGGCCTATCAGGGGCAAGGGCACTCCTGCGGCATCTATTCGAACAGTGACGAAAACATCATGAAGCTCGCGAATGCGACCCGCACCTCGCGCGTGATGGTGAACCAGCCGCAGGCGGCCTCGAACAGCGGCAACCTCTGGAACGGTATGCGTCAGACGTTCTCGCTGGGTTGCGGTTCCTGGGGTGGTAACGGCACCAACAACAACATCACCTGGCGCGATCTCATCAATGAAACCTGGGTTTCCAAGCCGCTGGTGAAGACCAAGGAACTGCTCTCTGATGAGGAGCTCTTTGGCCCGGTCATGGCGCGCATGGGCTGAACCGGTCTTGAAGACCTCGCATCCCTGACCGCGTGTCAGGCGATGCGAGGCGGATTCGATTGCGGTGCCGGCAGGTCTGGCATTTCTACGGCTGTACCCCCCTCCGTCTCACACCCCAGGCGGGACGTTTCGCGAAAAGGGTTCTCGATTCGTGATTCCGCGACGATCAGCTTGCGATCGTCCCATCCGCCCAGGCAGAGATTCTGCCGCTCACGTGTTTCTTGCGCCCGCAGCTCAGGTCCGGGGAGGTTTGCCGGATCGGCGGGTTGCTGTGCCCTGAGTCCGCAGGGGGAGAGCGTCAGCGCGGTCGCGAGGACCAGGAGTAGGTGTTTCATCGGGGCACGGTAGCCGGGCAACATGACAGATCCGTGACATCAGATCGCCGGGTTGTGCCGGCGCAAGGCGACGACACGCGATTCACGACGCGTGCCGCAACTTAAAAACGCGTAAGGGGAGCCTGCGGAGGACTGCCTTCCATGAAGCTTGGCAAGCGGGGAAAGATCGTGCTGGTGACTATTCTGGGCGCCGTTCTCTTGGGTGGCATCTGGCTGTTCGAAGGCGATCTGCCTGCTGCGGAGGTCGATGCCCGTTACGTGAGCCCTGCGTCTCAGTTCCTGTCGCTGCCGAATGGCGCGCGGGTGCATTACCGTGACGAGGGCAATCATGAAGCGCCGGTGGTCGTGTTGCTCCACGGGTCCAATGCCTCGTTGCACACCTGGGAACCGTGGGTGACCCGTTTGGGTGACGATTGGCGCGTGGTCACGCTCGATCTGCCGGGGCATGGGCTCACGGGACGCGTGCCCGACGACAACTATTCCATGGCTGCGTTTATCGACACGGTGGATGCCGTGGTAGACCACCTGGGCATTCAGACCTTCGTTCTGGGCGGTAACTCCATGGGCGGGGGTGTGACGTGGCACTACGCCCTTGAACATCCCGCGCGGGTGCAGGGCATGCTGCTCGTCGATGCGGTAGGGCTTTGGTCCTGGCGCGAGCAGAAAGGCCCGCCACGCGGCGAGGGTTCCCCCGTCGCGTTTCGCCTGCTTGGGCAATCGTGGTTTCGCGGTATTGCCCGCAATATCGATCCCAAGCCGCTGATAAAACAGGGTTTAAGAGCATCGTTCTTCGATCCGGCAACGGTGGATGATGCGATGGTGCAGCGCTATTACGATCTTGCGATGCGATCGGGTTCGCGTGCGGCAACGCTCGCCCGCTTCGAGGGTTTCAGACGCGCGGCCGATGCGCCGGAGCCTGACCTTGCGGCGCTGACGCAGCCCGCCCTTGTGATGTGGGGCGAGCATGACGCCCTCATTCCCGTGGCGGTCGGGGAGCGCTTTGCCGAGGTACTGCCGAACGCCCGCCTGGTGGTCTACCCCGACGCCGGCCATATCCCCATGGAGGAACTGCCCGACCGATCAGCCAGCGACGCGCGAGCGTTTCTCGAGCAGGTCCATGCGGCGCGCGAGGCGTTCCCTTAGCCGCGCGTGACGCTCGGGTGTGAGCGGATAGGACCAGATCAGCTTCAGCGCAAGGGCATAGAACACGATCGGGCCCAGGCAGTAGACCAGGCGCAGAGAGGTGACACCTGCGTCCGTGCTGGCATCCACCCCGCCGGACGGGTCAAAACCGAGCAAACCGACAATGTTGAGGGAAGCGCCGGTGCCGATCGCAATCGCGAGCTTTTCACTGAACCCGAGAATCGCGAAATAACTGCCTGCCCGCTGCTCGCCCGAACGGGCCGTATCCACATCGACCACGTCCGCCAGCATCGCGACCGGCAGAAATTGCAGACCGCCGAAGCAGAAGCCTTTCACAATGAAGAGCAGGAAGAACGGCAGATAGTCACCGTAACCCAGGAACAGGTTGGCGGCGCTGACGCCGGCGACCACGATCAGCGTGCACATGAATGCGCGGTGCTTGCCTACGCGCCGCCCCAGCCAGAGCCAGAATGGAACAGCCCCCAACGCCGCGATGAAATAAAAGAAGTACGCCGCACCAATCGTGGGTATCCCGATGAGATCGCGCATAAAAAAGAGCGATACCGCGTTCCGGAATGATTCCCCGAAGTGCACCAGCAGCGCGATCACGAGCACACGCTTCATTGGCCCATTGCGTAACACCAGGCGCAAGCCGTCCCGTAGCGGAAGCTGTCGCCGACGCACCGGTGCGGGCTCTGCGACAAAGAAAAGCACCAGCAAAGCGGCAAGCGGCAGCAGGGTGATGACAACCCCCGCAAGTCCCGCGAGCACCGGACCGGTGAGCGTGGCGCGATCGACTGTTTCCCGCTCCATGATGGCGCCGGTGAACGCGCCGGTCGCATCGGACCAGAGTTGTGTTGCCACAGCGCCGACGCCCACGCCGCCATCGGCCTGAATTTCAACGATCATCGGCACTGAGGCCGCGATCATGAGACCCACCAGGATGTAGAACTCGCGCGCGGCTGTGACCCGACTGCGCTGGTGATAATCGACCGACAATTCCGCGCCCCAAGCCCGGTGCGGTAGTCCCACCAGGGTGCTGCCGAGAAAGAACAGCGTCAGCCAGAGCAGGAAGTAACCCAGGCCGACGCCCTCTGCCGGCACAAAGAGCTGCCAGACGCTGAACGCCATGATCGGCGTGCCAAGCAGAATCCAGGGTTTGCGACGCCCGAAGCGGGTGTGTGTGCGATCCGAGAGTTCACCGACGATGGGATCCGTGATCACATCCGTGAAGCGCGCCAGCATCAGGATGGTGCCTACGGCGGCGAGCGACAGACCGAGCCCACCGGCGTAGTGCGCGGGGATCCAGATCGAGAGTGGATAACCGATGATCGCGAGGGGCATGCCCAGCGCCCCGTGCGTATAAATGGTACGACGTGCCAGCTCGCTCAAGGCTCCCCCTTTCGACCTGCCAGTTGCAGGCGCGTAACCGAGACTATCTCAGCCAGTGGCGGGGATGCCAATTCGGTAGAGTCGATTTGGAACGCAGATCAGGTAGTGGGTACCGGTGCTGGACAGGTTTCGGTGGGTTCGCTACCGTCCGCACGCGGCTGGTATCTAAGGAGCCAGACCGTATGGTTGATTCGGTTTGGACCGAGGCTCGCCCGGACCTGATCCCCAAGTGGACAGGTACCTGCAGGTAACCCGATGCCTGGAGAAGGCGTTTGGGTAGCCATCCCCGCAGTTCCCGTCGCGCTGACCCTGTCCGGACCGCATCAAAGATCCTGACAGGGAGAAGCACATGAAGCGTTTGACGGCACCCGACTTTCTCGCCCGCAAGGGCAGCGGTGAGCGACTTTCCATGGTGACCTGCTACGACTACTGGTCGGCGACACTGCTCGACCAGACCGATGTCGACTGCCTTCTCGTAGGCGACAGTCTTGCGATGGTCATGCACGGGTATCCTTCAACGGTGCACGCCGACATTGATCTGATGGCGCTGCACACGCGCGCCGTGGTGCGCGGCGCGCCACACAAATTCGTTGTGACCGACATGCCGTTTCTATCCGTACGCAAGGGGCTGACGGCAGCCATGGATGGTGTACAGGCGTTGGTGCAGGCGGGTGCCGACGCGATAAAGATCGAGGGAGAAAAGGGTCAGCTCGATCTCATCGCGCACGTCGTCGAATCAGGGGTGCCGGTCATGGGGCACCTGGGTCTCACGCCCCAATCGGTACTTGGACTGGGCGGGCACCGTGTGCAGGCACGTCAAGCAGAGGAAGCGCGAGCGCTGATTGAGTCCGCGCAGCGACTTGCGGACGCTGGCTGTTTCGCGATCGTGCTGGAATGTGTTCCTTCACGCGTAGCCGAATGCGTGTCGCGCGCGGTCAGAAGCCTCGTCATCGGCATCGGTGCGGGTCCCGCTACGGATGGTCAGGTCCTCGTCCTGCAGGATCTTCTCGGCACCAATCCGGCATTCAAGCCGCGGTTTCTGCGGCACTACGCGAAAGGCCACAGTGTGGTGTGCGATGCCGTGAACCGGTTCCATGCGGATGTCGTGAGCGGCGAGTTTCCCTCCCGCGAGGAGAGTTACGCGTGAGATGCTTCGAGAGCCTCGATGACTGGCGCGCCGCGCGGGCCGTACTCGGTATGACCCGTATCGGCTTTGTCCCGACCATGGGTGCACTGCACGCGGGACACGCATCACTTCTCGCGCGCAGCGTCGCCGAGAGCGAATACACCGTGCTGTCGATTTATGTGAATCCTACTCAGTTCAATGACGCTGGAGACCTGGCGCGCTATCCCCGTACGCTGGAGCAGGATCTTGCGCTGGCGGAGAGCCTTGGGGTCGATGCGGTGCTTCTGCCGCGCTATGAAGCGCTCTATGCGGATGGGTATCGCTATCGGCTCGATGAGATGACCTTCAGTCGAACCCTGTGCGGCGCGCATCGTCCGGGGCATTTCGCCGGCGTGCTGACGGTCGTGATGAAGCTTCTGAATCTGGTGCGTGCAACGCGAGCCTATTTTGGCGAAAAGGACTATCAGCAATATCTTCTGATTCGTGACATGTGCGCGGCATTTTTCCTGGATACGGAGATCGTTCCCTGCGCTACGCTGCGTGAACCCGACGGGCTGGCGATGAGTTCCCGTAACATGCTCCTGGATACAGCGGCACGCGCGCTGGCAGCCAGATTTCCGGAGCTCCTTGCGAGCCGCGAGGGTGATGACAAGGTGGCCGATCAACTGGCTGCGGCGGGCTTTGAGGTCGACTATGTGCACACGGAAGGCGGACGTCGCTTCGGCGCGGTTACCGTTCAGTCGGCTGATCGACGCGTTCGTTTGATTGATAACCTGTCCCTGCACGCGAGTGAGGTAGTGACTCCATGATCCTGTGTCTTGATGTTGGCAACACCCAGCTCTACTGCGGCGTCTATGCGGACGATCGTCTCGTCGCGCAGTTTCGGCGGACCTCCTCGGCTCGGGCTTCTTCGGATGAGCTCGGCATTTTTCTGCTGATCGCGTTGCGTGAGAACGGAGTAGACCCTAAAGCAATCGAGCGCATCGCGTTGAGCTCCGTCGTGCCGGATATGATTTATTCGCTGCGCTCGTGTTGTCAGAAGTACTTCGGTATCGAGCCGATGGTGCTGCGTCCTGGTATTCGTACCGGACTGCGAATCAGCTACAAGGATCCGAAGGAAGTCGGTGCGGATCGGATCGCGGATGCCATGGGGGCGTTACACCTCTTTCCCGATCGCAATCTCGTCGTGGTTGATTTCGGCACCGCGACCACGTTCACGGCAATCACCCGCGGCGGCGAGTTTCTTGGTGGCAATATCCTTCCTGGCGTTCGCTTGTCGCTTGAGGCGCTGGTGGAGCGTACTGCGAAGCTACCGTCCGTTGAGATCGTGCCCGTGAGCGAGGCCATTGGTCGCAGCACGGCAGAGAGCATTCAGAACGGACTTTACTGGAGCAACGTGGGCGCCGTGCGTGAGATTGTCGGGCGCATGGCGCGGGAAGCCTTTCCGGAGGATCCGCCACTCGTCATTGGCACCGGGGGGTTCTCGCATCTGTTCGCCAATGAAGGTCTGTTCGATGCCGTAGTTCCCGATCTTATCCTCGTAGGATTACGGGAGGCGCTGCGTCTCAATGCGGCCTAGGCTCTGACTCCCGGCGACGGAGCATGAGCCATGGCAGTGGAGCAACGAGTGGGCAGCGCCGGGGGCAAGACCTGGGGCAGTGTCCGACTGGGCCACCTGTTCGGTATCGAGATCCGGCTCGATCCCAGCGTGCTTCTGATGTTTGCTCTGATCGTGATCACGCTTGCGCAAGGACTCTTCGTTGAGTGGCACCCGGACTGGTCCAAGACCAGACAGTGGACGACGGCGCTCTTTGCAGCGAGCGCGCTGCTCGGTTCGCTGCTCACACACGAGTTGGCGCACGCGCTGGCAGCCCGTTCCTTCCGCATCCGGGTACCGCGCATTACGCTCTTTCTCTTTGGTGGTGCGGCGGAAATCGAGTCGGATGCAGAAACGCCTGGCGCGGAATGTGTGATTGCGCTCGCTGGCCCTCTGCTCAGTCTCACGCTTGCGATTGCCTTCGCCGTGATTGGCCAGAGCGAACTTTCAGAAGCGCAGCGCAAGCTTCTGCTCAGTGATCCCGCGCAAGCGCTGGCATCGTCCGGCCCGCTGACGACCGCGTGTCTCTGGCTTGCATCCATCAATCTCATGCTCGCGCTCTTCAATCTCATCCCCGGTTTCCCGCTTGATGGTGGGCGTGTACTCCGCGCGCTGGTCTGGCGGTTCTCGGGAAATTTCGTACTGGCTACCCGGGTGGCAGGCGCCGCGGGGCAATACGTGGGCTGGCTGCTCATGTTGAGCGGCGTCTGGTTGCTGCTTGGGCAGGGGCGCCCGGGTGGTCTTTGGTATGTCTTTCTCGGCTGGTTTTTGAGTCATCTCGCGCGTGCCAGTCTGACCGACGTCGTCATGCGCCACGCGCTGGGCCGGCAGAAGGTTCGCGATCTGATGCAAACCAGGTTCGACAGTGTTGACGCCGGGGTCGATGTACATGAGTTCGTCGAGCAATACCTGCTACGCGGGCCGCAGACGCTCTGGCCGGTACGTGAGCAGGGGATCATCACCGGGATGGCGGGGCTCGCGGGCGCGAGTCGTTTCTCGCCCGACGAGCGCTGGCGTCATCGTGTTATCGAGATCATGGAACCGCTAGCGACGTTTCCGACGGTCGCTGCGGATGCGCGCGCGAGCGAAGCGCTACCGCTCCTTGCGGCAGCTGGCGATAGCCCCGTTCCTGTTCTGGATCAGGGCGTGTTCGTCGGCTTTCTGCGCGGCAGAGATATTCTTCGCTGGACCGCAATGCATCCTCAGACGGTCGAGGGCGAGGCGGGCATGGTCTCTGGCTCAGCGGGATCGATCCGAAAGCCGAGATATCCGTAGAGCGCCGAAATCAGTGGGTTCACGAGATTGAGCAGACAGTAGGGCAGATAGGCAAGGG
>DMUF01000239.1:9088-14378 GCA_003476445.1 Gammaproteobacteria bacterium | reverse complement strand
AGGTGAGGGTGCCCGAATCCTCGAGCGCGCGGGAGAGATTCTTCGCGTGGAGCCCGCGGCGCGCGTACTCATCCCGAAACATGCGACCCGGCAGCACGATCGCCATGTACTGATCCCCGGCAAGGGTATTCACGCCAAAACAGGTGGCGAGGGTCGCGCTGATCAGGGCACCGGTGCTTTTCGCCATCGCGATCACACCCCGAATCAGCGTGGCCATGATGCCGGTCCGTTCCATCGTCGAACCGAAGGTCATGGCGGCGATAATCAGCCAAACGGTGTTTAGCATGGAGCTCATCCCGCCACGGTCCATGAGCTGCCGATCGCAAGTGACACGACAGCACACAGAAGGCAGGCCGCGGGATAGAACACCGCGGGTGTAAGCAGGCTCAGTCCGTAATAAATGAGGGTCGGCACGGTCCCGGAGATCATCCAGACACCGATCAGGCTGCCCACCGCGAGGAGAATCAGTATCGCGGGCATCGCCTGGGAAATGCCGGCAACGATCGTTTCCTCGATGCGCTTCCAGGCATGGCCGTTCCGAACGCCAATCACCGACGCGATGACGGCGCCGAGCATCAGTGCGATCTGATTGGCGCCCTGCGACGAGTCAGCTCCGTAAAGAAGGACGGACAGCGCCAGCAGTCCAATGGTTGGCGCGAGGACCAGAATCACGTCGAGTCGGGACGCATCCTGGTGTCAGTTCGTCAACGGAACCCGTGGCGTGGTGTCGTCGGTCACGGGCAGGCTCCATTTGTTCGATGGCGGATTGTCCCTGATACTCTTCTACGGTGCGACCGCGGTGACCCTGCGTCACTGATGCCTTGCAGCGATCGTTCAAGGGGGATGCGTGCACACCAATCTGGTTTTACTGCTACTGGCCCAGAGCATTGTCACCGCGGGGACGGTACTGGTTATTGCGGTCGGCGGCATCATTGGCGTTACCTTGGCGCCCGCGCCCTGGCTCGCCACGCTGCCACCGTCGCTGATGGTCGTTGGCACGGCTCTGGCCATCATGCCGGCGACCTGGTTAAGCCGTCGGCTGGGCCGGCGGCGGGCACTTGCGAGCGCTGGGTTTGCGAGCGCTTGCGGTCCGCTGCTTGCTGCGCTGGCGCTCGCTCTCGACAGTTTCTGGCTCTTCTGCGCCGCCACGACATTGTTCGGCGTGCAGCTTGCGTTTGCTCAGCAGTATCGTTTTGCAGCGGCCGAGAGCGTCGATGAATCTGCTGCGGCACGCGCCATTGCCTTTGTGTTGGTGGGCTCGATCGGCGGCGCCCTGGTAGGTCCGGCGATTGCGTCCAGTCTGGCCATTCCGATCTGGGATGTTCCCTGGCTTGGCGCATTCCTTGCGGTTGCGTGCCTTAACCTGTCAGCGGGCGTGCTGCTGCTCGGGCTTCGGGTGCAGGAAGCGGTTGTTCTTCCGGGGGCATCGAGCGAGGGACGGACAGTGTCGCAGCTGCTCGGATCGCCGCGATTCCTCATTGCCATGCTGACCGGTCTGGTGGCTCAGGGGATGATGGCGTTTATTATGACCGCCACTCCCGTGTCGATGCATGTCATCGACGGACATGATCTGGCGAGCACGGCGTCGGTCATTCGCGCTCACGTGCTCGCCATGTATCTGCCTTCGTTGGTGAGCGCACTTCTGGTCGGCTGGCTCGGTGTGCGTCTTTTGCTCTGGATCGGCGTGCTTGCGCTCGCAGCGACGCTGGTCGTTGGATTGCAGGGGCATGCTTGGCTGCACTATTGGTGGGCGCTGGTCCTTCTGGGTGTTGGCTGGAACTTCCTCTTTGTGGGCGGCACCAGCCTCTTGGTCGCGAGTTATGCGCCTGAGGAGAAGTTTCGGGCACAGGCGCTCAACGATTTCACAGTCTTCACCTGCTCCGCGCTGGCATCGCTGCTGGCGGGTAGTGTCGTCACTCAGGTGGGTTGGAGTGCGGTGCTGTGGGGGGCGAGTCCGTTCCTCGTGCTGATTGCGCTCGCGCTGGTGTGGCTTGCAGTGCGTGATCGTGCCGACGATCAGCCCACCGGGCAGGTCGCAGGGTAAGCAGCGGCAGCGAGCGTTCCGAGCAGGTTCATGCGCTCGAGCGCCGCGCCGCGCCCGGGCCGCGAGGGTCCGAGCTCTGCCGTTTGCGGGTTCTGGTGCAGCTCTACGCTGAAGAGACTTCGATTCGGGTCCGTATCCAGCCCGTAGCGCAGATCCACTGCGCGAAGGGCGAGCGAAGGATCGTCGCCGGCCGGGGCGAATCGCAGCCACCCCATCGTGAACCAGTCGAAGATGCGTCCCTCCCTTGAAGCAAGAAATGCCTCGGCTGACGCCGGGCGAAGTCTCGGAGCAGACTCCCAGCGAATGTCGCACGGTTTCCATAGCGAGACATAACCGACGTGATCAGCGTCGTTCGAGCGCGCCACGATCCGGCGATAGTGGATCTGCAGCAGCGTCGGGAACGCAGACAGTTGATCGTAATCAACACCCTCCGCGGCGAGGTCAGCCCGAGCCCAGGCTTCTGCGCGTGCGTTGATCGTCGCGGCCCACCCCAAATAGACAGAAGTAACCAGAAGAGTGGCTGCAGCAATCAGGGTGACCCGTGGTGTTGAGTGGCCTGTTGCACGTCTCACGCCGAGAGCCACGCCAAGAAGTAGCAGTAGGGTATAGACGGGATCGATGATCGGCATGGCGTGTATCGCAAAGCGTGCGTCCGAGAACGGCTGCAGGAGCTGCGTTCCATAGCTGGTCAGAACATCCAGCAGTGGATGCGAGAGCAACCCGAAGCTCATGACCGCGATCCAGGCGATCGCTCGTTGCCGCGTCCCGAACGCGGCGTCTGGCAACGGCGCAGCTGCGGCGTCGAACCCTCGCTTTCTGACCGCGGTGAATCGTTGCCGCTCAAGATGCCACGCGAGAGCGCCAAGCGCGGGACCGATAACCGGGCCGAAGAACAGCGAATGCGTAATGCCACGGTGCAGTCGGAGACTGTCATACCAGTCTCCGCCTGCTGAGAAGATCACGTCGATGTCCGGTGCGGCACCGGCGCATGCACCGGCGAGGGCTGCCCGGGCCCCAAGGACACGCCCTCCGACCAGCTGTCCAACGGCGGCGCCAAGTGCAGCCTGCGTTACCGGGTCCATCGTGTTTCAGCCCGCGTTGTTGCGGTTTTCCTCGGCGAGTGTGGCGGACAGGTCTTCGCGCAGAAAGTGCCCTGCACGCCAGTAGTGCCAGCCCGCCCACAGGTTGACCAAGGCACACAGAAGCAGAGCGTAGCGCAGTGACTCGTGCCCGAAGGTGGGTGCGAGCAGGTCGCTCAGATTGCCCGTGACGGTGGGACCAAGACCCAGTCCGATCAAATTCAGGATGAACAGCAGCACCGCGGCAGCGACGGCGCGCATGCGCAGGGGCGCAAGTCCCTGCACCTGGGCGAACGTTGTCGCCTGGTAGAAATTGCCAAGAGCAACCGGAATGCAGAGCAGCAAGAGGGCGAGCCCTGCCGTGGGCGCCAGGTACACGCCAACAGACAAGGGCACGCATACGACGAGAGCAATTGCGACGATCCACATGTACCAGCGCGGGTCGCGAGCACCCAGTCGATCGGCAAGCCAGCCGCCGGCCACGATCCCGATGCCGCCGGGAATGCCGAGAATGAGCCCGAGCCAGGTGCCGATTTCACCGGTGCTCATGCCGTGAGAGCGCGCGAGAAAAGACGGCATCCAGCTGGTAATGCCGTAGCCGACAAACGCCGTTAGCGCGCCTCCGATCGCCAGATGGCGAAAAGCGCGCTTGTTCCACATATAGACAAACGTGGCGGCGATGGAGGACCTTTCGCCGGTGAGCGAGCGCCCCTCGGAGAGCCCTCGTGGTGGCTCGGCCACCGTGTAGCGCACGACAAGCGCAAGGACGATCCCTGGGATACCGACGACGAAGAAGGCGGTGCGCCAGCCAAAGAACTCGTTCAGCCAGCCCCCGGCCACGAAGCCGAACAGAATGCCAAACGGAATCCCGAGCGCGTACAGACCAAGGGCGGTGGCGCGGCGCTCGGCCGGGTAGTAATCGGCGATCATTGAGTGCGCGGGCGGGCTGCAGCCGGCTTCGCCGACGCCGACACCAATGCGCGCGAGAAGCAATTGCCAGAAGTTGTTGGCCAGTCCGCTCAACGCGGTCATGGCGCTCCAGATGGCCAGTGCCCCGGCAATGAGATTGCGGCGGTTGCCGCGGTCCGCGTAGCTCGCGATGGGAATACCGAGGGTCGCGTAGAACGCCGCGAACGCGAAGCCGGAAAGAAGACCGAGCTGAGTGTCGCTGAGCCCAAGATCTGCCTTGATCGGCTCCATCAGAATGGAGAGGATCTGGCGATCAATGAAATTGAACGTGTAGACCACGATCAGCACGCCGAGCGCGTAGCGGCGCGTCGCCTCGCTGAACAAGCCGGGCGGTGATGGGGTCATGCAGGGCTCCTTCATCCCCTAAGGGCGGGTCCGTACAATGGGAGGGCACCGGCTTTGCGTCAAGCCAATGCGAAGGGCCTGTTGCGTCTGGTTCACAGGGGAGAAGCAGCGTGATCGATCTCGACAGCTACTGGATGCCCTTTACCGGCAATCGTGAGTTTCGCCGCAACCCGCGCATGATCGAGCGGGCTGAGGGCGTGTACTTCTACACCCCGGAGGGACGGCGCGTACTGGATGGTCTTTCGGGCCTGTGGTGCTGCGGCGCCGGCCATGGCCGCGGCGAGATCGCGGCGGCGATAAGCGAACAGGCGCGAACCCTCGACTATGCGCCTGCCTTTCAGTTCGGGCACCCCAAGGCTTTTGAGCTTGCGAGCCGCATCCGGCAGTTCATGCCCGCGGGTCTCGACAAGGTGTTCTTCGTCAACAGCGGTTCCGAGGCAGCCGATACGGCGCTCAAGATGGCGCGCGCCTACTGGCGCCAGAAAGGGCTGCCGGGAAAGAGCCGCTTCATCGGTCGCGCGAAGGGATACCACGGGGTCAATTTCGGCGGCATCGCTGTGGGGGGGATTGGTCCCAACCGCAGGTTGTTTGGGGCGACGCTCGAAACAGATCATCTCTCGCACACGCTGCTACCCGAGAACCGCTTTTCTCGCGGGCAGCCGAGTCACGGCGCGCATCTTGCCAATGAGCTCGAGGAGCTGATTGCCCTGCACGATGCCTCCAACATTGCCGCGGTGATCGTTGAACCCGTTGCCGGATCTGCCGGGGTGATCCCGCCGCCACAGGGCTATTTGCAGCGCCTGCGCGCGCTTTGTGATCAGCACAACATCCTGCTGATCTTCGATGAGGTCAT
>DMUF01000239.1:8464-8831 GCA_003476445.1 Gammaproteobacteria bacterium | reverse complement strand
CTGCTGATCTTCGATGAGGTCATTACCGGGTTTGGACGCTGCGGCGCGCGTACGGGCGCCCATCGCTTCGGCGTTACCCCGGATATCGCGAACTTTGCCAAGCAGATCACGAACGGCACGGTGCCGCTCGGCGCCGTGGTTGCAAGCCAGGCAATCTTTGACACCTTCATGGACGCGGGCGGGCCCGAGTACATGGTGGAGTTCCCGCACGGGTATACCTATTCCGGGCATCCGCTTGCGTGCGCAGCGGGGCTCGCGGCGCTCGATCTCTTTGAGCGTGAGCGGCTCGATGAGCAGGTCGCGGAAAAGGCGGGTTACTTCGAGGATTGCATCCACGGGCTTGCCAATCATCCTCACGTGCTCGATG
>DMUF01000239.1:0-8190 GCA_003476445.1 Gammaproteobacteria bacterium | reverse complement strand
CACGTGCTCGATGTGCGCAATTTTGGCTTCGCCGGCGCGTTGCAGCTTGCACCCTATCCGGGAGAGCCGGCGCGCCGCCCCTATGAGATTGCAATGGCCTGCTGGCAGCGCGGTCTCTATGTGCGCTATGGCGGCGATACGCTGCAATTCGGGCCTGCCTTCGTGATGGAGCGCGAGCAGATCTCAGAGATGTTCGGCATCGTGTCTGAAGCGCTCAGGGCAGCCTGAAGGCTTATCGAATAATTTCCCGCGGCCCCGGGGTTTCGAGCGCAGCTTTTCTTTTGCGACTTACGTTTTGCGGAACAAGAAGGGATAAGTACGTCGATACCCGTGCCTAGAATGGAATGAGTCAATCAGATAAGCGAAGGGGCAGCGATGCACCTGCTGGTTCACCCGTTCCATGATGCTCATGCAGGCGTGATCGCCTACGTCGTGACCAATCCTGCGAGCGATCGCTGTGCACTTGTCGACGCTCATCTGCTGGGATCAGTCGGCAGCCCGGGCCAGGGCGCGCGGCCACTCAGTCGCATGATCGAGTTCGTGCGCGTCAATGGGCTCGTGGTTGAATGGATGCTCGCCACGCGCTGCGATCCGCATGCCGCGAACACGGTGCGTGAGCTCAAGCGACATTTCGTCTGCGCGCAGCTGGGCGCGCGCGCATCGACGCCCGACCTTGCTGGCGCCAGGTCTAACAGCGCGAGCGGGAATCGTGACGCCGGTCGCACCCGGGGCGCGCTTCACCCGGACCGCTTGTTTGGGGATGGTGAACGCGTTTCCATCGGGCACGCATGCGGTCGTGTTCTGCACACTCCGGATCTGCTTACGGGATCGGTTGTCTACACCTTTGATGGCGTCGCATTCACCGGCGCTGCTGATCTTGGTCATCGCGCTGCCCGCCGCAACGGCGAGTCTGCTCATTCGCTTGCAGCGGTAGATTGCGAGCGCGGATGGATGAAACAACTCGCCCCCAACACAAGACTGTTCGTCGGCATTGAGGGCGCGCTCGCTGACGAGGATCTGCCATGTATGACAATGGCGGGACGGGTTTCGGGCAATGGATCGCGCCTGCTTGACAGAGGCACCGTCGCGCCCTAAAAAGCGCGCAGATCGAAGCGGACGGACGGCAGATCGCTCATGGCGCGGAAGCGGCAAAAGCACGAAACCGAGCAACCACCCGAAGAGGAATTGCTCCCGGATTCCGAAGACGTGGTCGAGGCGGCGACGGACACTGGCGATGACCAGCAAGCGCTCGAGGCTGGCGTTGATGGCGGCGGCGAGGAAGAGGCGTCCGCAGACGAATCCGGCGGGAGCTTCTCGGAAGCGATCGGTGACGATGGTCTCGATGAATTCGATGACGGGGATGTGGATCTCAAGGTCGTCGATGAAGTGCTGAGTCACAAAGACCAGAATGCGCGCGCTCTGGCAATCCGCCGGGCTATCGAAGAGCGACTGGAATCGAGACGTCTCAGCCGCGATTTGGATTACCTCAACGGCGATCTCGAAGACTAGACGCCGCCGCGCTCTCCCTTGGTCTCTCCTGGCTCAGGCGAAGAAGCGTGCAATCAGCGGTCTGAAGCGGTCCATATCGACGAGAAAGGCATCGTGCCCCTGCAGCGATGCGAGGCGATGAAACTGTACGTCGGGGACCTGCCGGGCAAGTTCGACTGCCAGTTCCTCCTGCTGTTCCACCGGAAACAGAAAATCGGTTTCTACCCCGATGACCATGGCACGCTCGAGGCGTACGCGCGCGAAGGCTTCGCCGAGAGTGCCTCCGTGGTCCGCCGCGTCAAACAGGTCCATAGCGCGCGAAAGATAGAGATAGCAGTTCGGATCAAAGCGGCCCGCGAAGCGCAGCGCGTGCGCCTCCAGATACGACTCCACTTCGAACTCCATGCCAAAAGCCCCGGGTTCCATCTGCGTAGAGCTTGCGCGCTCGCGACCAAAACGCTCTGCCCATTCATCGGCAGAGCGGTAACTGATCATTCCAAGTTTGCGTGCCTGGCGCATGCCCTTGAGCGGCCCCTGATCGAGGGGGTAGTTGCCCTGTTCCCAATCCGGGTCCGAACGAATGAGCTCACGCTGCAGCGAGCGGATCGCGATCGCAAACGGTTGGCTCCGCGCTGCGGCGGAAATGGACACCAGGCCGCGTGCCCGCGTGGGAAACAGCATGGCGAACGCCAGCACGGTCATCCCGCCCATGGACGAACCCAGCACAGTGTGCAACACGTCGATGCCGAGGTGGTCCAGCACGGCAGCACCGCCGCGCGCAATGTCTTCCAGGTGCAGTATGGGGAACGCGAGCCGATACGGCGCGTTCGTCGTCGGGTTGATGCTGGCCGGCCCGGTGGAACCAAAGCAGCTGCCTAACGAATTGACGCAGATCACGAAGAACCGCGTCGTGTCGATGGGCTTGTCGGGTCCAACCATGTCTTCCCACCAGCCGGTGGAGGGATCATCGGGTGATGAGGCGGCGTGGGCAGAAGGCGAGAGCCCGGTAAAGATCAGTATTGCGTTATCGCGGGCGGCGTTCAGCGTGCCCCAGGTCTCGTAGGCAAAGGTTGGGTGCTCGAGCGCGCCCCGCTTCATGGCGAAGGTGCCCGGATAGACGTAGCTCAGAGTCATGGTAGGGTCGGTATCGCCTGTCGTTCAGAACCCGCGACCGCTTGAGACCTTCGGGCGGGGCGCGAGAGTCTAGCCGAACCCTTCCGGGCACGCACGGCTGTGGCGCGTGGGCGGGCTGCGCCGCAGCGCTGGAAGCCCATCATCGCTGCGACGCAGCGAGCGGCAGTTCCGTTATCATCGGGTCAGGACAGTCTTGACTCGCTCGAGGGAGAAGCGCTGATGAGTACGCAGGCGGAACGGCGGGCGCGGGGCATTGACGTGCTGCGGACCCTGGGTGGGGGCCGGTACGACGCGGCGCGCGCGGCGGATACCATGGTCCGACAACACGGAGCGCTGGGGTCTTTCGCTGTCGATCATGTGCTCGGCAATCTCTGGTCGCGGCCCGAGCTCAGCCGACGCGACCGCAGCCTGATCGTCGTTGCGTTTCTGGCAACCCAGGGCGCGCGAGACGAACTGCTGAGCCATGTACGCGGTGCTCTGCAGCACGGCGTCTTGCGCAGCGAGGTGGAGGAAGTGGTGCTGCAGGTGGCCGGCTACGCGGGTTTTCCGATGGCCATGCAGGCTTCCCGAATCGTGCAGGACGCGTTCAACGCTGAAGATAAGGTCGACCGGCAGCCGGACCGCGCTGAAGCGCGGCCCAAAGATGATCCTGCGCGCTGGACCGATGCCATGGACGTGCTCGACACGCTCTTTGCGGGCCGCTTTGGCAACGATCCCGAACCTGCTCGATCGACGCTCATCGAATCCCTTGGCGGGGTCGGCGAGCTCGCCTTTGACTTCGCGTTCGGCGAGGTGTGGTCGCGCGACGGCATGTCTCGTCGCGATCGCAGTCTGGTGACGGTCGCGATCATTGCTATCCTCGCGCGTCCGGAAGAACTGGCGATCCACATCCCGGGGGCGCTCAATCACGGGGTAACCCGGACCGAGGTCGAAGAGGTGATGGTGCAGCTGACGGTTTATGGCGGATTTCCGCGGGCGGTTGAAGGCATGCGTGCCGCTCGCGCCGCCTTTGCCCGATTGGATCAGAAGACGGATCGCGCATGACGCCGCTGCGTGCTCGATCCTTCGCCATTGTTGGGGTCACTTACGCCGTGGCGTTGGCCGCTGCTCTTCTGGTGGGTGCATCGCTGCATGATGCGCACCCGCTGCTGGTCATTGCGGCGGCGGACCTGGCGGCTACGCTGGTGGTCTTCGCAGCGAGCGCGTGGTTCAGATGCGCAAGCATCTACGACCCGTTCTGGAGCATTGCGCCCCTGGCCATTGCCGGCTACTGGGTGCTCTCGACCGGCGGCGATCTGCGCTCGGTGATGGTTCTCGCTCTGATCTGGATCTGGGGTCTGCGGCTGACCTTCAACTTCTTGCGCGGCTGGTCTGGCATTGACCACGAGGATTGGCGTTACGTTGATCTGCGGGCTTCTTCCGGTCGTCTGTTCCCGTTAGTGAATCTGTTCGGCATTCACCTGCTGCCCACAGGGTGGGTGTATCTCGGCTGTCTGCCGCTCATGGGGGTGATGACCTCGGAGCGACCATTAGGTTGGCTCGACGCGCCCGGGCTGCTCATCATGGTGGGCGCGATCGCGCTTGAAGCCCGCGCGGATGCGACCTTGCGTGAGTTCCGGGAAACCCCTGGGCGGCGTTTGACCGACGTTCTGGATACCGGCGTGTGGGGCTGGTGTCGGCACCCGAACTATCTGGGTGAGATGGGGCTTTGGTGGGGACTCTGGCTGGTATGCCTCGCGGCGGCGCCGTCCCTCTGGTGGACAGGGGTCGGCGCCCTCAGCATCTATGTGCTGTTCCGCTACATCAGCACGCCCATGATCGATCGCCGCCATCTGGTCCGTCGACCGGACTATGCGCGGCTCATGCGCGAGCTGCCCTCGTTTCTGCCTCGGTTCAGTGCGCGCTCTTCGGAGTCTCCATGATTTCCGTCAGCACCCCCTGCATATCGCGTGGGTGCACGAAGAAGATCAGGGTGCCGTGTGCGCCGATGCGCGGCTCGCCGAGCACGCGCTTGCCTTGGCTTTCGAACCACTGCTTGGCCACGTGGATGTCCGGCACCTCGTAGCAGACGTGGTGCTGTCCCCCCTGGGGGTTCTTGTCGAGAAAGCCTTTGATGCTCGTGTTGCCGGGGAGGGGTTCGATCAGTTCGATCTGCGTGCCCGCTGTGCCGTTGCTCCCGGGTGTATCGACAAAGCAGACCTTGACGCCTTGCTCTGGCAGATCGAAGGGCGCGTGAATGTGCGTGGCACCCATGATGTCCCGATAGAATGCAACGCTGTCGGCGATCGATGGAGTCGCTACTCCGATATGGTTCAGACGGCCAAGCTTCATGGCAGAGACCTCGACGAATAAACAGTCAGTAAAGGCGGCGAGCATAGCAAGCGCTGCGGGACTGTCCCACCGGCTTGCGTTCGAAGTGAGCGACGCGTGCCGACTTCCCGTCGCAGGCGCAGTGAACGGCAAGCCGTTGCCTGACTTCTTGTTGGTGGAAGATCCGCGGCAATCCCAACGCGCCGTGTTCGTTGGCATGGTGGTCGTCAGACCGGCGGTTACTGCGTGGGCGGAACCGGTGCTGAGCGCCGAGGGACAACCGCAGTTGCCGCCTGTTGCGTTGTGTTCCAACTTCGCCGGCTTGGACGGCGGCGCCTTTCTGGCCCAGGCGAGCCCGCTCGATGCCTGGCGGCTCGCGCTCCAGTATGGCGTCGCCGATGCCGTCCTGGTCGGTAGTCGTACCGTTGAGCGCGAAGGCGTCTCTTCCGCGCAGCGATCCGGTTACCGCTGGCAGCCCTACGAACCCGTCGCATGGCCGCAGTTGCGCGAATCCGGCGCCGCGCTCCTTGAGATCATTGCGGCCACGCGCCGACGGTGGCAGGACATGGGTGTGTTGTCTTCTCGTCGCTGGCCGGCTCAGATCATTGTGAGCGAAAGCGGCAGCCCCGGCGCGATCGACTGGCTGCAGGCGGAGATCTGTCGTGCCGAACATCCGGACGGCTCGGCGGTCGAAACCCACGTGCTCTCAAGTACGCGAGGTGCGAGCCGCGTGCGTGAACGGTTGCAGCAACAGGGTCTCGAGCAGAGAGTTCGGGTGCTTGAGGCTTCCTCTCCCGAGCAACCTGAACACCTTGATCTCAGGCGGGTACCGGAGTTGCTGCGCCGGGAGCTCGATCTCCGAATTGTGAATCATGATGGCGGGCGCACGCTCCATGCTGCTTTCGTCCGCGCGGGCGTCCTTTCCCAGCTGCAGCTCACGCTCATGCGCGGCGCCTCCGTGCGTGATCTCGTTGCGGCTGCCCCGGTTGACGATCTGCTGCGTAGCCGATGGCTCTCGGAGTTTGAGTCACGCGCTCAGCGTTACTTCAGCGATGCGCGTGAATGGTCAAATCACGTCCGTCCTCTGCAGGTGCTGGACGACGAGGCGGGCGAGACGGTGGTGATCGGCCTCGACCTGCGTGCGTTGCGTGAGTTGTGAAGTGCGCTTGGCGCTCAGCTGAGGTCGATAAAGCGGAAGCGATAGGGTGAACGCTCGGGGTCGCCAAGTACGATCAGGTCGCCATCCGTGAGCGGTGCCGCGCCGCCGTTCTCTTCAGCCCCGATGAACCGCGCGCCGACCAGCGTGCCGTGCGCGCTGCCGCGATCGATGGCCCGCCATTGCCCGGGCGCGATCACATCGATCGCAAGATGAGCTCTGGAGATCTGCAGCGGCACGCATGCGTCGAACAGATAAAGATCGTTGTTGGGTTGCGCGTGCGCGGCATGGAGTGGTGCGATGCGTTCGCGACGGATCCACCGCCCATCGGATTGGACCACCCGGGATTCGCGTCCGACGCGAAACGGCAGTCTGCGTACCGCTACCATGTTATCGATGAGCTCGGCCGCGGGCACTGCGGCGCCCGCTTCGGGCGACAGCGCGAGCAAGACCGCCCGCGGGCGGAATGTTTCGAGAATGGCGGCTTTCAGTGGCATCAGCCCGTGCCAAGCGTGCGCACGGGATCACGCCCATCCCAGCCGATTGATGCGTCGCGAATGAAGTCGTAGAAGCCCTTAAGCCCTGCATCCGGCACGTAAAGCTCGATCATGTGTCCGAGCGTGGCACTCGCGTCCACGAATGCGAACTGCGTGCCCGAGGTCGTCCAGGCGCGTGTGGCAAGGGGTAACCCGGCGTTGGCATAGGTCTCGATGGCGGCATCGACGTCGTCGACAAACGTCGCAACGTGGTGTAGACCTTGAGCCCCGGGAGGAAACAGGTCGCGAAAGGGGGAAGGACCTTCCACATCCTGTTGCACCAGCTCGAGCATGACCGAGCCCCACTGGCCATAGGCAGAGGAATGCACGAAGAGACAGGGTTCGCCCCGGTGCTCAGCGCGGGCAAGTTTTATGTTTTCAATGATGTAAAACGGGCCCGCGCCGAAGGATCGATGCATTCGCTCGGCGGCGCTGCGAATGTCGCTCACGAAATAGGCGATCTGCACCGCGGGTCGCAGAACGCCGGGTGGAGAAGCAGTGCGTGGGCTCGTCATGCGCAGGTCTCTCGCCGATTTTTGACATTGGCACGATACGTCTGCTTTAGAGCCTTCTCAATGCCGCGGGAACTTTTCATTCGGTATCGGGCGTACAGCCGGGTTAATGCCGTTCTATGCTTATGGGATTGAGGCGTTTGGTCCCGATCGCTGCATGTTCGAGAGCAACTTCCCGGTCGACAGGGAATGCGTGTCCTACCGCACGCTCTGGAACCTCTTCAAGCGAATAGCCGCGCGTCTGGGACTGAGTGCCACGGAGAAGGCGGGCCTGTTCTCAGGTACCGCGGTGCGCGTGCATCGGTTGCCAGCGGTGCAGGCTCCAACAGAGTAATCGTATGCGACGTGTCCTGAGTCTCGGGTTTGTTCTAGTCGTGCTTGTCCTCGCTGGCGCGGGCGTACTCTTTGCCACCCTGCTTGACGCGGCGCCACGAACGGGCCCGATGGCCGCTCCGTCCCCGGAAGATATCGCGGTCACGCGCCGCTTCGTCAAGGAAGTACGCCAGAAAACCCTGGATGCCGCTCCTCTCGAGCGTGATCGCGTGCTGGCTCTCAGTGAGTTGGAAGCGAACGGCATTCTGCGGACGGCCGCGCGAATGTTTCCTGCCGGCCGTGCACAAGTTCTTGTTCTCGATGACCGAGTGTTTGCGCAAGCCTCGCTCCCCCTGCCGTGGCCGCTGGAAGGCCAATGGCTGAATGTCGAAGGGGTGGCTCCTGAGTTCCAGGGATCCCCGCGGCTGGAACACATCGACGTTGGCGGCTGGTCGCTGCCGCCGGCGCCCTTGGTCGAAATGGCACGGATGGCAGCCAATCTCGTGCTCGGTAATCACGCGGGTGATGTTGTCCTTGGCAGTGCGGAGGGGCTTGTTATCGAGGATGACCAGTTGCTCCTTAGTCTGGCGCTGCGCGAAGACGATAAGAACGGCTTCATGAACGCGCTCTTTGGCGTGCTGCGTGGCGAGGCGATGCCTTCGAGCGAAATGATCGATGACTACTATGTCGATCTCCGACGTGCGATTGACGCGGGCGAACTTCCGGATCGCGGCAGTTATCT
>DMUF01000062.1:6279-8820 GCA_003476445.1 Gammaproteobacteria bacterium | reverse complement strand
TGGCTTGCCTCGCTGAGCGTACTTCCCGCTCTCAATGTCCCGGCGGCGTGCTCACGCCGAGCACGTCGGCAATACGGCGCGCGCTTTCTTCCATGCTGGTGTAGTGAATGCCCGACTTATTGAGGTCGTAGGCAGTCAGGTTCACCGCGCGCACCAGAAACCGGTCCGGGCTGCCGTCCGGGCCTGCATCGACATCAATGATATTCAGGCAGCAGTTATCCTGCTCGATCGTCATGCGCGCCTGCCAGGGCAGATTCATGACGTGATTGAAGATGGCCCGGTTTACCGCGCCATGCAGCACCAGCAACAGATTGCGCCAGCTCTGATCAGCCAGGATACGCTCGAAGGCGGGCACGATGCGTGCGGCGAAATCCACGAAACGCTCACCACCGAGGAAGGTAGCCTCCGGGTCGGCGCCGCTGGCCCAGGGATTGGCCACATGCCGCAGCCAGGCGCGGACGTCGCTGACCGGATGATCCCGACCACCCCCACGAATCTCTTCGAGCTCGGGCACGATCTCAAGTCGGGGCTCCGCCCGATGGCCGAGTACGATGGTCGCGGTCTCTACCGTGCGCGGCAGACCGGAGCAGATGGCCCGATCGAACTCGACGCTTGCGACTACGGCGCCCTGCTTGCGGGCCTGAATCTGGCCGGTCGACGTTAGGCCTACGCTCCTCGGGTCCTGGGTGACCTCGCCGGTCGCGCTGATGTACGCCGCCTCCCCATGCCGCATGAGAAAGATGCGCCGGCGCCGTGGTTCCTCGAAGAGCGGGGCGGATATCTGGGTCATGACGTGGGTCCTTGCGCGAGTGTTAGCGAGATAGCTGGCAGCCTTAGGCGCCAGTTACCAAAGCTTGGTAGCCGGCATGCTAGCTGAACTGCGTGGCAAACTGGTGTATCCGCTGCGGGCTCCACCGCTACCGGCTGTGGTTCGCGGGAAGCGGTTGGTGTAGCGTGATCGAGTCATTGCGGAAACGGTCAGGAGGTTTTTATGGGCTTGCCGATTTTCGATTCCGGTGTCCAGGGCGTTAGTGGTCGCGTAAGCGGTCTCAGCGCCCTTGCGCTCCTCGCGGTTGGCCTCGCAGGCGCGTCAGCGCACGCGGCGGAAACGGTGTTGATGAATGAGTCTGCAGCGCATCTCTGTTATCTCGAAGCGGCCCGTGGCGGCACGCTCGGCGACACAGAGGACTGTAATGTCGCCATCGACCATCAGAGCCTGAAGCGGGAGGACTTCGCCGCTACCCTCTCCAATCGAGGTCTGCTGCTGGCGCGTAATAATGATCTCGATGCTGCGCTCCGTGACCACGATCGCGCCATCGAAACAGCCCCGGAAATTCCCAGCCTCTACGTGAACCGCGCGAACACCTACACGCGGGCGCAGCGCCTCGATGCTGCCCGCAGCGATCTCGATCGAGCCATTGCGCTGGTAGAAGAGCGAGCGGCAGTTGCTGCTCCGAACGTGTCGGGCGCGGCAGAAACCAGCGCTGCGACGGCGGACGCCGCGGCGCGGGAAGAGGCTGAGCCGAGCGCGGCGCAGGTGCCTCTTGCGGATGCGTCGGCGGTGCTTGGGGCCGCCTTCTTCAATCGTGCGTTGATCGAGCAGCGCGAAGGCAATCTCGACGCCGCGCTGGCCGATGCGACACGCGCCCGCGATCTGGTGGCGGACCGACCCATGTATGCGGAGTATGTTCAGGATCTTGAGCGGCTGCGCGCAGAGCGCACGCCGCCCGCAGCCGCAGAGGAGCCGGCGCGTGCAGAAGGATGAGAGTTTCGCCAGCGCGCTGGACGCGGTGGCACAACGCTATCAGGAGCGTGCGGCGCTGGTGCTGGACGATGGCACCTGGTCCTACGCGACGCTCAGCGAGTGGAGTGGGCGCATGGCTGCCGTGCTCCGCTCCGGTGGCGTCGGTCCAGGCGACCGCGTGCTGGTGCAAGTCGACAAGTCGGCTCACGCGGTCGCGCTCTATCTCGGCTGCCTGCGGGTGGGCGCCGCGTTCGTGCCGCTCAACACCGCTTATACGACCGAAGAAATTCGCTACTTCCTTCGTGATGCCGACCCGGCGCTCGTCGTCTGTCGTCCGGCAGACCTGGAGGAGCGCGTGCGCATGGCGGGTTCCGTACCGGTTCTTTCCCTTGGCGGCGACGCGTCGGGATCGCTTCTCGATGCCGCTCGGTCAGCAGTACCCGATTTCGTAATCGAACCGCGTGCGGCGGGCGATCTGGCCGCGATTGTCTACACCTCAGGCACCACCGGTCGTTCGAAGGGTGCGATGCTCTCTCATGCCAATCTGGAGTCGGGGGCGCGCGTTCTTATCGCGGCGTGGGGTTGGCGTGACGATGACGTGCTTCTGCACGCGTTGCCGATCTTTCATGTGCATGGGCTCTTTGTTGCGCTGCACTGCGCGCTGCTCACTGGCACTCCGATGATCTTCATGCCGGCGTTTGATGCGCGTGCGGTACTCGAGGCGCTGCCGCGTGCCACGGTGCTCATGGGCGTGCCCACGTTCTACACCCGGCTCCTCGAGCAACCGGGGCTGGATG
>DMUF01000062.1:3113-5941 GCA_003476445.1 Gammaproteobacteria bacterium | reverse complement strand
CAGACCTTCGAGGCGTGGGAGGCCCGTACCGGGCAGCGCATCCTCGAGCGCTATGGCATGAGCGAAACCATGATGAACACGTCCAATCCGCTCGTCGGCGAACGTGTTGCAGGCACGGTCGGGTTTGCGCTGCCGGGTACCGATGTACGCGTCGCCGACAGCGAAGGACGCGTGCTGGGTGCGGACGAGGTGGGTGTGCTGGAGGTGCGCGGGCCCAATGTTTTTTCGGGCTATTGGCGCATGCCGGAAAAGAATGCCGAGGAATTTCGCAGCGATGGCTTTTTCATCACAGGCGACCTGGGGCGAATCGATGCAGGCGGTCGCGTGACCATTGTGGGTCGTGCCAAAGATCTGATCATCAGCGGGGGTTACAACGTCTACCCGAAAGAGGTCGAGGAGCGTCTCGACGAACTGCCGGGGGTCGCAGAGAGCGCGGTGATCGGTATTCCGCATCCTGATTTCGGCGAGGCGGTCGTCGCCGTGCTGGTGCCGACGGGTGATCCCGTGTCGGAACACGACGTGCGTGCTGCGCTCGCCGACCGGCTCGCGCGCTTCAAGCAGCCCAAAACCGTCATCAATGTGCCCACGCTGCCGCGCAACGCCATGGGCAAAGTGCAGAAGAAAGTCCTGCGTGAAACCTACATGAACCTGTTCGGCTGAGGCCACCTCTCCTCGCTGCGCGAAGACTCAGCAAAGCTCCCCGGTATCCTCCGCCACGCTGCTCTTGCTACCATTCAAGGTCAGTTGGGAGAGGAGAGGGACCACCGATGAGCGGCAAGTTCCAGGTTGACCTCGCGGGCGCTGGCGGTACTGCCCCCGGGATTGCCGATGCACCCGTTTCGGATCGCATCCGTGCACGGCTCGAGCGCGCAGGCCGGCGCTTTCATGCCAACGATAATATCCACGATTGCATTGAGCCGGGTGAGCTCGAGATCCTGCAGCAGGAAGTGGCGGCGCGCATGCGCACTGTCCTCGAAGCGCTCGTCATCGACATCGAGAGCGATCACAACACGCAGGACACGGCACGTCGGGTCGCCAAGATGTACGTGCGCGAGGTATTCGGTGGCCGCTATGTGCCGATGCCGGCCGTCACGGAGTTCCCGAACGTTTCGCTGCTCAACGAGCTCATGATCGTCGGGCCTGTGACCGTGCGCAGCGCGTGCTCGCACCACTTCTGCCCCATCATGGGCCGGGTGTGGGTAGGCGTCATGCCCAATGAGCAGTCAGCACTCATCGGTCTTTCCAAGTACGCGCGCCTGATCGAATGGATCATGGCGCGGCCACAGATTCAGGAGGAAGCCATCGCGCAACTCGCGGATCTGCTGCAGGAAAAGATGCAGCCGGATGGGCTCGCCATTGTTATGGAAGCCGATCACTTCTGCATGCAGTGGCGCGGTGTGCGCGATTCGAATTCGCGAATGACCAACAGCATCATGCGAGGATCCTTCTTGAAGGACGCCAACCTTCGGCGCGAGTTCCTGTCGCTGATGCCGGATGGACCGAAATAGACGACCGAGGGTGAATGGAAATGCTGGTGCGCCTTATTTACGCAAGTCGGGCGGTGGATGGCATCGATACGAATTTTATCGATGACATTTTGTCGCGTTCCCATGCGCTTAATCTCGAGCATGGCATTACGGGTATTCTCTGCGCCTGTCAGACGGGTGGCGTATTCCTGCAGGCGCTCGAAGGCGCGCGGGATGTGGTGAATCAACTCTATGCGAACATCGTGCGCGATCCGCGCCACAGTGATGCGACGCTGCTCGAGTATGCGGAAATCGATGAGCGCTCGTTCTCCGCGTGGCGGATGGGGCGGGTCGATCTCAATCGCGTGAATGCGAGCACGATTCTTCGGTATTCGCAGCGGGCGCAACTCGATCCCTTCACGCTCTCCGCGCGAGCGGCGCTTGCGCTGCTGCTCGATCTCAGCACCACCACCAGCGTGGTAGGGCGCGCGGACCTCGCAAAGGGCTGAGCACCCACCCTGAAGACAGGACACCCTCCATGAGTCAGGTCCCGCTCACCCTCGCATTCATTGGTCTTGGCGTGATGGGGTACCCGATGGCCGGGCATCTGGCACGGGCGGGGCACAAAGTTCGGGTCTACAACCGCAATCGGCTGCGTGCAGAAGCGTGGTGCGCCGAGCATCCGGGGACTCTGGCAACGTCTCCCAGGGAAGCGGCCCAGGGTGCCGCCATGGTGTTTGTTTGTGTCGGGGCCGATGACGACGTGCGTGCGGTGGCGCATGGCCCTGATGGCGTGCTTGCGGGGTTGGCGGAAGGCGCGCTCCTGATTGATCACACCACCGCATCCGCGGAGCTGGCGCGAGAGCTGGACTCTGCGGCGCGCGGTCGAGGGATCGGATTTCTCGATGCGCCGGTGTCCGGGGGACAGGCCGGCGCACAGAACGGCACACTGACTATCATGGTGGGCGGCGACTCGGCGGCGTTCGAGCGCGCGTTTCCGGTGCTCGATGTCTACGCCCGAGCCGTCCTGCGCATGGGCGCGGCGGGTGCGGGGCAACTCACCAAGATGGTGAACCAGATCTGCATTGCGGGCGTGCTGCAGGGGCTCGCGGAAGGTCTTCGGTTTGCCGAGCAGGCGGGGCTTGATCCTCTTGCAGTGGTGGATGTGATTTCGAAAGGTGCTGCGCAATCGTGGCAGATGGAGAACCGCGCGCCCACGATGGCGCGACGCGTGTTTGACTTTGGTTTTGCGGTCGACTGGATGCGCAAGGATCTCGGCATAGCGCTCTCGACCGCGCGCAGCATCGGCGCTCGGCTGCCGCTGACTGCTCTCGTAGATCAGTTCTACGCCGATGTGCAGGC
>DMUF01000062.1:0-2797 GCA_003476445.1 Gammaproteobacteria bacterium | reverse complement strand
TGGGCGGTGGCCGTAACGATACTTCAAGCCTTATTCGTCGCTTCGACTGACCCGCCTTATGGAGATTCCCCCTGCGGCGCTGACTGTGCTGGCCCGCTCGGCTGCGCGCCCGGCGCTCGCCGAGCAAGCGCTCGTGCTCGCTGCAGCGGAAATTCCGCACGACATTGAGTTCGACGGACACCACTGGTTACTGCTGGTCCCTGAACGCTACGGCGAGCGCGCCTTGCGGGAACTCATCGATTGGCAGACCGAAAATCAGCCTGGTCCGAAACCCACCCCGCCGCGTGTGATCGACAACGGGCTGTTGGGTGCGCTTGGTTATCTGCTCGTCATCTGGAGCCTGCCCTGGATCGAGAACGCGGGGCTTACGCCTGATCGCTGGCGTGAGCTTGGCGCGCTCGCGGCGGAGGCGGTTCGTGGCGGCGAACTATGGCGTGCGGTGACTGCGCTGACGCTTCATGGTGATCTTGGGCACCTCGTCGCGAACTCCGCGTTCGGCGTTTTGTTTGGTGTGCTGGCCGCCCGCATGCTCGGTTCAGGTGTCGCCTGGCTCCTGATTCTCGTTGGCGGAATCAGCGGCAACCTTGTAAACGCCATGGTTCAAGCAGACGGCTTTCGCTCGATTGGTGCTTCTACCGCCACTTTTGCAGCGCTTGCGCTGGCTGGCGCGGTTGCCTGGCGTCGCGGCTGGTTTCGAAATCGCGATATTCGCCGCAGCGCGGCGCCCGTCGTCGGCGGCATTGCGCTTCTGGTCTATACGGGCTTGGGCGCTGAAGGCGAGAACGTCGATGTATTCGCCCACCTTTTCGGCTTTGCTGCGGGCTTCTTGATCGGCTGCGTCGTCGCGCGCGCGCCGGTGGAGGCGGGCGGGCTCTGGTTGCAGCGCTGCGCGGGGTGCGCAGCGCTTGGCATCATCGCCCTGGCCTGGTGGTGGGCGTGGCGGTGAGTCCGATCAGGACGCCGCGAGGCCGTCCAGATATTTCTCAGCGTCAAGCGCCGCCATGCAGCCGAAACCGGCGGACGTGATTGCCTGACGATACACATGATCCGCGACGTCGCCCGCGGCGAAGACGCCCGGAACGGTCGTAGCCGTGGCATTGCCGTCGAGCCCGCTATGCGTGCGGATGTACCCGCCCTGCATATCCAGCTGTCCGTCGAATACCTGGGTGTTGGGCGAGTGACCGATGGCAATGAACACGCCGCTGACCGTCAGCTCGCGAGTGGCGTCACCAGCAGTGGCGCGCAAGCGTGCGCCGGTAACACCGGCATCGTCGCCGAGGACCTCATCCAGCGTGTGATTCCAGACCAGCTCGATGTTCTGCCGTGCGAACAGCCGGTCCTGGAGGATTTTTTCCGAGCGCAGTGTGTCGCGACGGTGGACCAGATAGACCTTGCGGCAAATGTTCGAGAGGTACAGCGCTTCCTCGACCGCGGTATTGCCGCCGCCGATCACGGCGACGTCCTGGTTACGGTAGAAGAAACCGTCGCACGTCGCACAGGCGCTGACGCCGCGGCCCTTGAAGGCTTCTTCCGACGGCAGTCCGAGATAACGTGCCGATGCACCGGTCGCAATGATCAGCGCGTCGCAGGTGTAGGTTGCACTGTCACCGGTCAGACGAATGGGTCGTGCCGCGAGGTCGGTGCTTGAGATGTAGTCATTGATGATAAGCGCGTCGAAGCGCTCGACATGTTCTGCCATCTGCTGCATGAGCTCTGGGCCCTGCAGATGGGCGTGACCGCCCGGCCAGTTTTCTACCTCCGTCGTTGTGGTGAGCTGCCCGCCCACCTCGACACCCGTGATCAAGGCCGGCTTCAGGTTGGCGCGGGCGGCGTACAGAGCCGCCGTGTAGCCGGCAGGACCCGAGCCGATGACGATCAGACGATGATGAAACTCCGGCACGATGACCTCCGCGTCGCGTGGCGCGGCATTCTAGCCGCGCGCCTCCGAGGTTTCACGATGCGCGTGGTTCGTGCCCGTCAAAGCCACCTCGACCGGTACGCCGGTCATATGCGCCTGATTTGACAGGGGCTCGAAACTGCCCGGTCCGGACGGCAGCAAGACGTTGCAGTTCACTCCCGGCGTGGCACTTGCGAACGTCATCCCGCGGGTTTGCCCCTGGCCCCAGCCATGGGTCATCGCCACGACGCCGGGCATGACCTCGTCGGAGAGTTTCACCGGTGCCTGAATGCTGCCGAAACGATTGCTGATGACGACCTCGGAGCCATCGGCAATTTGCCGCAGATGGGCATCGTTTGGATGCATGAACAGATAGTTCCGGTCGCGGTCCTTGCGCTTCATCTTCGGCAGATTGGAATACCAGCTGTTCATCATGTACGCGTCGCGCTTGGTGATGAGACGCAGCTGATCCGCCGGCGCTGTTTCGAACTCAACGCAGATCTCGGCCATGCGACGCAGCGAGTCGGCGAACACGGCAGGGAAACAGTCGACCTGCTGGTCGTCGGTCTGCAGGTGCTGCTCATAGAACGATTCCGGCGTCGACCGCTCGAACGTGAGGATGTCTGCCGCGCGCAAAGTAGCCATGCTTTCGCCGCGTGAACGCAGCATGGCGTCGACGCGCGCCCACATGTCCGGCGCCTCGTCATAGTCGAACGCTGAGTCAAAGCCCATGTGGCGACAGAGCTGCTCATAGATCCACCAGTCAGGCTTGCGCTCGCCGGCGGCGGGTACGATCGCGGGCGTGAACTGCACGCTCGGCGTGAACTGCAGTCCGATACCGGTGATGTTGATGTCCTCGCGCTCGAATGCGCCGGCAGCGGGCAGTATGTAGTCGGCGTA
>DMUF01000185.1 GCA_003476445.1 Gammaproteobacteria bacterium | reverse complement strand
TATATCCTGCTGCTCTCCGGCTCGGATATCGCGGTGGGCATCGCGCTTGCACTGCAGGCCCTCGGCATGACGCTGACGCCGCTCATCGGCGCCAACCTAATCGAACATCGCCCGCGCGTGCTGCCCGCTGGTCTTTCGACCGGGGGCGCCATGCGCATCTCCATACTCGGCATGGGTATCACCGGGCTCGTGCTCGAACCGCCCTGGGCGCTCTGGGCCATGTTTCTCTGGCTTACGGTTTTCGGACTCTCTCAGGGCATGCAGGGGGTCATCTTCAATGTGCTGCTCACCAAGGTCATTCCGCCCGACAAGCGCGGTCGACTGACAGGGCTGCGCAATTTCAGTGCCGGCATCGTTTCAGCCGGGGTGGCTCTGGCGGGCGGTCACTATTTTCTCGGAGCGGAACCGGACGCCACCGGCTACTCCTACACGTTTCTGCTGTCCTTCGCGCTGACGATGCTCGGGCTGTTTGCGCTGTCATTCACGGTAGAGCCGATACCGCCGACACTGCGTCCGCAGCGGTCACTGCTCATCGGACTCAAGGGAATTCCCGCGCTGCTGCGGGATGACCCGACGTTCACGCGCTATTTCGTCGCGCGCGCGCTGGCCACGTTCGGGCGCATGGCGCTGCCCTTCTACATTCTGCATGCCGGCCAATCCATGGCGCTCACCGGCTCCGCCCTTGGCATCATCACCATGGCGTTCACGCTCGCGGCGACGTTCTCGAACCTGTGGTGGGGCAGCATGGGCGACCGCTACGGCTTCCGCAGCGTCTATCTGGCGAGCCTTGCCCTCTGGGTAGCGTCCACCCTGCTGTTGCTGATAACAAGCGGGCTCGCCGCCAGCATCGCCGTGTTCATTGGTATCGGCGCCGCGTCACAGGGGTTTCAGAACGCCTCCCAGAACCTCACGCTCGAGTTTGGTCAGCGTCAGGACTTGCCGATGCGTATCGCCATAGCCAACACGGCGGCGGAACTCGCGGGCACGCTCGGACCCATTGCGGGCGGGCTCTTGGCGCACCATTTCGGTTATCCCGCGCTCTTTCTGGTGTCCGTTGCCTTTCTGGCGGCGGGTGGTGTAATGGTCGCCCTGCTGGTTCCGGAACCCAGACAACGCGTTCACTGACAAGCGTACCCCAACGAGGATGACACGATGACGCTCAGGAAAGGCTACCAGGCTCTGCTCGACGAGGCGGCACGCAGCGTACGCACGCTTTCCGTCGAAGAGGCGCGCGAACTTCATGGTCGTACCGACGTGCAGTTCGTGGATCTGCGCGATCCCCGTGAACTCGAGCGCGAGGGAAAGATCCCGGGCGCGTTTCACGCCCCGCGCGGCATGCTGGAATTCTGGGTTGATCCGGAGAGCCCGTACTACAAGGACGTGTTCGCGCCCGGAAAAACCTTTGTCTTCTATTGCCAGAGCGGATGGCGCTCTGCACTCGCCACCCGCACGGTGCAGGACATGGGCCTACCGAATGTGTGCCATGTCGGCGGCGGTTACCGCGCGTGGAAAGACGCGGGCGCCGACACGGAGGCCCAGCCCCCGCGCGGCGCCTGACATCACCAGGCCCCGATCGTGCCGCGCTCGCGCAAGAGCGAGAGGATCTGATCAACCGCCTGTTCCGGCGTGCATTCCGTGGTGCGGATATGCAGATCCGGGTTCAGCGGGGGCTGATACTCCGAGCTGATCCCGGTGAAGTTGCTGATTTCACCCGCACGTGCACGCTTGTACAGCCCCTTCGGGTCGCGCGCTTCGCAGACCTCGATCGGCGTATCCACGAACACCTCGATGAACTCACCCGGTGCCAGCAGATCACGCACCATCTGCCGCTCGCTGCGGAAGGGCGAGATGAACGAGACCAGCGTGATCAGCCCCGCATCGACCATAAGCCGCGCGGTCTCACCGACGCGCCGAATGTTCTCCACCCGGTCCGCCTCGGTGAAACCGAGGTCGCGATTGAGCCCGTGGCGAACGTTGTCACCATCCAGCAGATACGTGTGACGGCTCAGATCCAGTAGCCGCGCCTCGAGCAGATTGGCAATGGTCGACTTGCCGGAACCGGACAGCCCGGTCAGCCAGACCACGCACGGCTGCTGATGCTTGAGCTCTGCCCGTGCTGCCTTGTCAACCGCCAGGGCCTGCCAGACGATGTTGTCGGCCCGCCGCAGCGCGAAGTCAAACAAGCCGGCGCCCACCGTCGCATTCGACTGACGATCGATGAGGATGAAACTGCCCAGCTCGGGATTCACGCCAAACGGCTCGAACGGAATGCGGGCACCGAGGCTCAGATTGGCGACGCCGACCTCGTTCAGCGTCAGCGATTTCGCGGCCTGGGTTTCCATCGTGTTCACGTTGATGGTGTGTTTGAGATCAGTCACCGTGCAGGGCACGGTGCGCGTACCGCACTTGAGGTAGTACTGGCGACCCGGAAACATCGCCTGATCGCTCATCCACAATAAGTGCACGCCCAGCTGGTCCGTGACCTGCAGCGGCGCGTCGGCCGCAACGATCACGTCACCGCGGCTGATGTCGATCTCGTCGGCCAGCACCAGCGTGATCGCCTGAGCGGGTCCGGCGGACGGCAGATCGCCGTCCATGGTCACGATGCGCGTCACCGTCGACTCGCGGCTCGAGGGCAGCACGCGCACCCGGTCTCCCGGCTTGACGACACCCGTTGCAATCGTGCCGGCGAATCCGCGGAAGTCGAGGTTCGGACGGTTTACCCACTGCACGGGCAGCGTCAACGGCTGCGCCGCGAGATCGCGGTGCACCTGAACGGTTTCCAGATGCGCGAGCAGCGTCGGCCCCTTGTACCAGGGAATCAGCGCGCTTGGCCGAGTCACGTTCTCGCCATTCAGCGCCGACATGGGAATCGCCTTGATGTCGAGCGGTCCGAGCGCCTCAGCGAACGCGCGATAATCGGCGACGATGCTGTTGAACACATCCTCGCTGTAATCCACCAGATCCATCTTGTTGACCGCCAGAACGACATCGCGAATGCCGAACAGCGAAACGAT
>DMUF01000025.1:2897-15745 GCA_003476445.1 Gammaproteobacteria bacterium | reverse complement strand
GAAGGCTACCGCAACTTCTGCAACAAGCTGTGGAACGCGAGCCGGTTCGTGCTCATGAACGCAGGCGACGAAGCGCTCGATGGACCGGTTGAACTGTCGCTTCCAGACCGCTGGATTCGGTCACGGGCGCGCGAACTGCTGCTCGCGACCGAGCAGGCGCTCGCCACCTACCGTTTCGATCTCTACGCCACGGCGCTGTATGACTTTGTCTGGCACGACTACTGCGACTGGTATCTCGAGCTCACCAAGCCCGTGCTGTGGAGCACCGATTCGGACCCCGCCATCGTGCGCGGCACCCGGCGCACACTGGTTGAGATACTCGAGATGCTGCTGCGCGCCGCGCATCCCGTGATTCCGTTCATT
Source organism: Gammaproteobacteria bacterium (assembly GCA_003476445.1). GTDB lineage: Bacteria > Pseudomonadota > Gammaproteobacteria > Pseudomonadales > Azotimanducaceae > UBA7803. Next base: position 15,382 of record DMUF01000025.1, on the reverse strand, counting down.
ACCGACGCGCTCTGGCGCGAAGTCGCGCCGCGGGCAGGAAAAGCCGGACCCAGCGTCATGCTGGCGCCCTTCCCCGTTGCCGACGATCTGCCGGCAGACACGGCCGCCGACACCGCCATCGACTGGTTGAAAGGCGTGATCCTCGCGCTGCGCAACATCCGCGGTGAAGCCGGGATCAAACCCGGACAGGCTATCACCGTGCTGCTGCAGGGTGGCCAAGCCCAGGCGCGTGAACTCGCAGGCGCTACGGAATCGCTGTTGAAGCGCCTCGCCCGCGTAGACCGCCTCGAGTGGCTGGCGGACGACGCAACCCCGCCGGCGCACGCGCTCAGTCTGGTCGGCGATCTGCGCGTCATGGTGCCGCTTGCCGGACTCATTGATCTGGACGCGGAGCGCGCGCGGCTCGGTAAAGAGATCGCTCGCCGGGAGCAGGACGTGGAGCGTCTGCAACAAAAGCTCGCCAATCCCGGGTTTGCCGACAAGGCGCCCGCTGAGGTGGTCGCGCGCGAGCGTCAGAAACTCGCGGAAGCGGAACAGGCGCTTGCCACGCTGCGCGGGCAAATCGAGGTGATCAGCCAGGCATGAGGGTGTGCCTGGCTTGAACGGGGCAGCACTCGCGTATCGAGTGCCGCCGTCCGCACGCCTTAACCGATCGTCAGCACCACCTTGCCGAAGGTGCCATTGCCGGCGACCAGCTCGTGCGCCTCTTCCGCGCGCTCGATGGGGAACACTGCGTCGACGATCGGGCGGATGGCGCCCGAAGCGATCAGCGGCCAGACCCGCGCTTCAAGCGCATCCATCACCGCGGCTTTTTCCGAAATCGGGCGCGCGCGCAGCGTGGAGCCAATGATGCGCAGCCGCTTCATCATCACCTGCGCGAGACTGAGCTCTGCCTGCGCACCGCCCATCAGCCCGATCAGAACCAGGCGCCCGCCCAGCGCCAGCGCGTCGAGATTGTCCTTGAGGTAGGCGGCGCCCACCGGGTCCAGAATGACATCCACGCCGCCGCGGCCGGACCAGGCCTGAACGCGCTCCAGAAAACCACCCGCGTGCCGATCAGCCCCATCATCCGCGCCGAGCTCGACGCAGCGCGCAATCTTGTCCGCCCCGCCGGCGGTAACAAAACAGGGATTGTGGAACGCTTTGCACAGCTGGATCGCTGCCGTGCCCACGCCGCTTGCGCCTGCGTGGATAACCACCCGTTCCGCCGTTGCCAGGCCCGCTTCCATATACAGGTTCAGATAAGCGGTTGCGAAAACCTCGGGCAGCGAGGCGGCGCCAACGGCATCGAGACCAGCCGGCAGTTTGAGCACCTGGCCCGCAGGGACCACGGTTTCCTCGGCATAACCGCCGCCGGCCAGCAGCGCGCAGACCTGATCGCCGGGCACGACGCGGCCGACGCCTTCGCCGACTTCAAGCACCTCACCCGCACACTCGAGCCCAAGGATCGGACTTGCACCCGGGGGTGGCGGATAGCCACCCGCGCGCTGCACCAGGTCAGCTCGGTTGATGGCGGTCGCTTTGACGCCGATGCGCACCTGACCAAGACCCAGCGCAGGGCGCTCCACGTCGGTCCAGACCAGTCGCTTGTTTTCGACGACGATGCCTTTCATGCCCGTTCTCCCTCACATTTCGCAACGCGTTGCCGCTTTTGTGATCCTGACCGCGCCCGCGAGCTTGTCACCAGGACATACGCATCTTGAGCCCGCGCTCGTGCAGATAGGACTTGAGTCCGCTGATGCGATAGTCGCCATAGTGCACCATCGACGCGACCAGCGCCGCGTCGGCTTTGCCCGCCGTGAGCACCTCGTAGAGGTGCTCGGGTAGACCCGCACCACCGGAGGCGATAACGGGTATACGCACGGCTTCGGCGACGCGGGCGGTCAGATCGATGGCGTAGCCCTCGCGAGTACCATCGGCATCGATGGAATTAACGACCAGTTCACCGGCCCCCAGACGCTCACCCTCGAGCGCCCAGGCAATGGCATCGATACCCATGGGTCGGCGCCCGCCATTGATCACGATCTCGTAGCCGCTTGGGCAGGTCGTACTCGGTTCCACCGAGCGCACGTCCATGGACAGCACCACGTTCTGGTTGCCGATGGCGTCTGCACATTCGGCAATGAGCGCAGGCCGCGCGACGGCGGCGGAGTTCACATTGATCTTTTCGGCGCCAGCCAGGCGCAGGTCGGTCGCATCGGCTACCGAGCGCACGCCACCGCCAACCGACAGCGGGATGAACACCTGGGCGGCAACAGCCTCTACCACATCCAGCATGATGCGCCGACGGTCGCTCGACGCGGTGATGTCGTAGAAGACAAGTTCATCGAGCCCGTCGAGGTAATACTCGCGCGCCTTCTCAACGGGATCGCCAATATCCCGCGTATCGACAAAACGCACGCTCTTGGCGAGACGACCATCCCGCACATCAAGACAGGCGATCACACGCTTGCTTAGCATGTTCCGTTCCACTCGGCAAAGCGCGCCAGCACGGACAGACCCACACGACCGCTCTTCTCCGGATGACACTGCATGCCGAAGTAGTTGTCGCGACCGAGTGCCGATGCAAACTCGATCTCGTAGTCCGACACCGCGAACACTTCCTCCGGGCGCGCGGGCTCCGGGTAGTAGCCGTGAACGAAATAGAATTCGTCACCCGGGCGCACGTCCGCCAGCAGCGGGTGCGGACGGGTTACCCGCACCTCGTTCCAGCCCATGTGCGGAATCTTGAGCGCGCGCGACTCGAACCGAAACCGGCGCACGCGACCGGGGATGAGGCCGAGCGTGGTCGTGTCGTTTTCCTCGGAGTAATCCAGCGAAATCTGCATGCCGAGACAGATACCCAGGGTCGGTACACCGCGCGCAATGGCTTCGCGCAAAGCCGCGTCGATGCCGCGCGCGGCAATGCTGCGCATCGCGGGACCCGCGGCGCCAACGCCCGGAAAGATGATGCGATCGGCACGGCGCACCGCGTCGGGGTCGGCCGTAATCGCAGCCTCAAGCCCCACCTCGCGACACGCGCGCTGCACGCTGCGCAGATTGCCAGCGTCGTAATCGATGATGATCGCCAAGCCGTCACCATGACTTCACGAAAGAGCGCGGATACTATCCCAAGCGTCACCGGGGCTGTACCCCAACCTGCCCCGCCCCGAGCCCCTCTCCCGGAGAATCCTCATGTCGAGCGGCATTCTGCTGGTCAACCTCGGCACGCCCGCCTCCTGCAGCGTTACCGATGTGCGTCGCTATCTTGGTGAGTTCCTGATGGATCCTCACGTCATCGACGTGCCCTGGCCGATTCGGCGCATGATTGTTTCGTGCTTTGTTCTGCCCTTCCGCCCGCGCCGCAGCGCGGCGGCCTACGCGAGTATCTGGGACGCGGCCGGGCCGGGCACGGGATCACCGCTGCTGCATTACAGCCGGGCCCTCGAACAGGGCGCTCGGGCTGCCGTGCAACTGCCCTGCGAACTCGCCATGCGCTACGGCGAACCTTCGATCAGCGGCGCTCTTGATCGACTGCAGGCGGCCGGGGTCGATGATCTCCTCGTCGTGCCGCTTTACCCGCAGTTCGCGGATTCGACCTGGACCACGACTGATCTGCGGGTACGCGAGCTGGCCGGCAACCGCATGCGTATTCGCACGCTGCCGCCGTTTCACGCCGAGCCCGATTACATCGCGGCCCTCGCCGCGCTGGTGCGCGAGCATCTGCCGGAGCAATGGGATCATCTGCTGTTCAGTTACCACGGCCTGCCGGAACGGCATATCACCCGCGCAGACCCTACCGGCAATCACTGCCTGAAGAGCGCCAACTGCTGCGAAACGCCCTCGCCGGCGCACAAGACCTGTTATCGGCAGCACTGCCGCTCGACGTCGCTGCGGGTGGCTGAGGCGCTTGGCCTCGCGCCCGAGCAGTGGTCCGTGAGCTTTCAGTCGCGTCTCGGCCGACAGCCGTGGCTGCGTCCCTACACCGACCACGTGCTCGCAGAACTGCCCGCGCGCGATGTACGCCGCCTTGTTGTGGTCTGCCCCGCGTTCGTGGCTGACAACCTGGAGACGCTGGAAGAAATGGGCCTCGGTGGTCGCGAAACCTTTCTCGAGGCCGGCGGTCTCGACTACACCCTGGTGCCCTGCCTGAATAACCGCGGGGACTGGATGCAGGCGCTCACGCGCTGGTGTCGTGCTGCACTTCAAATCCCGACGACGGAAAGTGCACCAGAAGAGAGCCCGTCTGCTCCGTCTGTCGTGCGATGACGACTTCCTCGCGCGACCACGCCACCAGTTCGCCCGCTACCGGAATGCGACCGTAGTCCACCGGGGTCACGGTCACCCGCGCACCGAGTTCAAAGCCGTCCGGCAGCTCGTTCTCAACCAGAGGCAGCACGGGATCGCACGCCAGCGCGCCCGCCAGCGCTGCCGCCCCATCCGACTCCTGCATCTGTCCGTGACCGAAGGCCCCCATGCGCGCCATCCATGCGGATATCGCCGGTCGATCGACCACCAGCGCCGCGTTCACCGGATTGTTTCGCAGGAACCAGAGGCAGTGGTACACGGAGAAATCGGCGATCGTGGGTTGCTTGCCAAAGAGAAACCCATCGCCAATGCTCGACTCGAGCTCGTTCAGGTAGTGCTGCACGCTCGCAAGCGCTGCCGCCGGTGACAGCGTGGCAATAGGGGGCGAATTGCGCGTGAGCTCCGCGCGATCCTGCTGGAACGCCGCGGCCTCCGCGGGCGGGAAGCCGCCCATCATCGCGGCAACGGCGCGCGGGGAAAAATTGAGTGCCACCGTCACCGCGAAGAGATGCGAATCAGCCCAATCAGCCACCCGGTGCGCCGCGAACCCCTGCGCATAGAGCGACGTATTACCGGCGTGGCGCGCAAGCCCGCGCGCGATGATCCGCGAATCGCAGTACACGTTGGCTCCGATCTGCAGCACAGGCGTTTTGCGATAGCCCCCGGAAAGCGGCATCAGGAGCGGGCGCGGCATGATGCTGGGGATGATGACCGAGCGCCATGGCAGCTCGAGATAGCCCAGTAGAAGCCGGATCTTTTCCGAGAACAGGGACGGCGGGTAGTGATGCAGGAAAATTTCCATGGGCTTCCTCTCTGCGCGAGTACGGGGACGTTCGGCAGCGCGTTAGACGCTGCCCGCCAATTCTGACACGGAACGATAGAAATTCTGGACCAGGGGCTGAGCGAACATCGACTTTCGCGCTACGAAGCGCACCGGACGGTTGAGCCCAGCGTCGCTCACCGGAATGAAGCGGTCGTCCGGCACGCCGAGCGTGCGCGCGACACCTTCGGGCACCAGTCCGTGACCGAACCCGGACAGCGCCATCTGCGCGACGGAAAAAAACGATTCAAGCGAGACGGCGCGGTGCAGATTGAGACGCCGCATGTCGTCCTCGATGGAGCGCCAGGCACCGGACCTGGACTCGATGGTGATCACAGCGAGCGGGTCGCCAATCTGATATTCCAGCGCTGCGAGCCCCGAGGGCAGAATGACCATGGGCTCCAGGCGAATGATTTCGCTCAGCAGATCCGTGTCGGCGTCCGGCGAACCGGTACAGATGCCCACCATGTACTCACCTGAGCGAACCCGGTCGAGCACCACGGGCGAGCGCTGAGCATGAAAGGTGAATTCCACTTCGGGCATGCGTGCCTGCACACGGGCAAAGAGCCGCGGCCCCCAACTGGCGAGGATGGCTTCGGACACGCCCATGATGATCTTGCCCTTGCGCAGGGCGTTGTCTTCGAGAAAGACCCCGCGTAGTTCCGAGATCAGCGGCGTGACGCGCTCCACGAGCCGGGTGCCGTGATGGGTGAGCACGACGCGCCGGCCATGGCGCTCGATCAGCTCGCGGTCGTAGTAGCGCTCAAGCGCGTCGATGCGCTTGCTCACCGCGGATTGGGAAACCTTCAGCACCGTCGCCGTTTCCATCATGGTGCCGGTTCTGGAAAGCACCACGAGGGTTTCGAGATTCTCGATCATGGGGTGCCCCTGCGCCGGGGGTCGGGACGCGGCCTCGAGTTGGCGCGCCCCGACATCCGCCTCAGACCGGTTTCACCACGAACAGAAGATCGCCCGCATTCACTTGCTGCCCGCTCGCGCGGTTGATTCGCGTCACCTGGTACTGACGGGCTTCGTCGTAAAGCACGGCATCGGTGTTGAAATCCGCGAGCCGCAGCGGCGTGAAGATCTTCATCGCCTCGAGCTGACACAGCGTCTGACGCACCGAGATGCGATCGCCCACGCTCACGTAGTCCGGCTCCGAAGGCGTCGGGGTGGTGTAGAAAATGGCGGTGGCGGGCGCCAGCACCTTCAGCTCGTCGCTGCCCTCGATCGCGATTGCCTCGACGTTGATGCCCGACTGCACGTCACCCGCCGCTGCCTCGATTTCCGCTATGAGCGCGTCGCCATCGATGCGTGCCAGGAACTGCGGCAGAAAGTTGGTGTCGTAGCGACCACCGCGGAATACCTCGTCCGCGAGGATCCGCCGCAAGAGCGGAATGTTCGTGCAGATGCCCGTGATGCGCACCCGTCCCAGGTAGCCGAGGAGCTTGTCGAGACCGCTCGCGCGATCCGCCGCGTGCACGATCACCTGGGCGATCATGCTGTCGTAGTACGGCGATACCTGCTTGTCAGCGCCGGCAGCCGAGATGATCTCGACCCCCTCTTCTCGCGGGAAATGGCATTCCTGAATGCGTCCGGGATGCGGGCGGAACTGGAGCAGACCATTGGCACCGACCTGAACGCGCTCCGCCGTCACCCGAGCCTCGATGGCATAGCCGTTCTGCGTGGGCGCGAGGTCGGCAATGGACTCACCCGCGGCAATGCGGAATTGCTGCGTCACGATGTCGATGCCCGACGTCCATTCCGTCACCGGGTGCTCCACCTGCAGGCGCGTATTCATTTCCATGAAATACACCGCGTCGTTGGCCAGGTCGAAGATGAACTCCACGGTGCCTGCACCCATGTAGTCCACCTCGTCCGCAATCGCCGCGGTGTGCGCGAGCACGGCCTGCCGCAGCCGATCAGAGAGCATGGTCGACTCGGATTCTTCGAGCACCTTCTGCTTGTCACGCTGCACGCTGCAGTCGCGAATACCAAGCACGCGCGTAATGCCAGCGGCATCGCGGAGCAGCTGCACCTCGATGTGTCGCAGGGAGGTGACGTACTTCTCGAGATACACGTCGCCGTTACCAAACGCGCTGCGCGCCTCGGCAGTCACGCGATGGAAGGTTTCGTGGAACACCTCGGGGCTGTCCACCACCTGAATGCCCTTGCCACCGCCGCCGTGCACAGCCTTGATCACCACGGGATACCCGATGTCCGCAGCCACCTCAGCGGCGCGCTCGACGTCGGTCAGAATCCCGTGGCTGCCCGGCACGACCGGCACCTTGAGGCGCATGGCGGTGTTGATGGCGTTCGACTTGTTACCCATGGTGTCCATGCTGCCCACGGGTGGCCCGATGAAGTTGATGCCGTGACTGCGACAGAGTTCGGCGAACTGGGCGTTCTCGGACAGAAAACCGATGCCAGGGTGCAGCGAATCCACGCGTTCGTGTTCCGCCACGCGGATCACGCTCAACGCGTTGAGATAGCTTTCATCCGGTGTGTTGCCGCCGATGCAGACCAGCGTGTCACGCGGGCCCAGCATATCGACCGCGGCCGACTCCATATCCGGATCGGACTGCACGAGGACGACTTCAATGCCGTTCTTCTGCGCGATGCGAATGAGCTTCGCCGCGGTACAGCCACGGGCATGAATGAGCGTGCGTCGGGTGGGACGCAAGAGATCGCGCGCGCCATGCGCCACCGGCGCCAGCACCGCCGGCGCCGCGCTTTCTGGCGAGAGAATACCGGCGAGCACGCGGCTGACAACCGCGGGCACGGTTTCACTGGCCACCGGAACCGCAGGATCGATGCGACGCAGCGCGGCATCGAGATCGGGCAGGAACGGGTGCTGCACGAGCCCTTCCATCGCCCCCGGCACCGCGGACAGGTAGTTGGAGAGGATCGAGGTCAGCGGCAGGTTCGACGGCACCACGATCTGGCCGGCAAACGGCATGCTGGTGCCCGAGAAGTAGTAGGTCTGCACCAGCGGGTGGGTGACGAAACTCGCCTGGGCCCCACCGGTACAATCGCCGAAACCAAAAACGATCACCGGCAGATCATGATCGCGCACGAAGCGGGTGATGCGATCGTTCACCGCGGCCATGGAAAACAGGGCGCCAGCGCCTTCCTTCGTTTGCATGCCACCAGACGAAATGAAGCAGACCACGGGCAGATTCTGCTCCGCGCAGTCGACCAGCAGACGGCAGAATTTCTCGGCGCTCGCCATGTCGAACGAACCGGCCTGGAAATCCACATTGGAGATGACCGCACCGACGCGAACCGGACCGCCCGCTCCCGCGAACGTGCCGATACCGGTCACGATGCCGCAGGGCGGAATACCGCGCTTCAACGCCTCTTCGATGGACGGTCGGAAACCCGGGAAGGAACACGGGTCTGAGCTCAGGAGATCGGAGAGACGCTCGTCGAAGTCGGTGAAGAAGGTGTCGATGAAACGACGGTAACCCACCGCGCCCTGGCCCTTGAAGCGCTTCAGCACGTCCTGGATCTGAAGGTCCCGATAGGCGATGTTCAGACGGTTCCAGAAGTCCTTTTTACGACCGATATTCCTCGGTGCAATGCGCCCGTTATAGCTGCGACCGTCGCGCTCGGACTGGACAAAGGAGTAGATCAGCCCCTCGAACAGGTGCGTGACCACCACAAACAAGGTGTCGGACAGGTGCGGGAATGCGGCCTTTTTCCATTCCTCCACGGCACGGAAAAATTCCGTGCCGCGCGGCATGCGCATGACCCGGCTGTACCAGTTGTTGAACTGGCCGCGCAGACGCCGCGCGGTGTCCTCGGTCGTTGCCGTGCCGGGCGCAGATCCTGCACGCGCCGCGAGCCCGACCGCGGTATCCAGAAGCTGCGCAAGCGCGCCCCGCGAGAGCGCCTGACGGGCCTGCGCTTCCTCAGCGATGGAGTCCAGGTTCTGGATGATCTGATCGTAGATACCATCGAAGAGCAGCAGGTTTTCGCACTCAATGATGAAGTCGCCGCGCAGTTCGTCCATCACGAGCAGATCGAGTACCGTGAGGTCATTGGGCGGGGGCGTGCGCACCACAGCGGGCACGGGCGCGATCAGTCCTGGGAACCGTTCCTGCAGCAGCGCCCGGTTGACCGCGATGGAGGAACCGCCGCTGCCTGAAACGGCTTCGGTCAGCCCGCCCGCGCTGGCGCCGAGCCGATCGCGCAGCGCAGCGCCCGTGATGACCAGATTGAGCTCTGTCGTCAGCTGGTGCTGCAGATAGGCGTCCGACTTGTCCTCGAGCCCGGCGCGCGCGAGCAGCTTTTTGCCCTCGTGGGTAAAGCGTTCGCGCAGCAGCGGCAGGAGCTGCGCGTCCCCGCTCAGGGCGGTCGCCAGCGCCCGAGGATTGGCAAGATCACTACCGCGCAGCGGTTGCCGCACATCATCGGGTTGCGACAGAAGTCTGATCAGCGCGCGCAGGTTGCCAGCGGCATCCGACTTCCAGCGGTTATAGAGAAAAATGCCGACCGCGCCGAGCAGCTGCTGTCGCGCATCCTCGAAATTCTTCTTGGGCTCACCAAAGAGAAACTGCGCGATGCGTCCGCGCTCGTCGTGCACGGACAGTTTCTTTTCCTGGTAGTTCTTCCACGCGCGCGCGAGGCCGTCATCGTAGACCACGCGATCAGGATCCTGGAGCCAGCGCAGAAATGTCTGCCGCCGTTCCAGGTCGGCTCGGGCCGCCAGCTCGCCACGGGGCAGATCCTGCTCCGCAAGACGGCCGTACTGCGAGGTCGAGGTTGCCTTGATCCGCTGACGCACCTTCAGATAGCGCAGGTAGCGGAACGTCACTCCGAAGATATTGAGATACTCGGTCGGGTTGCGCGACAGCTTCATCGAGGCGCGCGCCTGCAGATTCTTCAGCTGATCCGACGGACGCAGGAAGCGGCCCACGCTCTGGCGATAGTGATCGAAGATGTACGGGTTCTCGGAGACGAACTCGCGCGCCTTGGATTCGACCCGCAGCAGCCCGTGCACGATCGCGAGGCGCAGATTCTCAAGCCGCGGACCGGTCTCGCCCGGCGCGAAGTCGATCACCCCGTCGATGTTGCCCTGCACATAGAGTTCAAAGGGCGACAGGCCGACGTACTTCGCACATTCCTGCCATGACAGGTTGAGCCGCCGCGCGATGTTGGCGAGCCCTTTCGGCTGAATGGTGCTGAACACGCCGTCGCGCACCGAGAGAATCATGTTGCTGGCCGCAAGCGGAATGGCGCCACCCGAGTAGCCGAGACCGAACACGATGCCGACGTTCGGCACATCGACGTTGCTCATCTCGGCGATGAGACGCGAGATGCTGTGCGCCTGGTTGTTACGATTCGCCTGCTCTTCCGCATCGGCCCCCGGGGTGTCCATGAGCGTGACGATGGGCAGCGCGCGCTGCGAATACATGGACACGCGGCGCGCGGCTGCGAGGTGGTGCTGCGGGCCCCAGACGCCGTTACGCACCGCGCGATTCTGGGCAATGAAACCCACTGAACGCAGCTGGCCGACAAAATCCATCTCGACGATGGCGGCGTAGAACGGACCGTCTGTCTGCTCCTCGAGCACGCGGCCAAGCTGGCGGATGACCTCGGGCGCCGGTGTGCGGCCAGGATCTTCCGCGCGCGCCACCACGCTCTCGATATAAGAGTCGACGTCCAGACGCGAGAGGCGCTCGTTCTCGCGCAGGATCTCGCGGCGGGAAAGAAGACCGGGCAGCGGCTCGTCGCTCACATTTGAGGGGAAGAGCGAGAAATCCTTAGCAAGCGCCTCGGCAGTGCGATACAGGCGATCGCCATCGAACTGGGGATTTTCCACGGACAGAAGGACTCGGGCGAAATTTGCGGGTACTCTACCCACGAGGTTCCGCATAAGCAAACCGAGAACCCCGCTATTGAAACGTAAGTCATCGTTTTGATTGAGAAAATTGAAAGTTGAATCGAACTTGGAGGGGCTTGACGTGAGCGCTCTTCGCTGTGCCGTGCTGACGGTCTCTGACACCCGGACGGCAGCCAATGACACCTCAGGCGATCTGCTCGTGAACCTGCTCGAAGCCGACGGCCACCGCCTGACGGACCGGGCGTTGACGCGGGACGACATCTATCAGATCCGAGCCGTGGTTTCGCGCTGGATCGCGGATCCGGACGTCGACGTGATTCTGTCCACCGGCGGTACCGGCTTCACCGGTCGCGACAGCACACCCGAAGCGCTGATCCCGCTCTTCGATAAAACCATCCTTGGCTTCGGTGAACTGTTCCGGGAAGTGTCCTACGCTGAGATCGGGGCATCCACGATTCAGTCCCGTGCCGTCGGCGGGCTCGCGAACGCCACCCTGATTTTCGCGCTGCCCGGGTCAGGCAACGCGGTGAAGACCGGCTGGGACAAGATCCTGCACTTCCAGCTTGATGCCAAATTTCGGCCGTGCAATTTCGTCGAGCTGCTGCCGCGACTGCGCGAACGCTGAGCTTGCGACCGCAGTCAACGCGCCACTGAACCTGCCGGGGGGAGAATTCAAGACATGACCACCAACGCCTATGTCGTCGCAGCCGCACGCACGCCGGTCGGCAGCTTTCAGGGCGCGCTCGCGGATCTGACCGCACCTGCTCTCGGTGCCCACGCGCTGGCCGCCACCCTGCAGCGCAGCAGCTTCGCCGGGGGTGAGGTCGACGAGGTGATCATGGGCAACGTCGTCGCCGCCGGTTTGCGTCAGGCGCCCGCGCGCCAGGCGCTGCGTCAGGCCGGTTTACCGGATGCCTGCCCCGCGACCACGCTGAACAAGGTCTGCGGGTCGGGCATGAAGGCCGCCATGGTGGCAACCGACCTGATCCGCGCCGGTTCCGCCCGCGTCGTGCTTGCGGGCGGCATGGAGAGCATGAGCAACGCGCCCTACCTGATTGCCAAGGCGCGCTCGGGCCTGCGCATGGGGCACGGCGAACTGAAAGACACGCTGTTTCTCGATGGTCTTGAGGATGCCGCCACCGGTCGCGCCATGGGCACCTTTGCGCAGTCCACGGCGGATGACTACCAGCTGACGCGCGCGGCTATGGATGCCTGGGCTACGCAATCCGTGGAACGGGCGCGGGCAGCTATCGCGAGCGGCGCCCTGCGCGCCGAGATTGCGCCCATCGAGGTCGGCGGCAGCCTGGTAACAGATGACGAGCAGCCCGGACGGTCGCGCCTCGAGCGTATTCCGACGCTGCGGCCTGCCTTCAAACCCGATGGCACCATCACCGCGGCGAATTCAAGTTCGATCTCGGACGGCGCGTCGGCGCTCCTCATCTGCGGGCAGGATGCCCTGGGCGACCGCGAACCACTCGCGCGCATCGCCGGTCACGCGAGCCACGCGCAGCACCCAAGCGAATTCACGCT
>DMUF01000025.1:0-2577 GCA_003476445.1 Gammaproteobacteria bacterium | reverse complement strand
TTCGCCATGGTCACCATGCTCGCGGTGCAGGAGTGCGGGCTTGACCCGGCACGCGTCAACATTCACGGCGGCGCCTGCGCCCAGGGGCACCCGATCGGCTCCACCGGCAGCCGGCTGATCGTTACCCTGGCTCACGCCATGGCGGCCCAAGGGGCGCGACGCGGTATCGCCGCGCTCTGCATCGGCGGCGGTGAGGCGACCGCCATCGCGCTGACCCGCGACTGAAAGCTCCCCAGTCTCGGGGGCACCTGATTAGCGCCCCCGCACGCGGTCGCGTCGCGCCAGCAGCGCCGCGCGCGGTCCGTTACGGCTCTGACCGCCTTGGCATTCATTCCGGGCACCGCCTACAATCCCCGCCTGCTACGCGGACGGGGTAGACCCTTGACCAGATTGCCGGTGATCGTCGGCTTCGGCGGCATCAATGCCGCGGGCCGAGCCTCGTTCGACCACGCCTATCGCCGCCTCGTCATCGAGGCTCTGAGTCCGAGCCAGCGCGCCACCACGTACCGCAGTCTGGCCACACTCATGAACCTGAGTGGTGACCCCGCCGACGCGGCGGTGCAACAGCACATCGAGCGCCACACCCTGGTCCGACGTATCGAGCACTTTGCGCTCGACGAGGTGCTCACGCACCGCGCCGCCCTGATGGGCTCCGCGACGGACGGTCCACTCACATTCCAGCTGCCCAAGCGGCAACTGCCGGAACATCTGCCGGAACAGTGGCAGGTCGACAATGTGGACGAGCGCACCGTCCGCATCACCGCAACCGCTCCGTTCAATGTCCTGTTTCCCGATCGCACCACGTCACGCGTCAGCTCGGCAGGTCAGGTGCCGACCGGGTTTGATCCCGGCGCTCTGTACCCATCGCGCAGCCATCCGCGCGGGTTGCAGCTCACACTCTTCGGCGCTTCCGATGCCCTGCGCTCGACGGGCCTCGAGATCGACCTGCTGAAGCAGTCGGTGCCGCCGGATGCCCTCGCCGTGTACTCAGGCAGCGCGATGGGACAGCTCGATGCAGACGGCTACGGCGGACTCTTTCAGAACACCCTGCTCGGCAAGCGCGTAACGGCAAAGAATGTGCCGCTCGGCCTGAACGAAATGCCCGGCGACTTCGTGAACGCCTACGTGCTCGGTTCCGTCGGCGGAACCGCTGGCATCATCGGCGCCTGCGCCACGTTCCTTTATGCCGTGCGGCAGGGTGTCGCCGATATCAAGGCGGGACGCAAACGCATTGTCATCGTGGGCAACGCCGAAGCGCCCATCGTGCCCGAAGTCATTGAGGGTTATCGCGTGATGGGCGCGCTCGCGGAGGACGAGGCGCTGATGGCGCTCGACGGCCGCACCGATGGCCCCGATCACCGGCGCGCGGCCCGACCGTTTTCCACCAACTGCGGCTTCACCGTGGCCGAGGGCGCGATGTACGCCGTATTGATGGATGACGAGCTGGCGCTGGAGCTCGGCGCGCGCATCCTTGGCAGCGTTCCCGATGTCTACGTCAACGCGGACGGCTACAAGAAATCAATCCCGGGCCCCGGCATCGGCAACTACATCTCCATGGCGAAGGCGATGGGGCTTGCCCGCGCGATCCTCGGTGAAGAAGGTCTGCGGCGAGGTACTCACGTTCAGGCGCACGGCACCAGCACACCGCAGAACCGCGTCACCGAGTCGCACATATTGAGCACGCTCGCCGGCATCCACGGCATCGACCAATGGCCGGTCGGCGCGGTCAAAGCCTACGTCGGCCACTCCATGGCGCCTGCCGCGGGTGATCAACTCGCGGCCGTACTCGGCACCTTCTCCCATGGGTGGCTGCCCGGCATCACCACCATCGACCACATTGCGTCCGACGTACACCAGGCGCACCTGCATTTCCCCATGCAACATCTCGAGCTGGCGCCGGAACAGCGCCGTGCCGCGCTGATCAATGCCAAAGGCTTCGGGGGCAATAACGCGACCGGACTCTTTCTGTCGCCGGAGCAGACCCGGTCCATGCTGGAGCGCCGCTGGGGGCGGGACGCGCTCGTGCGACACGCGCGACGGCAAGAATCCACCGCGGCCGCTGCCGAAAGCTACGACAAGGCAATGCTCGAGGCCACGATGCCCTCGATCTATCGGTTTGGCGAAGGCGTGCTCGAAGGCGGCGACCTCACCCTTGAGCGCGACAGCATCCGCATACCGGGTTTTGGTCAGCCAGTACGCACCGCGGTCGATAATCCCTATTCCGACATGACCGACTGACGTCGATCGGGCGCACCGTCAATGCACGATGGTGGGCTCTCCTGGAAATCCGGTCAGGCGGTTCTTCAGCTCTATCACCAGCGCTGTGGCATTCAGATCTTCCGCCTTTGCGAGGCCGGTTTCGAAGTCGGTTCGGGCGCTCGAGCGATCGCCAAGACGCAGCCAGAGATCGCCCCGTTCCACATACATCGTTGGATAGTCGGGCATCAGTGCAATCTGCCCGTCCAGCGCTTCCACCGCCCAGTGCAAGGCGCTGCGTCGGAGGAACGTGTTCTTCAGATTGGTCAACATGCGAAACGCAATCGTGGGCGCATCAGCGCTTGCGAACAGTTCGGCGGC
>DMUF01000131.1:20196-22283 GCA_003476445.1 Gammaproteobacteria bacterium | reverse complement strand
GCGTTCTTCCTGCTCGACCTGCAACGGTTCTTGAGCGTCGACTACCTCATCAGCGTTCGCGCTAGCGCTAACGCGGTGATCGCCGCGCACCCGCTCGCCACCGCCGGCGCATTCTTTCTCGTCTATGTGCTGGTTGCCGCGCTGTCGCTGCCCGGGGCAGCGGTGATGACGCTGGCTGCAGGCGCTCTGTTCGGCTTCGGCTGGGGACTCCTGATCGTATCGTTTGCCAGCTCGATCGGCGCCACGCTTGCCATGCTGATCGCCCGCGGCCTGCTGCGCGACTGGGTCCAGGGGCGCTTCGGCAGCCAGCTCGAAGCGGTGAACGCGGGCTTCCGCCGCGACGGCGGTTTCTACCTGTTCGGTCTGCGCATGGTCCCGCTGTTCCCGTTTTTTATCGTCAATCTGGTCATGGGTCTCACCCCGATCGACACCCGGCGCTTTTACTGGGTGAGCCAGCTCGGCATGCTGCCCGGCACCGCGGTCTACGTCTTCGCCGGAACAGAGCTGGGTCAGGTCGCAACCCTGCCCGACGTGCTGAGCCCTGGTCTCATTGCCGCACTGACGCTGCTCGGACTGTTTCCGATCGTGGCCCGACGCGCGCTTGCGCTCATCGCGTCACGCCGACCGACTGCCACCGGACCCCACTGACATGGCTCGATATGAGAACAATCTGATCGTCATCGGCGGCGGCTCCGCCGGACTGATTGCGGCCTACATCGCTGCAACCGTGCGCGCCCGGGTGACGCTGATCGAGCGCGGAGACATGGGCGGCGACTGTCTGAATACCGGCTGCGTCCCGAGCAAGACGCTGCTTGCCTCGGCTCGAGTGGCCGCCACGATGCGAGATGCCGGCCGCTACGGCATCGCGCCGGTCTCACCGGACATCGACTTCGCCGCTGTGATGTCGCGCGTGCAGGAAGCGGTAGCCCGCATCGCCCCGAAAGACTCCATGGCGCGCTATCGCAGCCTGGGTGTCGACTGCGTCGCAGGCGACGCCCGAATCGTTGACCCGCATCACGTGGCGGTCGGTGATCGCGTGCTCAGCACGCGCAGCATCGTCATTGCGACAGGCGCCAGACCCGCGCTGCCTCCAATCCCCGGTCTGAATGAGGTCGAGCCGCTGACCTCAGATAACATCTGGTCACTGCGCACACGACCCGAGCGCCTGCTTGTCCTCGGCGGCGGACCGATCGGCTGCGAACTCGCGCAGGCGTTCGCTCGACTCGGCAGCCGCGTGACGATCGTGGACCTCGAGCATCGCCTGCTGCCCCGAGAAGATGCCGAGGTCGGGGCTCTGGTCCGCGCCAGCCTGACCGCAGAGGGTGTGGATGTGCGCCTCGCCCACCGCGCCAGCCGGTTCGTTCCCGGAGCAAACGGCGCCGGGGAGCTGCATGCCGATACCGGTTCAGGTACCGCGGTCATCGGTTTCGACCGCGTGCTCGTAGCAGTCGGACGACGGGCCGTGACCGAAGGTATCGGGCTTGAGGCCCTCGGCATCACGACCACCCCCGCGGGCACCATTGCGGTCGACGACTATCTGCGCACGTCGCGCGCGAACATCTTTGCCTGCGGCGACTGCGTTGGTCCGTACCAGTTCACGCACATGGCCTCTCACCAGGCCTGGTACGCGGCGGTAAACGCGCTCTTCGGCTGGGCGCGAAAGTTTCGCGTGAATTACCGCATCGTCCCGTGGACCACCTACACCGACCCCGAGGTTGCGCGGGTGGGGCTGTCGGAGGAGGAAGCGCTACGCAGCGGGCGCCGCTTCGAGGTCACGCGATTCGGTTTCGACGACCATGACCGGTCGATCGCCGACGGCGCCACCGAGGGATTTATCAAGGTGCTGACGGAACAGGGTCGAGACCGCATTCTGGGCGTCACCATCGTCGGGCAACACGCCGGAGAGCTGCTGGCAGAATACGTGTTCGCCATGACGCACGGGCTAGGACTGAAAGCGCTCATGAGCACCATTCACGTTTATCCCACTCTGGCGGAATCCGCCAAGCTGACCGCGGGCGCCTGGCGCAAGGCTCATGCGCCGGAGGGTGTTCTGCGCCTCGCAGCCTGGCTGCACGCGCTGCGCCGCT
>DMUF01000131.1:19239-19868 GCA_003476445.1 Gammaproteobacteria bacterium | reverse complement strand
TGAGCCGCTGAGCCGCTTCAATCGAGCTTTTCCAACCGCCGCGCGGTGCGCTTCAGCGCCCGCTCAAAGTGCCGCTCGTCTCCGGTCATCTTTCCCACCACAAGACCACCGTAGAGACCGTCGAGCACTTCTTCAGCCGCGCGCCGCGCGCGCTTCGGTGACAAACCGGTCGACGAAAGCGTCGCCTCGAGCAGCATCTGCCAGCGCGCCATGTGGCGCGCCACTGCAGGACCCAGCAAATCACGCGCGTCGCCTTGGGCGAATACGGCCAGCAGACAGTGGCCATGACCATCGTGGAGGTACTCGCCGAAGCCTTGCAGGAAAGCCGCCAGCCGGTCGGTAGGACGGGCGCCACCCAGAAGCTGGGAAAACGCGCGCGTGTCGAGCTCCGCGGCCGCATCCTCGAGCAGCGCCTCGGCCATCTCCTGCTTACCACCGGGGAAATAGTGATACAGCGTGGCACGACCAAGCCCCGTCGCCGCCGCCATCAGACTGAACGTCGCACCAGCGTAGCCGTTCTGCTCGAAGACGCGGCGCAGCTGCATGAGCAGGGCGCGACGTTCTCCCGCGTGGGTCGGAGATTCACTCATGCCGGCATGCTAACAGTTTCATGCACCGCTCGCGGGTGA
>DMUF01000131.1:18193-18919 GCA_003476445.1 Gammaproteobacteria bacterium | reverse complement strand
CGAGCGCGCTCACGCGTCGGACCGAGAGCCGGCCTCGAGTGCCTCCTGGGCTTCGAACCACTCTGCCTCGATCGCTTCCAGACGCTTGCGCAGCCGACCCGACTCAGCCAGCAGTCGGTCGAGTTCCGCCGGTGCGAGAGCGTTGTAGACATCGACATCCGCAAGCGGGCGCTCGACTTCGGTCAGCTTGGCGGTAACGCGCTCGAGTTCGTCCTCGAGCCGTCGGACACGATCACGCAGCGGCTTTTCCCGCTGCCGGGCCGCAGCGCCGTCCTGACGCGCGGTGCGCCGGTCATGCGCGGCTGCGCGCGGCGCTGCGGCGATTCGCGTGGTCGCGTACGAGGACAAGTCACCTTCAAAGGAAGCGACCCGACCATCCTGCACCACCCAGAGTTCGTCGACGACACGCGCGAGCAGACTGCGATCGTGGGACACGAGCACCAGAGCGCCGCCAAAATCCTGCAACGCGAGGGCAAGCGCTTCACGCATGTCGAGATCGAGGTGGTTGGTGGGTTCATCGAGCACGAGGACCGCGGGTTCGTTCAGCGTCAGCAAGGCAAGGGCCAGCCGGGCTTTCTCGCCCCCCGACAGTACGGCGCATGGCCGCTCGGCAAGGTCGCCGGAGAACCCCCAACCCCCAAGATAATCCCGACACCACTGTTCGCGAGCGCCAGGTCGAGCCTCCTGCAGCTGCTCGAACGCCGTAAGAGCGGGATCGAGGGTTTC
>DMUF01000131.1:10338-17842 GCA_003476445.1 Gammaproteobacteria bacterium | reverse complement strand
TGCGCCAACTAAAGTCTTCAGAAGCGTACTCTTGCCGGCGCCGTTGGCACCAAGCACGCCGATACGGGCACCGGGGAGAATGCCGCGATTGATTCCCGAGAGCACAGGCACCGCGTCATAGCCGGCGTCTACCTGATCGAAATTGAGCAGGGGTGACGACATGCGGGCGGGGGTGGGAAAGCGGACCTGATACGGCGAGTCCGCGTAAACCGGGGCCACCTCTTCCATGCGCTCAAGCGCTTTCAGTCGGCTCTGCGCCTGACGCGCCTTGCTCGCCTTGGCGCGAAAACGGGCGACAAAGGCTTCCATGTGACGGCGCGCCAGCTGCTGCCGATCGAACGCAGCCTGGCGCAGCAGCAACGCCTCGGCCCGCTGACGCTCGAACGAGGAATAGTTACCGCGATAGAGCGTGCCGGACTCATCACTCAGGTGCAGCGTGTGATCTGTTACCTCGTCGAGGAACGCCCGATCGTGCGCAATGACGAGCAGCGTGCCGACAAAGCGCTTCAGCCAGCTCTCGAGCCAGAGCGTGGCGTCGAGATCGAGATGGTTGGTAGGTTCGTCGAGCAGCAGCAGGTCGGCCGGGCGCATGAGTGCCTGAGCGAGATTGAGCCGAATGCGCCAGCCACCCGAGAAATGGGCATACGGCCGCTCGAAATCAGTGCTCGCAAAACCAAGACCGTGCAGGATGGCTGCTGCCTGGGCCGACGCGCTGTAGCCGTCGAGATCGGCAAATCGCCCGTGCAGATGCGCTACGCGCAGCGGATCGTCTTCAGCTTCGGCCACACGCAGCGCCGCTTCCACCGCACGCAGTTCCTCGTGCCCATCGAGCACGAACTCGAGCGCCGGCCGGTCGGTCGCGTCGACATGCTGCGCCATATGCGAAACGCGCCAGCCAGCGGGCAGCGAGATACTGCCGCGCTCTGGCTGCAGACTACCGAGGAGCAGGCCGAAGAGTGTCGACTTGCCGATGCCGTTGCGACCCACGATGGCGCATTTGTTGCCCGCGTGCAGGCTGCACTCGAGACCGTCGAAGAGTGTGCGGCCCCCGCGCTGCAGCGCGATGTCGGTGAGTTTCAGCATCGGTAAGCGGGTCGCGACCGACCCGGGTCAGGCGCGCAGGGTTTGCTCGGACGGTACCCGACGGCCCGCCGCGAGCGGACGGTTTCTCAAGCTCTGGCTACCCCGGTCCGAAGCGGTTTTTGGCTGCTCGTCGATCCAGCGCAACAGTTCCCACCAAGCGGCCGTCTCCTTGCGCGCAGCACGGGATTCGAGCATGTCGACCACGCCCTTGCCCTGCTCCGCCGCCTCCATGTACACCGGGCTGTCGCGGAACGTGGCGACCGTCGGCACCTCGAGGCAAGCGAGAAAGTGACTGAGCTTGGCGTGCGTTTCCGTGTTCGGCTGAACCCGGTTAGCAATCACCCCGACGGGTCGGGGAGCCGCACGAAACGCGCGATGGGTCAGCATGTCCGTAATGAATCGGCTGGCCGCCTGAATATCGATCGAGGAAGGCTGCAACGGCAGCAGAACCACATCGGTCTGCTTGAGCAGCAGCTCGAGATCGCGGTCTCTCGCGTTGGAGTGCCCGTCGATGATCACGCGATCGACCCCGGGCGGCAGCCGGTTCTGGAACACCGACGTCTGGTACATATTGCCGCGACGATGAGTGGCGAGCAGGTGCACCGGCGGCAGGTCCGCCGGACGCTGATCGGCCCAGTACGCACTGGATTCCTGCGGATCGTTATCGACCAGGGCAACCCCATGCCCTGCCTTTGCATAAGCAACGGCAAGGTTGGTGGCGACAGTGGTCTTGCCACAGCCGCCCTTGCCATTGATCACCAGAATGCGACGCAGCTGTGGGCCCATGCTCGGACTTCCGCGGCCGCAAGGCCGCTCTCGATTGGAACGGGGACCAGCGACTATACCATCCCGCCGCTCGAGGTCGAGAGGCGGAGACGGCGAGTTGGCCAAACCTGCTCAGCGCGACGTGGACGCCGCCAGTCTGGCGAAAAAGTCGTTGAGCTGGTCGTCGGGCGTCACCAGAAGTTCGTCCAGCAACCGGTGGAAATGCTGGCCGCCCCCTTCGTTGCGACCGAACAGCACGTGCTCCCGGACCCCGGTCTTGAGGGCGCGCTGCTGCGCGAGACCGGTCGCGTAGTCTTCGGACTCCACGACATACTCAAGCAGCTTGAACTGCGCCGTGGCTGCCTCGATCTGGGCCGCGTCCGGCGCGTGCTCCATCACGTAATTCTGTACGGTGTAGGACTCTTCCGGCGAATCGCCGGGAAAGAGCTGCGAGAACATCACACTGCGCCCGCCGCCTTCGAAGGACGCAATAGAAATGTGCGGGAAGATGGTCCAGACCCCACCCATGAGCCGGGCCGTCGGCCACGACGACTCAGGCTGATCCATAAGCGCCGCGAGACCAGGATCCGGCGAGCTGACGCGCTGGTGCGCCCCATAGGCGGTGTAGATCGCCTGGTTCGGCATCTGCGGACCAAACGTGTTCTTGTGCAGAATCGGCAGGTGATAGAGGTCCATATAGCCGTCGTAGGCGATTTTCCAGTTCGGCCCCTTCACGGTACGGCGCTCAAAGAAGTGCCAGTCCGCGAATCCAAAATGACCGAGCACCTCGTCGTACCCTGCGAGGAAGGCATCGAAGTCGATCGTGGAGCGGGGATCAAGCACCACCCAGATGATGCCCGCGCGCTCGACCGCGCGCAGCTCGGTCAGGCCGTAGGCGCTGCGGTCGATGTCGCCAAAGTCTTTCGGCGCATAAACCCCGATGAGCGCGCCGTCCTGACCGTAGGACCAGGCGTGGTAGGGGCAGGTGAAGCGCTTGGCGTTACCGTTGCCGGCTGGCATGAGCACGGCACCGCGATGGCTGCACATGTTCACGAACGCGCGCACGGATCCCGTGCTGTCGCGGCTGATCAGGACCGGCACCCCGGCCACATCCATGGCCTTGTAATCACCCGGATTGCGCATCTCGCAGGTCAGCGCCAGCGCGAGCGGTACGCGCCGGAACACCTGCTTCATCTCGAGGTCCCAGCGCGCTCGATCGAAATAGAGATGCGCCGGAACGCGGCACACATCATCGGTTTGCTGGATGGTGCCCGAAGCCACGTAGGCGTGGTTCTCACGGGCCATTGCGATCAGATCAGCGTGCGCCATGGCAATCTCCCTGCGGTCAGTACCCTAGCATGTTGCATTCGCGGCGCTGCCGCAATTCGCCTGAGATGGGGTCGTTGACCGCTGCCGCTCAAGCCCGGTGGAGGAACAACCCGCGAGGGCCACTCCAGAAGGCGCGCGCCGCTCAGGCGCGACGCAAGCGATGCTGCAACAACGCCAGGGCCACGAGCGCGAGGAAACCGACGAGAGCCCAGCCGGCAAACGACAGCCCCAGCAGCGACCAGCCCACCTTTGCACAATCACCGGTGCCTGAGGTCATGGCGCGGATGATCTCCATGCCGGGATATCCGCTCTGCAACATGAAATCGATCGGGGGCGTGCACGCGGGCACCTGATCGGCAGGCAGGCTCTGCAGCCAGAGCTGCCGAATCGAAAACGCGCCACCGACCAGCGCGGCGAGTGCGAGCAGGAGCGCCCAGACCGGACGTCGCGGGTCATCGGCAAGGGCGAGCGCAGCAACGAGCCCCGCGATCAGGAACCAAAGACGCTGCATGAGACAGAGCGGACAGGGGACGTGCCCGAACGCATGCTCCATGATCTGCCCGATGGCGAGGACAAGACCCGCAAGCCCCATCGCTGCCAGGGCAGCCATGCGCGCGTCCGGGGTCACGCCGAGCTTTCCAAAGGCAGCGCTCATCGAACCTTCACTACCACCTTACCGATAGCCTCGCGATTCATGAGACAGCGCATCGCCGCCGCGTAGTCGGTGAGCGGGTATTCGCGACCAATGAGCGGTCGAATCTTGCCCGCGCTGAAGAGCGCGAGTATTTCCTCGAAATTCGCCGCTGATCCAGCGGGGTCACGGGCTGTCCAGGCGCCGTAGAACACGCCCACCACCGAAGCGCTCTTCAGCAGGATGAGATTGGCCGGCACCTTCGGGATCTCGCCGCCGGCAAAGCCGATGACCAACAGGCGCCCGTACCAGTTGATGCAGCGCAGGGACTGCTGGAACAGATCACCCCCGACGGGATCGTAAATGACATCCGCGCCGGCACCGCCGGTGAGTGCCTTTACCTTCTCCTTCAGGTCACCATCGCTGTAATCAAGGAGATCATCAGCGCCACAACGACGCGCCGCTTCGAGCTTGGCTGCGCTGCTGGCCGCCGCGATGACCCGAGCACCCATGGCCTTGCCCAGTTCAACCGCGGCAAGACCCACTCCCCCGGCCGCGCCAAGCACGAGCAGTGTCTCACCCGGCTGGAGCGCAGCGCGCTGCTTCAGCGCGTAATAAGAGGTGCCGTAGGTCGTGCTGATGCCAGAGGCTTCCGCAAAGCTCATTGCCGCCGGCATGGGTCGAAGCGCACGTTCACGCACGGCTACCTGCTCGGCAAAGCCACCGAAACCCGTGCCGCCGAATACCCGATCGCCCGGCTTGAAGCGGGTGACGCCGTCGCCTACCGCCGCCACGGTGCCCGCGATCTCACCACCCGGCGCGAACGGCATCGGAGGCTGGCTCTGGTACTTGCCCTGGATCATGAGCACGTCCGGAAAGTTGAGCGCAGTGGCATGAACATCGACGAGCACCTCACCCGCGCCCGGGACGGGGGCAGCGATATCTTCGAGTACCAGGTCTTCGGGCATTCCGAAGGTCTTGCAGAGCACGGCTTTCATGAGGCGCTTTCCGATGAATGTCGCCGCAAGGTTAGCGACGTGGGGTCGACAGTCAACCAGCGCGGACAGCGCGGTAGCCGCGATCAGCAAGCCAGGCTTCGGCATGAGTCACCAGGGCGGGAAAATAGTCGCGAAAGTCCGCGTCCAGCGCTGGGAGCAGTTCTGCCACCGCGCGCTGCACAAGGGGCGCCACTTCGGGGCGCCTGAGCCGGCGCGCCACGCTCGCGATGGCGGCATCGAGCGTCTTCGACTCGGCATAGGCTGCGAAGAGGTCATGCCGGATAGCGTGCTGCAGAAATTGCTGTCCCGACGCCGGCAGGTGCGTGACATGGCGGTCGAGACGCGCATACGTCTGCGCCGTGAACACGCGGAGCGGCTGGTGATGAAACGTCACCCAGTCCCGTGCAAGCAGATGGTCGGCTACCAGGTCCACGAAGACCGGCGCAATTCGCCGCAGCGCGGCGGGGAAACGCGCGCAGCTCACGCGAATGGCTTCCTGCTGATTGCTGAAGGCATCGATGCGGCGATGCAGCCGCACCCCGTCCGCAAGCGCCTCGGGTAGCGACTCGGGCACCACTCCTTTCAGGAAATCGCCGAGGTACCCGCCCACCACGATGCCATCGGGTACGGCGGGGCACGCCAGTTCCGGAATGAGGCAGTGCGCGAGAAAGTTCACGTGGCAACTCGCTCAGCCGAGCCGCAGATAGCCCTGCAGATAGGTATCGAAATCCACCTGGTCAGCCGCTTCGATCCGCGTTTGTTCTGCCTTCGAGGCGGCTGCCTCCTCCGCGTAACGCTCCTGCACGGGGGGACGCAGACGGTGTTCCTCGAAGTATCCCTTGGCTGCAATCGACTGGGCGAGAGCCAACTCGGCGAATTCGAGGTGCTCCGACTGCAGCATTCGCAGCACGCGCGCAGAGGGTGTCAGCTCGGGCTCGAATACCTTGCGCCGCTGTTCTTCCCAGGACGCTACGTACGCGTCGCCGCCGTGCGCGCGGTCCAGCAGAGCTGCGATCGGGCGACATCCTTCGAGGATTTCTTCCGCCCAGTCGTTGCGGGCGACCACCCCGTTGCTGCGCGCCAGAGTAAGACCCGGTTCACGACCGCGCTCGACGATGCTGAGCTGGTTGGCTGTCATCAGCGCGCTTTCGCGTTCGCTGTCCGCGGGGCTGTCGGCCAGCAGACAGTAGAGGAGAAACGCATCCAGAAAGCGGATAGCGACCGGATCAATGCCAACCGGCAGGAAGGGATTCAGGTCGAGACAGCGGACCTCGACGTACTCGACCCCTCGACGCCGAAGGGCAACGATCGGGCGCTCTCCTTCGTTGACCAGCTGCTTGGGGCGAATCGTGCCGTAGAACTCGTTCTCAATTTGCAGCAGCGTGTCGTTCAACTGCCGGTAACGGCCATCCACCTTGATGCCGATACGCGCGTAATCCGGGTACGGCTGGGTCAGCGCCTGCTGCATGGAGCGCGTGTACTGATCGAGGCTGTTGTAGGAAATATGCAGGCTGCGCTGCGCGTCGCTCTGATAGCCGAGGCCTCCCATGCGCAGCGCGGTGGCGCCGGGCAGGTGCAGCGTCGCCGCGCCAAGCGGTTGCAGGGCGTGACCGCGCTCTTCCGCGAACGAGCGGCAGAGCGCGGGCGACGCACCGAAAAGGTAGATGAGCAGCCAGGAAAAACGGCGGAAATTACGAATCAGGGCAAAGTAGCTCTGGGTACGGAAATCATCCGACAAACGCGCACCGATGGCGTCTGCGTAGGCTTGCCAGAACGTCGCATCAACAGAGAAGTTGTAGTGGATCCCGGAGATGGTCTGCATCGAGCGGCCATAGCGGTTACCCAGGCCGATGCGATACACCGTCTTTGACTGACCAACGTTGGAGCTGCCATAACGGCCGACAGGAATCACATCGTCCGCCGGCAGTTCGCACGGCATGCTTGAGGTCCACAGCAACTCATCGCCAAGACTCGGGTAGACGTAGCGATGAATCTCGTCCAGCTGCGCGATGACCGACTCGGGCGTCGGATGCACGCCTGTAATGAGCTCGAGCTGGGCTTCGGAAAAATCGGTCGTTATGTTGGGATGGGTCAGGGGCGAACCGAGCCCGACCGGATGGGGCGTCATAGCCAGGTCCCCGCGGGCGTCTACCCGCAGGCTTTCCTTCTCAATACCCCGGCGCACGCCAGCAAGCAGAGCGGGCGCCGCCTCTAGGGCACGCAGAATTCCCGCGGCGATGGGAACGGCGCGCGCGACCACGGTGAGGCTCCGGAGTACCGGCCCGCCCTACGCAGCGAGTTCCGGACCGGCGGAGACGATCTTCGGATCCACCTTGAACTTGCCGAAGTTTTCCACGAACTTGCTGACGAGCCCACGCGCCGCTGCGTCGTATGCACCCTTGTCAGCCCAGGCATTGCGCGGATTGAGCAGCGCCGCGTCTACCGCTGGCACGACTTTGGGCACTGTCAGATTCAGCCCGGCCAAGTGCTCTGTAGCGACACCATCGAGCGCGCCTGACTGAATTGCCGCAATGATCGCGCGTGTGGTCGGAATGCTGAAGCGCTTGCCGACGCCATAACCGCCACCGGTCCACCCGGTGTTCACGAGATAGACGCGGGAACCGAAATCCTCGATCCGCTTCATGAGCAGATCGGCATAGACGCCGGCGGGGCGCGGCAGGAACGCTGCGCCAAAGCA
>DMUF01000131.1:9657-9983 GCA_003476445.1 Gammaproteobacteria bacterium | reverse complement strand
AGGAAATGGTAAGCAGCCGCTTCCTTGGTCAGGAGCGACACCGGAGGCAGCACGCCGCTCACGTCGCAGGTCAGGAAGATGATGCGATCAGGCTCGCCGCCGCGGTTCTCAGGTACTTTCGATCCAATGGCATCACGCGAGTAACAAGCACGCGTATTTTCTGTGATGCTCGAGTCGGAGTAATCCGGGTCGCGCGTCACGGGGTCGATGACCACGTTCTCGACAATCGCACCAAAGCGGATTGCTTCGAAGATCATCGGCTCCTTCTCGCGCGAGAGATTGATGCACTTGGCGTAGCAGCCCCCTTCGAAGTTGAACGTGCCTTC
>DMUF01000131.1:4773-9394 GCA_003476445.1 Gammaproteobacteria bacterium | reverse complement strand
CTTGGCGTAGCAGCCGCCTTCGAAGTTGAAGACCGTGCCCTTGCCCCAGCCGTGCTCGTCATCACCAATCAGCAGCCGCGCGGGATCGGCGGAAAGCGTGGTTTTACCCGTACCTGACAAGCCGAAGAACAGGGTGACGTCACCCGAGTCGCTCATGTTAGCCGAGCAGTGCATGGGCAGAACATCCTTCTCGGGCAGCAGGAAATTCAGCACCGAGAACATCGACTTCTTCATTTCGCCCGCGTAGCGCATGCCCGCAAGCAGCACCCGACGGCGTGCGAAATTGATGATGACGGCGCCGTCGCTGTTAGTGCCATCGCGCGCGGGGTCGCAGACAAATTCCGGCGCGTTGACGATCTGCCATGCTTCCTTGTTATGCGGGTTGTAATGTTCGGGCGAGATAAAGAGGTCGAGCCCGAACAAGGTGTGCCACGCCCACTCGGTGGTGACCTCGATCGGCAGATAGTGCTCAGGACTTGCACCGACATGAAGGTGCGACACAAAAGCGTCGCGGTCAGCCAGATGCACCTGTACTCGATCCCAGAGCGCATCGAACACCTCGGGCGCGATGGGCTGATTCACATTGCCCCAATCGATCGAATCCCGGGTGGACGGCTCTTCAACAATGAAGCGGTCTTTGGGTGAGCGACCGGTGCGCTTGCCGGTGCGGACCACCAGCGCGCCGTTACTGGCGAGCTGCGCTTCACCGCGGGCGAGCGCCATTTCGGCCAGGACCGGCATGGAAAGATCAACGAAAGTCTGCTTCGTAGCGGAGTCGACGTCGGCAGTCATTGCACATTTCGGGTGGCTTCAGGAGCCGACAATTATGCCAGAGCCACCCCAACAGGCATATGCAGGATGCCAGATGAATGTAAGTGATTTGCCTTACGTTTGTGCGTGGAATCAGTGCACGCCCGTGCCGGGCGGCGCGTACAGCGCGTGGGTATCGAATGCGTCATAGTCGTAGCGTGCGCCGCAGATTTCACAGGTCACTTCGATCGTACCCCGCTCCTCGAGCAGCTCCAGAATTTCCTGTTTCGGCAGCGCCTGCAGCATCGTCGCGCTGCGTTCCCGCGAGCAGGTGCAGGAAAAAGACAGCGCGCGCGGGGGCTGGACCATCAGCGCGTGCTCGTGAAAGAGGCGACGTAACAGATCTTCGACCGACCATCGCGCGAGCTCCTCAGCGCGCAGCGAATCAGCGAGCACCAGTGCTTCCTGCCACAAGGCGCCGTGCTGCTCCAGCGCCATCTCGGTCGCGTTCGGCGCGGCGGGCAGGCGCTGCAGCAGCAGCCCCGTCACTCGCGCCCCATCCCAGGCCAGCAAAAGACGTGTCGGCAGCTGCTCGCTGTTCTCGAAATAGGCCTCGAGATTCTCTGCCAGGGAACCATTGGTGAGACTTACGATTCCTTGATAGGTCGTGGGATCTGCGCCGGCCTCGGTACCGGAGACAAGCGAGAGGGTCATCTGACCTTCGCCCAGGAGCCGCATGACATCGCCACCCGCCGCGTCGAGATCGGCATCGGACTGCCAGCGCCCAAGACCACGCAGCAGATGCTGCTCCCGACACTCGGCGAGTATGGTGGTCACCGGTCCCGGGCCGCGCGCCTGCAGCGCAACGGCGCCGCGAAATTTGATGCCATCCGCCGCGAGGCTCACTGCCGCCAGCATTTCTGCAAGCACGGACTGAACCGGCGCTGGGTAGCCGCGACCTGCAAAGAGGGCGTCCAGCGTTCCCTCGAGGCGCACCCACTGCCCCCGGATCGGCGCTGCCGCAAAGCTGAAGCGGTACAGGGCATCTTCACTCATGATCATCATCCTCGTGCTCATCGTCCGCCGACTGCTTGAGCCGGAGGCGTTCCCGGCGTTCGCGACGGTCGGGCCGCGCCGCCGGCACGACCAGCCCGGCGCGCTGCAAGAGCAGCGCTGCCCGGGCACGTTCGCGATGCTCAATGCTGGCGGACGTTTCGGAATACAGGAGCGCGGCCGCCGACGCGTTTCCCCGCACCTCCGCGAGCCCGGTGACGATCACCGTCTGGCGCACGCCGCCGCGTTCGATCTGCAGGCGCAACCCGAGACCAAGCTCGCGGCTGGGCTTTGGGCGCTGACCGGCGGTGGCCTCTGCATCTGGATCCGCACCCGTCGCATCGGGTCCAACGATGATGATACGACCGGATTCCACCGCTGCCTTCGCAAGCGCGCGCGAGCGGAAGAAGCGCGCGGCCCACAACCAGCGATCGATACGGACGCCGCGCTCGGCCGCAGCCGGCTCAGGGGATGATTTCGGCAAAATCGTTGAACGCCGGGTACCGAAGCTCCGTGCGGGCGGGTCGCGCAGAGTCCGGTTGACGCACGGTCAGCAGATGCCGCACGCCAAACTGGGCGGCTGCATCAAGTACGGGCGCGTTGTCATCGATGAACAGGGTTCGAGCCGGATCGAACGGATGCGCCTCGAGCAGCTGCTGCCAGAACAGCTGCGATTCCTTGGGTGCTCCGTAATCGTGACAGGAGACATCCGCATCCAGACGCTCGAGCAATCTGGCATGTCGATCCTTCACGCCGACGCTGCCGCGATGGGCATTGGTGACCAGCACTGAACGTCGTCCGCTGGCACGCAGCCAATCGAGAAACCGCTCGGCGCCCGGCCGGTAACGGATCAAATCCACGAGATCATGATGCAGCGCAATGACATCGAGTCCCGTAACCCGACACCAGTGATCAAGGCAGTAGAACTCGCGCGTGCCGTAGACCGCCCGCATCTCGGCGAAAAGTCGTTCGCTCGCGGCATTTACATCAATACCCGCGTGCTGCCCGAAACGCTCTGGCAGCAATTCATTCCAGAGCCGATTGTCATAGTGCAGATCAAGCAGCGTGCCATCCATGTCGAGGAGCACGGTATCGATCTCTGCCCACTGAATCATGCGTCTTCCTCGCGCGTTCGCTGAAGCGGGCGGGTCGATACCCGATCCCAAGCGAGTATGATACCGCGTCGATTCAGAGCGGGGTGTCAGATTGGGGGTTCCGGAGATCAAGGCAATCCGCACGGTTGCTCGCACCCGCTTCTTTCGCATCGAGGAACTGGATCTGCGTTTCGCCAACGGCGTTGAACGCACCTACGAACGGCTACCCGGAGCTGGGTCGGCAGCCGTCATCGTGGTACCGGTGACTGCGCACGGCGACATTCTGCTCATCCGTGAATATTGTGCGGGCTTCCATGAGTGCCAGCTCACGCTGGTTAAAGGAGCGGGCGAACCCGGGGAAGCCCTCGAGGATGCCGCCTGTCGCGAGTTGAAAGAGGAAATCGGGCACGGCGCGCGGGATGTCCGGTTCATCAAACGCGTCAACATCGCGCCCGGGCACATGGGCTTCACCATCAACGTGATGCTCGCCTTCGACCTGTTCCCGGAATCGCTCCCGGGAGACGAGCCGGAACCGCCCGAGGTTGTACCCTGGCCGTTCGCACGCCTGGACGAACTGCTGCACGGGCCCGATTTCCGCGAAGCCCGCGCCATTGCGGCGCTCACGCTCTGCCGACCGCTCATCGAGGAATACCTGCGAACGCGCCAGCCGGCGCGCGCAAACTGAGGATCACACATGCCACAGGCAGCCCTTGGCCCGCACGTTCAGGAAGCGCTCATCGACATCGTCCGCCGTGCGGGCGAGGCGATTCTGGAGATCTACCAGTCCGATTTCGCCGTGACTGCGAAAGACGACGATTCTCCGCTGACCCAGGCGGATCTCGCCGCGCATCGCATCATCGTCGCCGGTCTCGAAGCGCTCGAACCGCGACTGCCGATCATCTCGGAGGAATCACGACCACCGCCGTTCTCGGAGCGAGCTGCCTGGCCGCGCTACTGGCTCGTGGACCCGCTCGACGGAACCAAGGAATTCGTCAGCCGCAACGGTGAATTCACGGTGAACATCGCCCTGATTGAAGGCCATGAAGCCGTCGCCGGCGTCGTCGGCGTGCCGGCACAAAACCGCGTCTTTGTAGGAGACGTTGTCGCCGGCACCGCCTTCCAGGTCGGTCCCGAGGGTACCGAACCGCTGCGCGGGCGCCCCATGGCAGACGACCGCGAGCTGGTCGTGGTCGCCAGTCGCAGCCATGGCGGCGCACGTCTTGAACGTTATCTCGAAGACATGGGTCGAGTGTGGTCGCGGGTGTCCCGAACGCCCGTCGGCAGTTCGCTCAAGCTCTGCATCCTCGCCGAGGGTCGCGCGGATCTGTACCCGCGCCTTGGCCCAACGTCAGAATGGGATATCGGTGCCGCGCACGCGGTGCTCCGCGCAGCGGGCGGCGATCTTTGGGCGGCAGACGGCAGCCCATTGCAGTACAACCGCAAGGAAGCCTTTCTCAACCCGGAATTCATTGCCGCTGCAGACGGACGCTACCCGTGGCGGGACCGGCTGCCGGTGGTGCCAGAAGTCGAGGGCTGACCGGTCGCAACCGGAGCGAGGGGAGGCAACAAACGTTGGCCTCACCAGCCGGCCTGCTACCGTGCCTTCGCCCTGCCGAGGAGAATGCTACTGTATGTTTTTACAGCGCCGGCTGGTGAGGGTTGCGACTATACAAAAGTTGTTGGCGCGAAACATCGACGAACCTGCAACGAAAATGTTTCCCGCC
>DMUF01000131.1:688-4559 GCA_003476445.1 Gammaproteobacteria bacterium | reverse complement strand
TTTCCCGCCGATAAAAACCCTATAGATCATAGGCTTAGTTTCTCGGAATCCATGGAATCTCCACTTTTGCTGCAGCATTTTCGCCCGGCGTGAGTTGCCCCGACGCCTAGCGGCGCAGCGTCCGCCGCCGTCGCAGCGTCCTGTTTCTGCCCATCCGGATCCAGACCGGCACCACGACACACAGCAGCACGCCCGCGGTAAGCAGAAAGGGCATCGACGGCGCCCAACGGTACAGCCCGGGTCCCAGCAGCGGCCCTATGATCCAACCTGCGGACGAGCACGCCGCGATGATTCCTGCGGTCGCCCCCTGCTCATCCGCGCGCACCGAAAGCGAGGCGCCCGCGCTGAACCCAGCCCCGGCGAATCCAAGCCCCAAGCCCATGACCGCGTTGGCAAGAACGAACGTGAGCAGAGATTCCACGAGCCCCATCGCGGCAAGGGCGCCCGCGATGAGCGGCAAACCAAGACCCAGCCAGGCACCCGGCGCCAGCGCGAATCGCTGCACCAACACTGACTGCGCCAGCAGCCCAGCGACCGCGGAGCCGACCATGGCAATGCCAAAAGCGCCCGCAGTGGCAGCCGCGTCGAGCATGAGCGCGTCCTGCATGCGAAACGCCAGCGTCTGCTGCACGACAGCAGCGCCGAGATACATGAGCACACCCGGAACGACCCAGGGGCGCAGTCTGCGGTCAGTGAACCGCACCGTCACACCCGGACGCGCTCGCGCCTGACCCGCAGCGGCCGGCAAGAGGCGCCAGGACACAAGCGTCGCCAGGGCGACAACCACAACAGCGAATATAAAAGGGGCGAGCAGCGAAACCGTTGCGAGCAATCCACCGACTGCCGGGCCAACAATGGACCCGAGATTGCTCGCGGCACCAATGCGCGCAAGTCCGCGCGCGCGCGTTGTCGGGCTTGTGATGTCCGCCACGTAGGCACCCGCGGCTGGCTGCGACGCCGACATGAGCGACGCCTGCAACATGCGCGCCGCCACCATCGCGAACCATGCGTGCAGCGGCAGTAGCACGCCCTCGAGCGCGAGCCAGAACGCGACCGCAAAAAGCGAACCACCAACCACATAGCCCGCCTGACCCAGGAGAAAGACGGGACGCCGACCCAGTCGATCACTGACGCGCCCCCACCAGGGGCCCGCAAAGAAAAACACGAGCGATGATCCGGCGAGGATCGCGCCGATCTGAATCTCGTGCAGTCCAACTTCGCGCCCAATGGCCGGCAGCACGGCAAACATCGCGGTCTGGCCCACCGCCTGCGCAGCCAGACTGCCGCACAGGAGCAGATAAATGCGGCGCGTGCGCAGAGCGGATTCGGCGGTGCTCATCGAGTGGTCGGTCATGATCTGTGGTGCAGTCTAACGTGCTGGACAGTGCGTTGCCCTTCGCGTTACGGTCCCAGGATCAATGGGTGAGGGGTTGGAAAATGCACGATCTCGTGATTCGTGGGGGCACCGTCATCGACGGCTCGGGGGCAGAACGCTGCGTTGGCGACGTCGCGATCGCCGGTGACCGCATTGTCGCCGTTGGCAAGGTGGATGGTCGTGGACGACGCGAAATCGACGCGCGCGACCGTCTGGTTACCCCTGGCTGGGTAGACGTACACACTCACTACGATGGCCAGGCTACCTGGGACCCGGTGCTTGCCCCCTCGAGCTGGCACGGCGTGACAACCGTTGTTATGGGCAACTGCGGTGTTGGCTTTGCACCGGTCAAACCCGGTCAGCAGCAGTTCCTCATCGAACTGATGGAAAGCGTCGAGGATATCCCGGGCACAGCGCTGGCAGAGGGCATCGACTGGAGCTGGGAGACCTTCCCCCAGTACCTCGATGCGCTGGAGCGTAAGCCGCGCGCCATTGATGTGGGCGCTCAGGTGCCTCACGCCGCCGTGCGTGCGTACGTCATGGGCGAACGCTGCAGCAGTCAGGATGACCTGCCCACCGAAGCAGAGCTGCGCGCCATGCAGGCGCTCGTTCGCGATGGCATCGCCGCGGGCGCGCTCGGTTTCTCCAGCTCACGCACGCTGCTGCACAAGGATAAGCACGGTGTGCACATGCCCGGCACCTTTGCCGGCAGCGATGAGATGCTCGCCCTCGGACTTGCGATGAAGGGGTTGCAACACGGCGTTTTCGAGCTCGTCTCGGATCATCTCGGTGATGATGACGAGTGGGCATGGGTAAAGACGTTCGCGCGGGAAACCGGTCGACCCGTCACGCTGGTCGCGACCTCCGCGGCGGCCTACGTCGACAACAAGATGTATCGCATTGCCGAGGAAGCAAGGCGCGAGGGCATCGAAGTACGACCGCAGATGGCCGGTCGGCCCACGGGCGTCCTGCACGGCCTGGACTCGAATTTCCACATGTTTATGGGGCACCCCAGTTTCGGCGAGCTTGCCGGGCTTTCACGCGCGGAGAAGGTGCGTCGCATGTCTGACCCTGCCTTCAAGGCGAAGATTCTCAGCGAGCAGAGCCGTTTTGGTCGCATGGCGACGGGAGCTTCCTTTGACGAACTGCTCTGGCAGGTATTTCCGCTCGGTGAGCAGCCGAACTATGAGCCGGAGCGCAAGGACAGCGTCGCAGGTCGCGCGGCAGCGGCCGGGCGCAATGCCTTCGAGATGATGTACGACCTGCTGCTGGCGAACGAGGGTCGCGAACTCTTCTACCAACCGCTGGGCGGATATCAGACCTACAACTTCGACTTCTTCCATTCCAACATGCAGCACCCGAACGTCCTCTTTGGTTTGTCGGACGGCGGCGCGCATTGCGGCGTGATTGCGGATGCCGGCATGCCGACGTTCATCCTGACCTACTGGGGGCGCGACCGCGTGCGCGGACCACGGATGCCGCTCGAGTTCCTGGTGCGGAAGATGTCCCGCGATACCGCAGAGGCATACGGCCTCAGGGACCGGGGTCTGCTGCAACCGGGCATGCTTGCCGACGTGAACGTGATCGACTTTGACGCACTGTCACTGTCACGCCCCGAGGCTATCTTTGATCTGCCGGCGGGCGGCAAGCGCCTGGTTCAGCGCGTCGAGGGCTACCGGCATATCGTAAAGTCGGGGCAGCCGATCTTTGCCGACAACGAGTTCACGGGTGCTCTGCCGGGCCGCCTGGTTCGCGGCGGCTGAAAGCACGGATTTGCTGGGTTCCGGACCCGCGTGCACGGGTCCGGGCACTCAGCCGAGGCTTGCCAGCCAGTCGTCGTCTGATCCTTCGTTGATGTCCGAGAACAGAAACGTCGACAGATAGCGCTCGCCCGTATCTGGCAGCATCACGCAGAAC
Organism: Gammaproteobacteria bacterium; assembly: GCA_003476445.1. Classification (GTDB taxonomy): domain Bacteria; phylum Pseudomonadota; class Gammaproteobacteria; order Pseudomonadales; family Azotimanducaceae; genus UBA7803. Next base: position 1,267 of record DMUF01000131.1, on the reverse strand, counting down.
ACGCTGCCGGCTGGCGCTGTTTCGGCCACCGTGAGCGCAGTAGCGAGAGTCGCCCCACCCGAGATACCGGTGAAGATTCCCTCGTTCTGCGCGAGCGCAAGCGCGGTCTGTTTCGCCACTTCCTGATTCACCGGAACGAGGCGGTCGGGAACGCTGCGATCAAGCACCTGTGGCACAAAATCGGGGGTCCACCCCTGAATCATGTGCGGGCTCCAACTCTTTCCGGCGAGCAGCGACGCCTGTTCCGGCTCAGCAGCAACAATCGTGATGTCGGGACGCGCCGCCTTGAGTACGCGCCCAGCCCCAGACAGCGTGCCGCCCGTGCCCCAACCGGTGACCCAAAAGTCGAGCCGACGCCCTGCGAAGTCCTCGAGAATCTCTGGCCCCGTCGTGCTCGCGTGATAGGCCGGGTTCGCCGGGTTCTCGAACTGGCGCGCGAGAAACCAGCCGTGTCTGGCAGCAAGCTCTTCGGCGCGGCGAACCATGCCGCTGCCCCGCTCCGCCGCGGGGGTCAGGATGACCTTGGCGCCGAGCGCCCGCATGATCTTGCGGCGTTCGATGGAGAAGGTTTCGACCATC
>DMUF01000131.1:0-447 GCA_003476445.1 Gammaproteobacteria bacterium | reverse complement strand
CGATGGAGAAGGTTTCGACCATCGTTGCGACGAACTGATGGCCGGTAGCCGCGCAGACCATGGCGAGCGCAATTCCCGTGTTGCCCGAGGTTGCTTCGATCACCGTCTGACCGGGCTTCAACGCGCCCGAATCCGTCGCGTCCTTGATGATCGCGTACGCCAGTCGATCCTTCACAGACGACAGCGGGTTGAAGGACTCGACCTTGACGTACATCTGCACATGCGCAGGCCCGGTACGGTGCAGTTTGACGATCGGCGTACGACCGATCGTGTCGAGGATGCTGTCGTAAAGCATGAGAGGCCTCCCGCAAAACACTCGATGGAATGGGTCTGAGACAAGAACGCAAACGCATTCCTTATTGGCTACGTGCCGACGACTCGTTAACGCCACCTACGATAGCGTACCGATCTTTAGAAAGGTATTGGGCTTGCCGAGGAGATCTGAGG
>DMUF01000207.1 GCA_003476445.1 Gammaproteobacteria bacterium | reverse complement strand
CGAGGCAATCCTGTTTGCGGATGCGTCAGCGGATGCGATGGCCATAGCTTCTTCGGTACTCACGATCGCAGCCTGTGCGGGCGCGAGAGGAGCGCTAACCAAGAGCGCAGCTGTTACGACGTTGAGAATTAGGGCGCGCAAGGCGTTCAGCATGGCAGGGCTCCGGGTTCTGAGAGAACAGAAAGCCTATCACGTCTGTGTGGCGTCTCGGTGTCTGTGGACGCATCCAGTGTGCAGGTTATGATCCGGGCACGCTGAATCCAGACACGCTGGCAAGGGGAGCAGATCATGAGTGAGGCATCGGCAAGCGGGCTTCTGGCCGGCAAGGTCGCCATCGTCACCGGCGGTGGCTCGGGCATGGGGCGCGCGAGCAGCCTGCTCTTTGCGCGTGAGGGGGCCGCGGTGCTTGTTGCGGATGTGAACGATGACGGCGGCGCGGAAACCGTTGCCCGCATTCGCGCGGCGGGCGGAAGGGCCGAGTACGTGCACGCTGACACGGGGTCGGAAAGCGCCATCGTGTCGATGGTCGCGTACGCCGCACGGACCATGGGTCGCGTGGATGCGCTCGTGACCGCGGCGGGGATCTCCTATTCCAATGCCGTTGAACACGACGAGACAACGGATCCGTTCCGTCATCCGGACGCGGGCTTTATCTTGAACAAGCCAACGGCGCGGTGGCAGAAGGTGCTGGACGTCAATCTCACCGGCGTAATGATCTGCAATCGGGAAGCCGCACGGCAGATGATCGCAGAGGGACACGGCGGCACGATTGTTAACTTTGCCTCCATTGCGGCCTACGGCCCTGCCCCGAATATCGCGGATTACTGCGTTTCCAAGGCGGGCGTGGTGATGCTCACCAAATGCTTTGCTGCCGAGGTGGGTCGCGCCGGCATCCGCGTCAATGCAGTGGCTCCGGGTCCGATCGAAACCGGTATGACTCAATCGCTGATTGACATGGGGCGGCTGCAGAAGCAGGCCGCCGGACTGCCGCTGGGACGTACGGGGCAGCCGGAAGAGGTCGCGAATGTGGTGTTGTTCCTGAGCAGCCCTCAGTCGAGCTACATCACGGGCAAGACCATCGGTGTAGACGGCGGCACCTATACGATCTGAGCGGCGCGCGCCCCTGGGCTGGGTTCGGCGGGATCTTCAGCGCGCTCCGCGAGCCGCCAGGCGGGCGCGCTTGTGCGCCACCGCAGCAGGCGCAACCGGCGTGACCTGGCCTGTTTCGAACCAGCGCTTAAGCCGATTGGCGTCGCCCATGTGCGTCAGCTTGCCGTAGGCGTCGAGCAGGACCACTGCGACTGGCTTGCCCGAAAACTCTGCCTGCATGACCAGACAGCGCCCGGCCGCGTTGGTGAAGCCGGTCTTCGATGCCTGAATGCTCCATTCAGGTTCACGCACCAAGTAGTTGGTATTGCGGAAGGGCAGCGTGTAGTTCGGGTAGCGGAACGTCACCGACTCCTCGCGCGCGCTGCTGAACCAGCCGATGACGGGATACTGCTGAATCGCGCGCACCAGCTTTACCAGATCTTGCGCCGTGGAAACGTTGTTGGCGGACAGCCCCGTGGGCTCCGCAAAGCGCGTATTTCTCATGCCGAGAGATCGTGCCTGCGCGTTCATTGCCTTGACGAACCCCGGCACCCCGCCGGGATAGTGGTGCGCTAGCGTCGCAGCGGCGCGGTTCTCGGAAGACATAAGCGATGCCAGCAGCAGGTCACGCCGTGTGGCTTCGCTGCCGAGCCGCACGCGGGAATACACGCCCTGCATTTCGCGGACCTGATCGATGCGAACCTTGAGATAGTCATCGAGCGGCTGATCCGCGGCCACAACGACGAGTGCCGTCATGAGCTTGGTCAGAGACGCAATGGGCATCACCAGGTTGGAGTGGCTCTCATAGAGGACCCGATCTTCCGACAGATCGACGAGCAGCGCGCTGCCCGATGCCAGTTCCTGGCGAGTCGCGGCCGCTGTGGTCTGATTTGCAGGGGACTGGCTGGCCAGCAGCATCATCCCAAGCACCAACCCCATGCGTCGCGTGATCCGAGACAGCAGTTTCATCGACACTGTTGCTCCAGCTACTCGAGGTAAAGCTCGAATCGTGAATCAACCGGCGAGCCGAGGTCGCCGATGCGTGATCCGACGAAGGTGCCCGAGCCCTTCACGTTTGCGTAGCGCCCCGTTCCGCCGAGTACCACGAGCGTTGCCGCGAAGTCGGAGTTCCCATTCTCGGTGGTGGCGGTTCCGCTCATGCGGGTGCCAATGGTCGCGCCGTCTGCAAAGGTGAACGTTACGAAACCACTGAACCCGCCGCTACCCTGAACATAGGAGACGCTGCCCTGCATATCGACGTGCAGCGCCTGATCACCCGCGCCGACCAGCCGATTCCAGCCGTACAGCACCTCGCCATCGGCAGTATTGAGCACAGTACCTTCGGACGTCAGATCGGCGTTGATCACGAGCGTCGGGGGCAGACCCCCGCCAAGCGGGGTGGACGGGTTTGCGCCGTTTCGTAACAGGGTAGAGAGCTCGATCACGACCGGAATACGCCCGCGGTTTTCAGCAGCGTGCGCAAGCCCCTCATTTTCAACGAGCGAATCTCCCCGACGCAGATACACGACAGTGGGACCGGTTGGATAGGAAATGCGCCCGCGTGCATCGGTTAATTCTGCGGTGCCGCTCAGGATGCGGTAGGTCAGAACCCCTGCCGTAATACGTGCGAACTGCGTGCCCTCGTGGAAGTGCGGCGCGAGCTTGGCACCTGGTGGAATCGTGACGCGCGACATGATCAGCTGCTGGCCAGGCGAGTTCTCTGGCTGCGTGGTACCGAAGACTATTCGCTCGACCGCGCCCGAGGTGCTTGCGTCGGCCACGCCTGGCAGCGTTGCCAACATAACCATCAACATCGCAGCCAACGCATGGCAGGTACGAGAGTGCCACGGTTTAGCCGTCGAAATCGCGGCAGTATTTTTGTTGGTCGGTAGCATAGGGCTCCCCACAGGTTGCGCTATCTTAGCGAGGCGTTCGACGACGGCAACCTTCAGGGACGCCGCGGACGATGCCGCAGCGTCGACTCTGCAGCCCGCATCACATCTCAGCGCCGTCTGCAGATCCTCGGACCAGAGCTGAGATACCGCCCGTGTAATAGGAATTGCTGAACAGCACGGACTTGGCGCGCTCTTCCGTGATCGTGATGCAGGCACCGATGAAATCGACCTTGCCCGCGATCAACGCAGGAATCATCGAACCGAATTCCATGTCGACGATTTCAAGACGACGCCCGAGCCGTGCGGCAACCCGGCGCGCGATCTCGATATCAAACCCGACCACTTCCCGCTCGCCATCGTAGAAGGAAAAGGGCTCGGTGACCGCGGCGGTACCAAAACGCAGCACCTCGCCACTGCCTTCCGGAATCTCGGGCATGGCAGCCGGCTCGCCGACGTCGGGAAGCCAGCGACTGAGCATCTCGTCGTAGCCTCCGTTTGCCCGCAGTTCACCGACCTCTGCGTCGATCGCCGCTTTGAGGTCGGCGTCGTCCAGGCGCACTGCAAACCCGTACTCGTCGATTGTGATCCGGTCAGGCAACACTATGAGCCCCGGATTCCGCGCGGCGATATTGCGCAGGATCGGCTCGTCGTAAGCTGCGGCATCCGCGCGACCTGCTTTGACCGCCATCGCGGAATCGAGCACCGAGTTGTAGTACTGAAACTTTGCGTCGCTGATCACGGACTGGACCAGCTGATCAGCCACGGTTCCGGTGGGTACCGCGAACTCGGCACCCGCGAGGTCGGTGAGCTTCTCGATTGTCTTCCGTTCCGTGCTGCAGCCGGTCGCGACGGTGATCGCGAGCAGAGCCGCGCCGAGCATGATTGAGCGGTGTAAGGAAAGCATGGAAGGCCCCTTCGTGGTTTCGCACATGATAGAACTCTGGAACTGGCGCGTCGCGCTCGTTCGGCGCGCTGACG
>DMUF01000121.1:3010-4827 GCA_003476445.1 Gammaproteobacteria bacterium | reverse complement strand
CGCGGACGCGTACGGCGTTCTAAATACCTCGCCAGACGCCGGCGTTCTCTACCTGACCGGCGTCGAGGTGGCAGATCACGACAAGCTGCCCGACACCCTCGACCGCCTTGTGATTGCCGCGGGACGATACGCCGTATTCGAATGCGCGCTCCCGCTCTCAGAGATAGGGCACGCGTGGCAGATGATTTGGACCGAAGCGCTGCCAAAATCCCAACTGACCCCTGTGGCTGCCCCCTGCTTCGAGCGCTACCCGCCTGGCTTCGATCCCGCGACGGGTCTCGGGGGCTTCGAGATCTGGCTGCCCCTCGAGATTGATTCCGCTACTGCGGCGTCCTAACCCTGAGCGCGGCAGGTAGCTTCAGACCTGACCGATGAGATCTCTAGCCACCCGTTCCAGCACCGCGTAACGAGTATCGAAGTTCGGCAGGATCATCACCTGGCTGAGACCCGCCCGTTCGAGTTCGCGCAACCGCGACAAGAGCGCGTCCCGCGTGCCGATCATGGCGCTCGAAGTCAGCACCTCGGGGGTAAGGAACTGCTCTTCCTCGGGCAGCACCCAGCAATTGTGACCCGCGTGAATGCGCTGATGACGGCGGTCTTCCGGATACTGCTCGAGAAGCTCCGTGTACGCCTGCCAGATCCCGCGATATACCCCGGGCGGCTGATGGCCGAAATTGCGCCACTGGTCATACGCGTAGTGCACAGACGCCATCGCCATCGCGCCACATTCCGATTTCACGCGCGGCGAATCGACGGCTTCGCCCTCGTCCAGCACCACGATGGTCGTGAGCGCTGTCGTTGGAAAGGTCTCGCGGGATATCGGGCGCCCCGCCTCGCGCGCGCCGCTTTCGATCTGCTGCCAGCGCGCCTCGAACATGCCCGCGTTGTACGGCAAGCCCATCACGGCGCCATCCCCGTAGCGTCCCGCGAGCGCGAGCGATCGGGGACCGAACCCGGATACATGCAGCGGGATGGGATCGACGAAGTTCACAAAGCCCCGATCGGGCATGATATGGCGAATGGGCGCCGTTCCCCGCGCGCCGCGCGTGAGGGGACCCATGAGCGCTTCCTCGCCGCGCAGGAGCGGCGCCAGCGTTTCGAGGTAGGCCTCGAATTCCGCAATGCGCTGGGGTGGCTGCCCCATGACCCGCATCGCCGTGTTGCCGGCACCAATGCCACAAAACGTTCGCCCCGGAGCGAGCGCGTTGATCGTCGCGATACCCGCTGCATGCACGGGCGCAGGTCGCGTGCCTGAGACAGCGACGCCGGTGCCGAGCCGAATCCGTTCGGTACGCACCGCGGCGAGCGCGAGCGTGGCGTAACAATCCGACCACAGCATCTGGCTGTCCGCAAACCAGGCATGGCTGTAGCCCAGGGCCTCGGCGCGAACGACGTAATCGATATCCCCGATATGCGAAGCAATGCAGAGCCCGATATCCATGCCGCTGCCCCCGCGCTACTTGCGCACCTCGTAGTAGTTGTTCATCGGGTTGTCATAGTCCAGGCGCCGGAACCGGGAAAAGCCCGCCGCGGCCGTCATGTCCCGTGCAACCGCCTCGTTGAAACCGAGCGTGCCGAGCCCCGCGCCGTCCGCCGTCGACAAGGCGCTCGACATGCACACCATGATCGAGAAGCCGTACAGCAGACCCGCCATCGGGTGCTGCTGCAGATTCTCCTGGAACGTCGGGAAGCTGCGAATGTCCTCGCAGAGGAACGTACCGTCATCCTTCAGGGCGCGGTGGATGCTCTCGAGCAGCGGCTGCGGACGCGGGGCGTCGTGAATCACGTCAAAGGTGGTGATCAGATCGAATGTCGGC
>DMUF01000121.1:0-2762 GCA_003476445.1 Gammaproteobacteria bacterium | reverse complement strand
TTGCTGATGTCATATCCGATCACGGTCGCATCGGGGAAGGCCGTGGCCATCGCCAGCGTAGCGACCCCGCCCCCGCAGCCTACATCCGCAACGGATCCACCGCCGCGCAGCTTATCCACCACGTCATCGAGCAGCGGCAGGATTTTTGGCACGAGCAGGAATTCATTGAAAAAGCGCGTCATGCGCTCGATGCCGCTTGCGCAGCCCGGGCCGTGATCGTCATAGGTCAGCCCGATGCCCGAGCGAAAACTCTCGACGAGACCGGGGAGCGATCCAAAGGCGGACGTTGCGCTCTCGAACCCGCCGCCGAAATAGGCGGGATGCTGGGTGTTCACCAGCACGGCGACCGCTTCCGGGGACAGAAAAAACCGGTCGGTCGCCGCGTCGTAGTCGATCTGCCCCATGCAGGCCTGATGCCTGAGCCATTCGCGCACCCAGCGCTCGCTCAGCCCGGTGTGCTGCGCGAGCTCGCTGCTGTCCGCGCTGCGCAGTTCATGCAGCGCGCGATAAAGACCCAGGGCATCCCCCAGCGAACTGATGGCACAGTTGAGCCCCGCGGCAATGCTGCCCACGACGCGTTGACTGAAACGCTCGAGTTTTTCCTTGTCGATCTCAGTGCGTTGCATGACATCCCCTCCTCGTGACTGAGGAGCAGGATGCTACGCCGCAGCGACCCCGGGCGTCATCCGATCGATAATCCGATCCAGCGTGCGACTCACCCGAGTGCAGTTGCGGATCATCTCGATGCGCGGCCAGGTCGCAGCTTCGCCCTCGGCGATGAGAAATCGCACTTCATCCTCTGACAGGATCGAGAGCAGCTTGCGCGGATCCCAGAACCGCCGCCGCGGCAAGATGTTGATATCCGCCGTGTAGTCCTGTGTTGCGAGGCTGTACGCCATGCGCGTGGCCAGATTGAGCGGGTAGAAGTTCTTAGTGAACTCCATCGCGAGCGGAAAGGTTGCCTTCAGCCACTCGCGGCTCGCGTTCTGGTTGATCTCCCAGAGCCGAGCCAGAAGCGAGTCGCTCGACTGGGTGTCACGCAGGGCCCAGATGGCGAGCGGATTGGTCTGGCTGGTGATGAAATGATTGACGCCGTAGAGCCGGCTCAGCCGTTTGGCGGGAAGATCGTCCGTGAGCGAACCGTCGACCCACTGCCGCGAAGGCACGTAGGGCTGGCGCTGACCGAAGCGATTACGCGCCGCAAGCGTGACGGGCGGGAACACGCCGGGGACCGCGCAGGACGCAAGCACCGCCTCCCGAATCAGCACGTTGGGCGAGGTAACCGCGTTCAGGAGCCGCGACTGCTGATGCACCTCACGCGGCGAAACGGTGATATTGATCCGCAGTCCAGAGACCTCGAACGCCTCTCGGAAGGTTAAATCGGGAATCTGATGCGCAACGAACGCGCGCAGCGCGTCTACGCCGATACGCTGATTGCCACGGAGCAGCTCGAGATTACTGGCACCCACCTCGCGAAACGTGCGCGCGAGCCTGCCCGCGTCAAACATGGCATCGCGCTCCGCGGGCGAGCGCGTGCCAACCGTCGCTGCCATCAGCGAACCCGCGCTTGAACCCGAAAGGACCGAGGGCAGCAGGTCCTGCTCATGCAGCGCCTTCAGCACACCGATGTGAAACGGCCCGAGCGCGCCGCCGCCGGACAGCATGAGCGCGGTGCGTCCGAAACAAAGGCTCGCACGGCGGAACATCTCCAGCTTGTCCTCGCGGGAAACGACCGTTTCATCGACCTCGCCCGCGATCTCGAGTGCGCCCGCCAGTTCCTCGATGTAGTGGGTGACCAATTCCTTGGTGCCGAAGCGGGCCTTCTGATACAGGCGGGGCGAGCCCATGCCGCCCATGTTGCCGTGAATGCCTTCACCCAGGTAATACAGAATCTGATGCGGATCACCGGCTGCCTTCAGCTGGCGAATCTCCTCCAGCCGCCGCCGGATGACGCGGTAATCATAGCGGCGGCTCTCGTCGACGCGGCGCCACGCCGCGGCGCCGGTACGCTCGTCATGCGCCTGTGCCGCATGCTTCCACTCCGCATAGGACGTAGCGTCCGCCATGCCGGGAGGCTTCTTTCTCAGCGGTGCTGCGGCTGCCTGGACCGACGTCGCCACCTGCACGTCCTCGCATCGTTTGTGTGCTGCACAATCTAGCGCAGCTCAACGCTCACTGTCATCCGCCGGCGGCGCGAACAGCGCTTCAAGGCGAGCACGCGCCGAGTCGGCCGCCGCGCCGCGCGCATCCATGGCCGCAGTACTTTCCAGCCGCGGAGTGAACCACTCGCAGAAGTTCGCCGACTCCGGATTGGTTGGCGGTTCCGCTCGTGACTCGCTGCAGCCCTGGCGGAGATCATGAAACCGGCATTGCCTGCACGTGTGCAGGGCTTCGCCGCAGGCGCGGCAGAACTCATGGCGGCTGAGCGGCATCGAGACCGCTGAATGCTCGGCACCGCAATGCCAGCAGCTGAGTGTTTGCACGGGACTCATCGCGTGGTCACCTCGATCAAACCGAAGTCCGGCAAGGTTCCCACAGGGCGGCGAGCGCTGCTATCCTCGACCTGTTCGGGGGGCACAGAGGGGATCGCTGCGCGTGGACGCCTAACGGCACCAGCACGACTGAATGCACATGCACGAGAGCCAATGATCGCCCGCGTTTCCAGTACCGGGTAGAACGGCTTCCAACGCACGCGATTGAGACCAGATGATGTACCTGACCTGCACCGCCATCGCTCTTGTGCTGTTTGCCTTTTGGCTGAC
>DMUF01000242.1:17370-17997 GCA_003476445.1 Gammaproteobacteria bacterium | reverse complement strand
CTCGCGTTCGCGCGCGCGCTGGCAGCGCGCTGACGGTTACCCGAGCGCGCGGCGTACCGCGGGCATTACCTCATCCAGATAGGCATCCAGCGCCTCGGTTTGCCACGGCGCTCGGAGCGCGATGTTAACCTCGTTTGCTCCAGCCGCCGCGTATTCGAGAATGCGTTCAACGGCCTGGTCGGGTGTGCAGAGCAGAGCCCCGCCCATGATGCGGTCTGCGGTTGGTCCCCAGTCTGCGCGCATGAGCTCCCGCTGACGCGGAATGTCGTCTTCGGACAGCGCCATGTTGAACGTGATGTTCACCGCGCGCTTGAGCGACCGCGGATCGCGACCGGATTCTTCGCACCACTCGTTCAGCACCTGATTGACGCGCGCGAACTCGTCCGGCGCGAGGTAGGCGGCGTTCCAGCCATCGGCGCGCTCGGCGACGATCTTGAGCGTGCGCTTTTCGCCAACTCCGCCGATCCATATCGGCATGCGTGCCTGCAGCGGTCGCGGCAGACAGCTGGCATCGTCCACCTGAAAGTGCTTCCCCGAGAACGTGGTGCGCTCCTCGGTCAACATGCGGCGGATGATCTGTGCCGCCTCATCCAGCATATCGAGGCGGGTACCGATGTCGGGGAAGGG
>DMUF01000242.1:13897-17036 GCA_003476445.1 Gammaproteobacteria bacterium | reverse complement strand
ATATGGTCGAGCGTGGTTGCGATCTTTGCGAGCAGCGCCGGATTGCGATAGCCCACATAGAAGACCAGGCAGCCAAGGCGCGCGTGGCGGGTTTCTGCTGCCAGAGCCCCAAGGGTGGCGACCGCCTCGAAGTGCGGCTGGGTGCCGCCTTTTGGCGGCGCCTCGTAGAAGTGGTCCCAAGCCGAGATCCAGTCGACCCGCTTGTCGTCGAGTTTGCGCCAAAGCGCGCGCATGGCGGCCATGTCCATGTTCTGCTGGCCAACGTGGACTCCGAGGGCAATGCTCATGCTGACTCCCGCGCGGGTGCTTGTCGGGGCGCGAGGATAACTGACACGATCAAGCGATGGAACGAGAGCGGCCGCTGCGAGTCGGCGCAAGCCCGCGATCATTGTGGGCCCGCGCCGGTTCTGGTCGCGTCTCAGAGCGTGTCGATGATGTTGCGCAGTGCCTCACAGTGTTGCACCCGCTCAGCCGTGGTGGTGCCGGCGAATCCTGCGGAGAGGCAGGTGACACCGGCTTCGCGATAGGCGTGCAGACGCTCGCGCACAAAGCCCGGGTCCCCGATCAGCGAGGTGGCCTCGAGGAAACGCTCCGGCACGCGCGCCTCGGCTTCAGATTTGCGTCCGGCCAGGTACAGCGACTGGATCTCTTCCGCTTCGTCCTCGAACCCGTATTGCCGAAAGATCGCGTTGTAGAAATTCTTCTCCCGCGCGCCCATACCGCCCACGTAGAGCGCCACATTGGGTCGCGCCACGTCGCGCAGGTGCTCGAGCCCGCGACCGATTGCAACCGTACCGCCGGCAAATATCTCGAGCGGAGGCAGCGCGGGATCGCGTTTTGCCGTGCCGCGCGCAAGCGCATCGCCCCACACGCGGCTCGCCGCATCAGGCATGAAGAACGCCGGCAACCAGGCGTCCGCGATCTCGGCGGTCATTTCGACACTCTTGTCACCGAGCGTTGCGAGTGCAATGGGAATGTGTTCCCGATACGGACGGTTGATGATTTTGAGCGGCTTGCCAAGACCGGTGCCTTGTTCGGGGGGCAGGGGCAGCGTGTACTTGCGTCCCGCGTAGGTGAGTTTGTCTTCGCGGCGCCATACTTCGCGACAGATATCGACGGTCTCCCGCAAACGGGTAACCGGCGCGTCGTAGGGCAGTCCATGGAAGCCTTCGATGACTTGCGGGCCGGAGGCGCCGAGACCCAGCATGAAGCGGCCCTTGGAAAGCGCATCGAGCCCCGCGGCGGTCATGCCAAGCAGCGCGGGCGTTCGGCTGAAGACGTTCAGAATGCCTGATGCGAGCGTTGCTCGGGAGGTGCGTGCCGCGAGATAACCGAGGGCGCTCACGGCATCAAAAGAGTACGACTCCGCAACCCAGATATAGTCCGCCCCCGCTTGCTCGAGCTGACACAGCTCATCCGCCTGACCGGAGATATCACCCCGTGAGTAATGCGCGCTGATCGAAATCTTCATGTCCCCTCCCTGTCATTTCGCAGCCGGGACGTGATAACACGGCCGCTGACGAAACGCCAAGGAGGGGCGAAGATCAGCTGGAAACGCCGCCGCTCGTGGTCATCGCGCGCCGGCGCCCTATGCCTCGCGCGCGCAGCTGGCGGCGCGCAGTCAGCTGGGTGTACTGGAGCAGCCGCTTCAGTTGTACCGGGAAGGCGATGAGTGCGGGTGTTGCAATGAGCGTGAGGATCGTCGCGAACGAAAGGCCCCAGACAATGGCCTGAGACAGGGGCACCCAGAACGAGGACAGCTGTCCGCCATAGACGATGGTCCGGGCTGCCAGGTCGATAGAGAGATTGATGGCCAACGGCACGAGCCCGAGCACGGTCGTTACCGTGGTCAGCATGATCGGGCGCAGGCGCTGAGCGCCGGTGCGCACGATGAGCGCCACGTAGTCGAGCTCCGGGCGCTCGCGTCGCAGCTGGTTATAGGTATCGATGAGGATGATGTTGTTGTTTACAACGATACCAGCCAGGGCAACCACGCCCACCCCTGAAAGAATCGCGCTGAAGGGTTGCTGCATGATGATGAGTCCGAGCAGCACACCCGCTGTTGACATGACCACGGACGCGAGGATCAGTACGCCCTGGTAGAGGCTGTTGAACTGGGCGACGAGCAAAATGAACATGAGCAACAGCGACAACAGGAACGCCGACTGCACGAAGGCGAGTGATTCTTCCTGTTCCTCGTTCGCCCCACGGAACTCGATCGTGAGTCCGGGATGGAATGTCTGTGTCTTCATCCACGCCTTCAGCTCGCGAACGACGCCGTCAGCCAATACCCCTTCGGCAACGTTGGCGCGAATGAATTCGACCGGGATGCCGTCGATGCGCTGCAGCGTATCGACGTTCGGGCTGGGTTCGCGCGTCACGAAGTTGGAGATCGGCACCAGACCGGTGCGCGTGGTGACGCGCAGGTCGTTCAGCGCGCTGATACCGCGTTCGCCCTCGGGGAAGCGCACGCGAATATCAACCGCGTCGTCTGATCTGTCAGGGCGGTACTCGCCCACCTTCACACCACCGGTGACAAGCTGTACGACGACACCGACGAGGGATACGTCCGCACCGTAGAGAGCCGCCTGCGCGCGATCCACGGTCAGCTGCCATTCAATGCCGGGAAGTGAGCGCGTGTCGTCGATGTCCAATACCTGCGGCAGCGTATCCAGGTGCTTGCGGAACTCGGTAACCGCAGGTTCCAGCAGATCACGGTCGTAGGCAGAAAACTGGATCTGCACGGGCTTGCCGACGGGCGGGCCCTGCTCCTGCTTCTGTATTTCGACCTGAATGCCCGCAAGGCGGCTGGTGCGCTGGCGGATTTCCTCGAAGATTTCCGCTCCTTTTCGGTCACGCTCGTTTTCGTCGTGAAGCTCGAGAAAGATAGCGCCGATGCGATCGAAGCCGCTGCCGCTGCGTGATTGGCTGCCGGTCAGGAGCGTGCGCGTGTTGACGCTTTCGATGCCCTCGACCGCGAGAATTTCGTTCTCGACCTCTGCCACCAGCGTGTTGATTTCAGCGGCGGACAGATTGCCGCGTGCTTTTACCGCGACCTGAGCGAATTTGGGGTCGGGGTCGCTGAAGAAAATCATGCCTTGGCCGAACTGCCCGTAGGCCCAGAAGATGCTCATAAGTA
>DMUF01000242.1:12001-13568 GCA_003476445.1 Gammaproteobacteria bacterium | reverse complement strand
GCACCGGTCATGCCACCGAGCCGGGTCGGATCGCCTTCTTCCAGCTCGCGCAGGTAGGCCGTGACCTTGGGCGACTGGGTACCCACCTTGCCGGTGAGCGCTCCGATCACAGGGCCGAAGAGCAGGCAGTAGACGAGGGAGCCGATCAGCACGGTGAACACGGTGACCGGAAGGTACTGCATGAATTTGCCGGGAATCCCGGGCCAGAACATCAGTGGCAAGAACGCGGCAAGCGTGGTGGCGGTGGAGGCGACCACGGGCCAGAACATGCGCTTGGCGGCCATGGCGTACGCGGCGCGGCGGTGGAAACCCTCCGCCATCTTGCGGTCGGCATACTCGGTTACGACGACGGCGCCATCGACGAGCATGCCCAGGCCGAGCAGCATGCCGAACATCACCATGAAGTTGAACGTGTAGCCCATGAGGTTCAGAAACACGAGGGCGAACAGGAACGATACGGGAATGCTCAGCCCCACGATGATGCCGCTGCGCAGCCCCATGGCGGCGACGACGACAACCATCACGATGGCGAGGGAGGACAGGATGTTGCCCTGCAACTCCTCGACCTGGCTTTCCGCAAACGGCGCCTGATCCTGCGAGTAGAACACGTCGATCGCCGTTGGCATGGAGGCGCGCGAGCGCTCGACGATGCGTTTGACGCGGTTGATCGTGTCGATGATGTTGGAGCCGGCGCGCTGGGTGATCGCGAGCGAAATCGCGGTGCGTCCGTCGACACGCGCGTAGCTGATGCGATCTTTGAAGGTGCGGCGCACGTCCGCGACGTCTTCGAGGGTAACGACGGCGTCCGCGCTTGCGCGGATCGGAAGGTCAAACAGGTCTTTGGCGTCTTCGATCACGCTTGGAACCTTGACCGAGAACCGGCCCTGGCCGGTGTCGATTGCTCCCGCGGGAATCAGCCGGTTATTCCGCATCAGCGTGTTGATAAGTTCTTCGGCGGAGATCTGGTAGGACTCGAGCGCCGCGGCATCGACCACGGCTTCCAGGACTTCTTCTCTGTGCCCAACAAGCTCTGCCTCGAGCACGCTGGGAATGGCTTCGATGTCGTCACGCAGCGCTATCGCGGCGTCGTAAACGGCACGTTCAGGTACGCCCTCACCGACCAGATTTATCTGAATGATCGGGAAGTCTGCGGTCGACTGCTCGCGAATGACGGGTTCTTCCGCCGTGCTTGGCAGTTTGGGTCTGGCGGTGTCAACCGCTTCGCGCAGGTCGATCTCAGCCTGATCGAGGTCGCGATCCGCCTCGAACTCGACCATCAGATTCGCGGCGCCTTCGGACGCGTAGGCGGTCAGCTCTTTGACGCCTTCAACCTTGCGCAGCTCGATTTCCATCGGCATGACCAGCATGCGCTCGGCATCTTCTGGAGAAATGCCTTCGTGGTACACGCTGACCACGAAGAAGGGCACCTCGATGTCCGGCTCGTTTGCGATGGGAATGGCCGCACGGGCGAGCAGCCCGGCGATGATCACCATGAAGAGGACGAGAAGGGTCGTGCGTGAGCGCTGAATCGCGGCGTCGATAAAGGCGTTCATCAGCCAGCCACCAC
>DMUF01000242.1:10475-11627 GCA_003476445.1 Gammaproteobacteria bacterium | reverse complement strand
TCTTCCGGTTCGTAGGTGGCGTTGACCACCTGTCCGGGGACGACGAGCTCCTGGCCGACCGTAATCACGGTTGCGACGTTGGGCAGCCCGGTCACCCAGACGCCATCCACGTCATCACGCAGTACTTCTACCCGGTGGTACTCGACCTCGTTGCGCTGATTGAGCGTGCGTACGCCGATCTGGCCTTCATCGTCGAGGGCGAAGACCGCCGGGCTGACTTTCTGTGCCATGACCGTCGCAGTGGGAACTACGATCTGTGTCGTGATGCCGGAACGCAGAGAAAAGTCTGGGTTGGGAACTTCGACCTCGATGGGGTAGGTGCGTGTTGCCGCGTCGCTTTGCTGACCGATGAAGCGGACGGTACCGGCAACGGTTCTGCCGTCCTGAAGCAGGCCGGAAGCCTGCCCGCCGACGCGCAGCTGCTGAACGTCCTTCTCGCTTACTTGCCCGATCAGCAGCATGGGGTTCATGTCGACCAGTGCGACGCACGCGGCGCCGGGATTGACGTAATCGCCGATCTCGACGTGCACGTCCTCGACCAGCGCGGGAAAGGGCGCGCGGATAATGGCGCGTTCCAGATCCAGTGTTCGACGGGCGACGTCGGCTTCTGCGGCAGCGACGCGTGCCTTGACCTGGGCGACGCTCGATTCGGACAGAAGCGCTCGTTCGCGCAGGGTCAGGCTGCCCGTGTAGTCGATGCGGGCCTGGTCCAGGCTCGCCTGCGCTTCCGCAAGGCTCGCAGTGCGGTCGTCGTCCGCCAGGCGACAGAGCACGTCCCCGGTGTTGACCCGGTCGCCGCGCTCGATCGGTCGCTCGATTATGCGACCGGTAGTTTCGGATTTGACGACAAGGGAGCGCTTGTTTTCGGTGCGGCCGCGCAGCGTCAGCTCGTCGAACTGCGGCGTCGCATTGATGACGCGGGCGCGGACGTTTACGGGCGCCGCATCCTGCTTGCTCGCCGCACGGATGGCATTCGCTTCAGCCAGCGTTGGCTGCTCGGCCACAGGCGGCTTACCGATCTGGCCGGAGAGTAGCCATACACCAATGGCGATTGCGATGCCCGTGGCGTAGAGATAGGTCTTGCGCATGTTGCGTCCGTGTTTGAGCTGCGGGTTTGAGATTCGACCGCGTTACCTATGGTAACGAATCTGG
>DMUF01000242.1:449-10203 GCA_003476445.1 Gammaproteobacteria bacterium | reverse complement strand
CGGCAGTCTAGGCAGTGGAATGTCACTATGTCGTGAAAAAACAAGGGGCCTGGCGGCCCCTTGGGAGAAATTTGTGCGTTACAGCACAAGTGTACAGATCATGCCGCGGCGCTGGGGCGTGCCGCCATGCGGTCAAACCACGCCTTGACATGCGTGAACTCTGGGTTAAGGGGCTGTCCGACGGCGTTGCCGAATGCGAGGAAGCAGTACAGGAGTACGTCGGCCAGGGTGAGACGTTCACCGCACAGGAAGGTGCGCCCCGCGATCTGTCCGTCGAGCCAGCGCAGCCGATCCTGCGCAATGCGCTTCAGCCCCGGTGCCGCCTCGGGCACAGTGACAATGCGATCCTTGAACAAGGCGAGGCCCTCGGCGAAACGGAAACCGTTAGTCAGGGGCTCGCAGATATTCAGGTCGACTCGGCGCGTCCACATGCGGGCTTCGCCGCGCTCTTCTGCGTTGGCGCCGATCAGAGAGGGTCCGGGGAACTTCTCATCGAGGTATTCGCAGATGACCGTGATTTCGCTCAGGTAGCTGCCGTCGTCCAGCAGCAGGCAGGGCGACTGGCCTGAGGGGTTCTTGGCGAGAAAGGCGGACTGCCGATTTTCTCCGGCCATGAGGTCGATGTCCTCCATGGGCAGGGTGATACCGCGTTCGGCCATGAACATGCGGACCACGTGGGGGTTGGGGCCCACGGAATTGATCAGTTTCATTGTTTCCTCTCGCTTGCGCTCGGCTCTGAAGGGGATGGGCGTGCTCGCAGCACGCCCGTTTTCTGGGCGCAAATTGTAGCCGGGATACGCCCTTGCCGCCCGCATCGGCTCAGAAGGGTGATCCGAGAAAGATATAAAGCGAGCCGCGTCCGTCCTCCGCCAGCCCGCCGCCGACGTAAATCGGTCCGATGGGGCTGTCGATGCCAAGGAATAGGCTGCCGGCGAGGTCCAGCGCATTCGGTTCAAATGCTTCCTGATCGTCGCCTACGGCGCCTGCCTCCAGACTTGCGCCAAGGTAGAGCGGAGCGAAGGGGCTCCGCGGTAAACGGTAGTAATAGGCTGCTCGGTGCAGCGCGCGCGTCTGCCCGATGAGTGCGTCGACTGGCAGACCGGAGAGTCGGAAGAAGCCGCCGAGTGTGAACGCCTCATGGAACGGCGCCGCGTTTTCATAGACCCGATCCCAGGCGGTGTTCAGGAACACGGTGTGGGGTCCGATGGAAAGCGCGCTCCCGAGTTCTGCTGACCAGGCGGCATAGCCGGTGCTTGCGCCGAGAGATTCATCGGAGAGCCGCCAGCGCAGCGCCGCTGTGCTGCCGCTGCGCGGGAAGAAAGTATGGTCCAGCCCGTCATACTCGAGGTGCAGACTGACGCTCCCGCTGTCTGCATCTCCGCCCTGCAGTTCCGGATCGCCCACGAGGCGCTCGACGCTGCCGCGCCCGCTCTCGATGGTCAGTCGCAGATCGGTCGCCGTGCCGAAGTAGCGCCCGGCGCTCAGCCCGCCGATGCCCTGACGTATGCGTTGATCGGACAACCGTTCCTCGCCCTCGAAGATGGGGCGCGCGAAGCTGCGCCAGGAAATATAAGGACGCACGTACCAGTCGCGCGTGGCGCCGAAGGGCTGATGGAACTCGGTTGAGAGCTCGGGGCGGTCACCCATGTAAAGGTGGCTGCGCCACTCGGCGCCGAGCGCGTTGATCTCGGTTGCGGTGAGTGCCAGCGCGAGCCGGTAGTGGCTGCGTCCTTCGAGATCATCCTCGAAGCCCAGCCCCGCGCGCAGGTAGTTCGGCCCCCAGCTCTTGCGCGCGGGCGCAAAGACGAGGGTGCCTTGGTCGATGCGCCACGGGACCTCGGAAAACAGCTCAAGCCCGTAGAGACGATCGGCACTGGCCTGGATGGAATCGATGTCCAGGCGTCCTGGTTCGAGTTCCGACTCGGCTTCGAGCTGTTCAGCGGCGAGCCCTGCGGGCCCGGCGCCCGCCGGCTGCACGCTGATCGCGGCAATATCCACGGTGCGGCGCTGGCGTCGGCGCTGGTCGGTACGATGGGCGGTCCAGACATGATCTGGTGCCGATAGCCGGGCGAGTTCCACGGTGCGGTACTCGGTGGCACGCACGCCCGCCGTGATGAGACTGCCCATATCCGAGAAGTTCAGGGAGGACGCCCCGCCCAGGTCCGGCGTCAACAGGACATCGTTAGCCCGCAGGCGGGTAAGCTGAATTTCGGTGTTGCGGCGGGTCAACAGGTTCGTGAGCTGGTCGGTCACGGTCAGGATCGAGGACAGCGCCTCCGGGGCGTACATGAGCGCGCTGACATCTACCGCGATAATGACATCGGCGCCCATTGCGATCGCCACGTCTACGGGCAGATTGTTGGCGACGCCGCCATCCACCAGCACACGTCCATCGATCCGCTGCGGCGCGACGATTGCCGGAATGGCCATGCTTGCGAACAGGGCTGCCGCCAGATCGCCGCGTTCGAGCAGTACCTGTTCCCCGGATACGATGTCGGCGGCGACCGCGACGAACGGAATGGGCAGCGCGGAGAATTCCTCGATGTCGGCGACCTGCAGCGTGTGGCGGCGAAACAGCGCCTTCAGCTTGTGTCCATGCAGATAGCCGGTGGGCAACCGAAGCCCCTTGCTGTCGATCCCTGACGCAGCGCCGACCAGCAGCCGGTCATCAATCTGCTTGTGCCGCATCCGGAACGCCTTGCGTCCGGGTGCGTCGTTGAAGAGGTCAACCCAGTCCGATTCCGTCGCGATCCGTTCTATGGCGGCCGGGCTCAGCCCCGCGGCGTAGAGCCCTCCCACCAGCGCGCCGACGCTCGTGCCGACCACGGCATCCACGGGAATCTTCATGGTTTCGAGCGTGCGCAGCACGCCGATGTGGGCGCCACCCCTCGCGCCCCCGCCCGAAAGCACGAGCACCACGCGCGGCCTGCCGTCTGCATGTGGCGGCAGTTTGAACGACGTCTTCGCAACCCGGGACGCCGGTATACCCGGATCCGCTTCAGGATCCGGGGTGCGCAGGTCTCTACTCGCCGCCGTAGTGGCTGCGAGCAGTGCAACGAGAAAGAGAGCGAGGCGCACGGTCCCGGCGCGCGATCTACCAGTTACCGACGTTTGGCATGTCGCGCCACGGCGCGGCGGGGGCCAGGGCGGCGCCTGCCTGGAGCAGCTCGACAGAGATACCGTCGGGTGAGCGCACGAAGGCCATACGCCCGTCGCGGGGCGGTCGGTTGATCGTCACCCCCGCGGCTGCGAGGCGCGCGCAGGTAGCGTAGATGTCAGGCACCGCGTAGGCGAGATGCCCGAAGTTGCGGCCCCCGGTGTATACCTCGGGATCCCAGTTATAGGTCAGCTCGACCTGCGCGGTCTCATCGCCGGGGGCCGCCAGGAAGATCAGGGTGAAGCGGCCCTCCGGGCTCTCATGCCGACGCAGTTCGACGAGCCCCAACGCGTCACAATAGAACGCGAGCGAGGCGTCGAGATCGGTAACTCGAACCATCGTGTGCAGGTATTTCATGACGGATATCCACGGTCGGGGGTGCGTTATCATAGCGCGCTCCCCCGACGCCTGAAGCATCCATGCTCCGGAGCTTCCGCGTGTAGCAGGATTTGTCGTCTGCCTGCATCATCTGATCCCGTAGTCATTGAGCTGTGGCACCCCGGCGATGCACAGAAATTCAGGCAGAGATTCTTCACCCCCTCGGCGAGCGGCCGTTGGTCGAGCGCGCCCTCGTCGCCTTTCGCGCGCTCCGCGCTTTTGGGTCCTGTGGTTTCTCTGTGCCGGCCTGCTCATGGGATGCGTCGATAATCCTGTCACGGGTGAGCGCGAAATCGGTTTCGTCTCAGTGGAGCGTCAGATTGCCATCGGTGAGCAGCAATACCTGCCCGCACAGCAGTCGCAGGGTGGGCGCTATCGCGTCGATCCCGCGCTGACCGAATATGTGCAGTCCGTGGGCGCCCGCATGGCAACCGCGAGCGGCGTGAATCTTCCCTATGAGTTTGTTGTGCTGAACAACGACGTGCCGAATGCCTGGGCGTTGCCGGGCGGCAAGATCGCGGTGAATCGTGGGCTGCTTACGGAGCTGCGCAACGAGGCGGAGCTCGCCGCGGTGCTGGGTCACGAAGTGGTGCACGCGGCGGGTCGCCACGGCGCCCAGGCGATGGAGCGCGGCGTGCTGACCCAGGTAGCGGTGCTCGGAGCCGCGATCGGCGGAGCACGCTCGGAATATGGGCAGCTTGTGGTTGGAGCCGCGGCGACGGCCGCGGGTCTTGTGAATCAGCGCTATGGGCGCGACGCGGAACGCGAGGCTGATCTCTACGGCACCCGCTATCTGGCGCGGGCGGGGTATGACCCCGAGGCTGCGGTCACCCTGCAGGAGACGTTTGTGCGTTTGTCGGAAGGGCGCAAGAGCAGTTGGCTTGAGGGCTTGTTCGCGAGTCATCCGCCGTCGGCCGAGCGCGTTGTTAACAACCGCGCGATCGTCGCAAGCCTGCGCGCCGAAGGCTTTGACGGAGGCGAGCTCAACGCCGAAGCCTATGCTCGTGCGCTTGCGCCGCTCCGTGAGGATGCAGACGCCTATGCGGCTGCTGCCGACGCCCGTAAGGCAATCGCGGACGACCGATTGGAGGACGCTGAGGCGTTGGCACGAAAAGCCCTGTCCCTGCAGGACGGCGAGGCCGCTTTCCACGGTCTTCTGGGTGACGTGCATCGTCTGGGTCGTCGCTGGCGCGCGTCGACCGATGCGTATGAAGAGGCCATTGCGATTGAGCCGGAGTACTTCGCCTTTTACCTGGGTCGCGGCGTGAGCCGAACGCGGCTAGGCGAGAGGGCGGAGGCGCGGCGGGATTTCGAACAGTCGCTCAAGCTCTTGCCGACCGCGGTTGCCTATCACGAGCTCGGGCAGATCGCTGAGCGTGACGGGGATCTGGACCGCGCGTTCCAGTATTACCAGGCCGCAGCCGAATCGAACAGCTCGGTCGGCCGGGCCGCATCGGCGGGCGCGGTGCGTCTTGACCTGCCGCGCAACCCGTCGCGTTATCTGCAGGCGCGGGTGGAGCGCGATGGTCGTGGTCGGCTCTTGCTCGGCGTGCGTAACCTCACATCGGTCGCGGTGGCTGACGTGGCGGTGCGCGTGCAGGTGCAGGACACGGCGGGTCGCGTCAGTGAGGGGAGCCGTCGGCTCAACGGCATAGCGCCGGGCAGCGAGGAGTGGATTCTGCTCGCCGCCGATGGAAGCGGTGTGCAGGACGCGCGCGCGGCGGTGGTCGCCGCCCGGGTGCTTGAGACCACGGACGGCGCGCGCCGCTTCTGAGGACCTGATCAGACCTTGCCGATGTACTCGTCCATGTGGGCAGTACGCAGGGCGGTTTCCTTGGCGCGATCCATGTCGTAGTGCAGGCGCGAAACGATACGCTGCGCATAGAGGCCGCCGCCCGCCTGGATATTGGTCACCGCGTGCCAGCCGCCGAGCGAGTCTGCCGTCAAATCGCGTATCGCGTGGAACAGCCGGGTGCGATACATACCGTCGACAGACTGCATGGTGCCCATGTATTTCCGCGCCAGATGCCCGACCTGTTCGTTCTCGAAATCCGCGTGCAGCGGTGCGGTGAGAATCGCGCCGCCGCCGATGTCGTGCAGATGCCGCACCATGAGTGACCAGTTCGCGGCGCCGTGGTACTTGCCCGCGTTCGTGTAGAGCTCGTCCGGAAACGCGGCGCCGTCACTGGTGATATGGCAGTTCTCGATGGCCGCCTCGAGCGACGCGCGAATGAGCGTTGCGTTGATCAGCATCTCGGAGATCTTTTCCTTGATGTGACCGACCCGATCCAGCCCGTTGGCTTCCGAGATGAGCTGCGCGAAACCCACCAAGGCGTCATAGCTCGACGCCATGGCAGAAAGCCCGCCGAGGCGCTCCCAGAGACCGAGCGAATGTGCGAACACGCCGGCGAGCTCGGGGTTCCCATCCAGGAAGACGCGCTCCTTCGGTACGAACACGTCATCGAAGATCACGAAACCTTCAGGTGTGTGATGTTTGCCGGAGATGGGGAAGTCGCGCTTGTCATGGTGCCGGGGCGCGTAGGTGGTGTTGATGATCTTCACGCCGGGCGCGTTGACCGGGACCATGCAGGCAACCGAGTACTGCGCCTCGTCGGCCTTCATTGATTTGGTCGGGATGGTCATGAGCTCGTGGCCCATGGAAGCCGCCGAGATATGCAGCTTCGCGCCGCGGATCACAATGCCATCCGGGCGCCGGTCCACCACGCGTACGTAGTGATCAGGATCATCCTGCTGCGCGGGGCGCCGGCTGCGGTCGCCCTTGGAATCGGTGATGCACTGGGTCATGCGGATGTCGCGCTTCTGGGCATCAGCAACGTAGGCGCGGATGCGCGCCGCGTTCTCTGGCAGTTTGTCCTCGATGCGATCTGCCGCGGTCAGCAGCGTCATGATCGAGGCATAGGTCACGTGCGTCAGCAGATCAACCGTTTCATGCAGCTCGACCTGTTCGCGCAGCTCATGCGCGCTACTCGGCACCTTCATGAACGCGCCTACCGCATCGGGCGCGGGGTTGTAAAAGCGGTCGTAGCCTCTGGCGGCCGAACTGACCGTCACACCCAGAATGGGATGGTTCGCAATGTCGAAGATCTGCTGACCTTCGAAAAAGGTCTCCCTCCCGTCGTCGAGTGAGCGCCGATACTGGTCACCGGTCATCATGGCAGTTGTCCCCCCTGTGAGACGTTCCCCCTAGAACGCTGTTATGAGAAACGCGTCCCGGGTGAAAGTAAAGGCACCCGTGGCGGGTTCGCCGAGCAGCGCCTAGCGCTGCACCCAGCCCCCGGTGAACGGCAGCGCCTGACCGACGATGAAATCGCTTTCATCACTTGCGAGAAACAAGGCAAACAGCGCGTCCTCGCGGGCGGTCGCCAGTCTGCCGAGTGGAACCTGGCGTCGCAGCGAGGCCTGGAACGACGGCTTTTCCGTCAGCGCGGGCGGATAGTAGACGGGGTTCTCGACATAGTTCTGCGCGATCAGGTTCACCTGAATGTTATGGGGCGCCACTTCGACGCCCACGGACTGCACATAGCCCACCTGCGCCGCGCGCGCGGCGCTGTAGGCCGCGAGGGTGCGCAGACCGCGCAGCGCCACCGCACTGCCGTACACCACCACCTTGCCGCGCTGCCGTTCGATCATCTGTGGCAGCACGGTCCGGGTCAGGCGATGCAGTGGATGCACCATCACGTCGAACGTCGTTGCCCAGATATTGTCATCGACATCGGTCACGGCGGTGCCGGAGAAGTTCGGCGAGGCCAGATTCGCGATCAGTATGTCGACGTGGCCAGCCTCGGCAATGAGCGCCTCGCACGCGCCCGGCGCGGTGAGGTCGCGTGTGTCAGGGATCACCATCGCGCCCTCAGCGGAGAACACCGCGCAGGTGGCGGGGCCCATATAGTCGTTTGCCTGGGTCACCACCACCCGCTTGCCCTCGAGGCGCATCCCCACGCCGGTGTTGTTATCTGCCATCACGCGCTCCCGTTTCCTGCTCCTGCTGCGGTAAGGTAATCCCCTCACGAACAGCAAGGAACCGCGCCGTGACCAACCCCGTGATCGTCTATGACCACCCGCTTTCGCCCTACGGTCAGAAGGTGAAAATCGCGCTCATGGAAAAGGGGGTGGCGTTCGAAGCGCCGTTGCCCGGCAACATTGGCAGTGGCAGCACCGGCGGTGAATTCGCCCGCGTGAGCCCACGTGGTGAAGTTCCCGCGCTGGTGGACGGCGAAACGGCGGTATTCGACTCGACCATCATTCTCGAGTACATCGAGGACCGCTGGCCCGAGCCGTCGCTGCTGCCCGCAAGCCCCGCTGAGCGGGCGCGGGTGCGTATGCTTGAAGATGCGCTTGATACCCACTTCGAAGCCATTACCTGGGGTATGTCGGAGATCCGGCATTTCCGTCGCGCGACCGGCGCCCTTGCCGACACGCTGCTCGCACGCGCGGGGGAGCAGATTGCGCGCTGGTACGGGTGGCTGGATGCAGAGCTGGGTGATCGAACCTGGTTCAACGGTGCGGACTTCGGCTGGGGCGATCTCTGCGTGGCGCCGTTTGTGAATGGTGCGGTTGGCTTCGGTCACGTGCCAGCGCCTGACAGTAGGCTCGGTAAATGGCTGCAACGCGTGAATGCGCGGCCCAGCGTTGCCGCGTGTGCTCGTGCCGCGGCGGCGGTAGCTTTCGACAGCCCGGCCATCAGCCTCGACGCCGTGCGTGCCGCTATGGAGCAGGGTCTTTTCAAGCGCGAATACCGCGACCATCGGCTGGAGTGGATGGTCAAGACGGGTGGGTTCGAGGTGGTGCGGGAGGGGCTCGAGAAGAACAACATCCGGTTCATCGAGCCCTTTGCCCGTTAGGGCGAGCGGGCGATGCGGGATCGGGGTCGCTGCCGCAGGTGTCAGCCACCGCGGCTGTTAACGACGATGGTGGATTCGCGAGCGCCGCGATCCTGCTGGCCCTGGACCCAGTCGGATACCTTCTGCTGGGTTTCAGGCGTGGTGCAGACACGGCGCGAGCGCAGTCGCGAGCCGGTGACCTGCACTGTTCGACAGGTCACCTGTGCGGCCTTTGCGGCGGTCGTTTCGTTCACCTCGCGTTCGGCACCCGCAGACGCCGCCTCGGCGGGCGGCGTAACCGACTCATCACCCCTCGCCGCGGCGGGAACGAGAACAAGCGCAAGGACCAGTGTCAGGATATGACGATACCGATGGATCATGGTTTTTGTTTCCGGGGCTGGCGGTTCGTGGGCTTGTTTGTTGAGGTTAGCATCGATGACTGAGGCTTCCCACTCCGGCGCCGATCAACCTGATCTGGCGCTAACAAGGGGGCTTCAGAGTGAGCCTCCGAGTGACCCGAACGGCTGGTTCGAACGGGCGCGTCATCTTATTGCCGCGGGCGAGGTGACAATGGCGCGCGACGCGACCGCCGAAGCGCTGCTGCTGCTTGCCACCGTGGATTCTTCGTCGGTTCGTCGGGCAGCAAGTGCCCTGCGGCGGGGACGTTTGCCCGAGGCGCAGCTGTTCGCCGAAGACATGCTGCGGTCGACCCCGCACTCTCCACTCATGCTGCGTATTGCGGCGGAGATCGCGTTTCGCCGCAATGAGGATGCAACTGCCGAGGCTCATCTCGAGCAGTGCCTTGCGCTTGACCCAGAGTTCCCGGGCGCGCGGTTTGCGCTGGCGCTGGTCCAGTACCGACGGGGTGCGATGCTGGCATCGCGCGCGTCAATTGAGCTTGCGCTGTCCTCGCGTGCCGATGACCCTGCCTGTCGAACGCTGCTTGCCTCCGTGCTGACCCGACTGAACGAACTCGATGCCGCCGCGGACTGCTACGAGCGCCTGGGCGCGGACTATCCCCGCAATGCCTCGCTGTGGACGCTTTATGGCCATGTGCTCAAGTCACGCGGCGAGCAGGCTGCAGCTGTCGCCGCGTATCGCCGCGCCATCGCGCTGAAGCCCGGGCATGGCGAAACCTGGTGGAGCCTCGCCAATCTCAAGACCCTGCGTTTTGACGCGGCAGACGCGCAGGCGATGGAGCGCG
The DNA here is from genome assembly GCA_003476445.1 of Gammaproteobacteria bacterium. Lineage (GTDB taxonomy): Bacteria > Pseudomonadota > Gammaproteobacteria > Pseudomonadales > Azotimanducaceae > UBA7803. The sequence continues at coordinate 623 of DMUF01000242.1, read as the reverse complement.
CGCTCGATGAATCCGCGGCGAGCGATGAGGATCGCGTGCATTTTCATTTTGCGCTGGGCAAGGCGTACGAGGACCTCGGTCGATACGCTGAATCGTTTACCCATTACGCTGCTGGAAATGCGCTGCGGCTGACGCAAATCGACTACGCCTCCGACAGCTCCACCATCAACCTGC
>DMUF01000242.1:0-150 GCA_003476445.1 Gammaproteobacteria bacterium | reverse complement strand
GCGCAGCCGACAGGTCTTCACACGCGAATTTTTTGCACGCCGGGCGGGGCTTGGTTACGCCGCGCAGGATCCGATTTTTATCGTCGGGTTGCCGCGCTCGGGGTCAACCCTCCTTGAGCAGATCCTGGCCTCGCACCCGCTGGTGGAGGG
>DMUF01000120.1:1277-3312 GCA_003476445.1 Gammaproteobacteria bacterium | reverse complement strand
CTGGTGCTTGCGTACTGATGGACACACGAACACTGCTCAAGAGTCTCGTTGTCGTATGCGCTGTGCTTGGCGCGCTTCCGACCGCCTGGGCCAGCTCTGCCTCGAAGGCGGTGGAGCGTGACTACGTGATGGCGCCCGCCGCGCCCGCGCGGCAGACGGTGGCCGAGGCAGCAGCGAAGAGCGAAGGCTGTATTTCCTGCCATACCCAGTCCGACACCAAGACCATGCACGTGAATCCCGCGGTGCGTCTCGGCTGTACCGATTGCCATGGTGGCAATGCGGATGTGTCGCTCCCCGACGGCGCGGCGGCGGGCAGCGCGCAGTACGCGGCGATCCGTGAACAGGCGCACGTGTTGCCGCGTTACCCCGACGACTGGCATTACCCCTCGAGCGCCAACCCCGAGCGCACCTATACGCTGCTCAATCGCGAGTCCCGTGAGTTCATCCGTTTTACCAACCCGTCGGATAATCGCGTGGCTTCGCTCGCTTGCGGCGCCTGTCACCAGGCCGTCATCGAGGCGTCGATTCGCAGCCTGCATGCCACCGGCGCCATGCTCTGGGGTGGTGCGGCGTACAACAACGGCATTTTGCCGTTCAAGAACTACATGATTGGCGAGTCGTACACGGATGACGGCCAGCCTTCAATTCTTTACGGCCCGAAGGTGCCGGATGAGCTCAAGGACGAGATGGAGGCGAAGGGCGTGCTTCCCTATCTCTATCCGCTGCCGACGTGGGAGACCGTACACCCCGGCGATGTGTTCCGCGTGTTTGAGCGCGGCGGGCGCAACATCAGCAACCTCTTTCCGGAGACGGGGCTGCCCAACTCGCTCGGTCTGTTGCAGCGCATCGAGGAGCCGGGCCGACCGGATATTCGTCAGTCCAACCGCGGTCCGGGCACCGGCGCCCGCATCTCGGTGCCGCTCATCAACATTACGAAGACTCGCCTGAATGATCCGCTCCTGTGGTTCTCGGGCACCAACGATCAGCCGGGTGATTACCGCAATTCAGGCTGCGCTTCGTGTCACGTGGTTTATGCCAATGATCGTGATCCGCGGCACTCCGGGCCTTATGCGCAGTACGGGCACGAAGGTAAAAGCATCTCGGTAGATCCGACCATTCCGAACGACCGCACCGGGCATCCGCTGCAGCACGTCTTTACCCGCGCGATTCCGACGAGCCAGTGCATGATCTGTCACATGCACCAGCCGAACATGTTCATGAACACATACCTCGGCTACACCATGTGGGACTACGAATCCGATGCGCCGCATATGTGGCCGGAGGAACAGCAGTACCCCAGCGATGCCGAGATGCGCAAGACGCTCGATCGCAACCCCGAGGGCGCAGCACCCCGCGGCAAATGGGCCGACCTGGAATTTCTGAAGAACGTGTCGGAACTCAATCCTGAGCTCACGGACACGCAGTTCGCCGACTATCACGGGCACGGCTGGAATTTCCGCGCGATCTTCAAGCGTGACCGCAAGGGCAATCTGCTCGATGCCGGGGGCAAGCAGGTCGCCGATGACGACCCGGAGAAGTTCAAGAAGGCGGTGCACATGTCATCGATCCACGTAGATGTGGGCATGCACTGCGTTGATTGCCACTTCTCTCAGGACAACCACGGCAACGGTCACATCCATGGCGAGGTGGCGCTTGCGGTCGAGATCGGCTGCAAGGATTGTCACGGTACGGCGAAGACCTATCCCAACCTGTACACCTCCGGTCCCGCCGCGCTTGAAGGTGGTATGGATCTGACAGCGCTGCGCACGCCGGATGGCCGGCGCCGTTTCGAATGGGTGGGTGACAAGCTCTATCAGCGCTCCATGCTGGATCCGAAGCTCGAGTGGGAAATGTCGCTGGTGAAGGACACCGTGACGCCGGGTAATCCCAGCTATAACCCGATAGCAGCGCGCTCCAAACTCATGAGCCGGGACACAGCTAATCAGTCCTGGGGCACAGACGTGCCCGCGGGCGAACTCGCGCACTCGGACGACAACATGGAGTGCTACACCTGCCATACCTCCTGGACGACGTC
>DMUF01000120.1:0-944 GCA_003476445.1 Gammaproteobacteria bacterium | reverse complement strand
CACTACGAGGGCGGTGAGAGCCGCAACTACGCCACCTACAACCCGCAGGTGGCGCGGGACGACATGTTCCTGCTGGGCATGCGCGAGCCGTCGAAGAGCGGCAAGGTTGCGCCTGTGCGCTCCACGTCGGCCCTCGTGTTGTCCTCGACCAATTCGAATCGCGAGAAGATCTACATTCAGCAACCGCCGATCGCGTCGAGCGGCTATTCATCGCAGGCCTTCAATCCCCACTATCCGCACACGGAACGCAAGACCGAGACCAAGATGTGCGAGGACTGCCACATTTCCGAGCGCAATGACAACAACGCGATCATGGCGCAGCTGCTCATGTTCGGGACCAACTTCATCAACTTCGTCGGCTACAACGCGTGGGTGGGTGCAGAAGGTTCGCTCGAAGCCGTGCAGGTGACAGAGTGGGATGAGCCGCAGGCGGTGATCGGCAGCTACCTGCACCGCTATGCGTATCCGGACTGGTTCCGCGATCACGAGGCGCGCGGGCAGAAGCTCGAGCACGGCTATAACCATCCCAGCGGGCCGGTCCGCTGCGTGCAGCTGCGCGGTGAGTACGTGTTTGCAGCCGCGGGAGCCGAAGGCACCCGTGTGTTCGACGCGGCCAGCGTGTCTAACAAGGGTATTTCCCAGCGCATCATCACAGCGCCGTTCAGCCCGCTCGGCCATGACACGCGGGTGGAGTCGAAGAATGCGACCTGCATGGCGCTGCCGACGAACCAGCCGGTCAACCCGGCACGGAATGAAGGCGAGCTCATGCGCGTGACCAACATGGAGCAGCCGATCCACCCGATCTACAGCTACATGTTCATCACCGACGCCGAGGAAGGGCTGATCACGGTGAACGTCAACACCCTGGTGGACGGCGAGCCGCGCAACAACTTCCTCGAGCGCGGGGCGACCTGGAACCCTGGTGGCGTGTTGACCGGCGCACG
>DMUF01000063.1:3665-4333 GCA_003476445.1 Gammaproteobacteria bacterium | reverse complement strand
TCGCGGCTCTGATCGACGTAGGCGAGATCGACCGTATCGCCCAGGGTGATGCTTCCCTGTTCCGGCTGCTCGTTACCGGTCAGCATGCGGAACAGCGTGGATTTGCCCGCGCCGTTCGGACCGATGATCCCAACGATGGCACCGCGCGGAATACTTACTGAAAGATCGTCGATCAAGAGACGATCGCGGAAGCCCTTGGACAGATGATCGATCTCGATGACCTTCTCGCCCAGTCGTTCACCGGGCGGAATGTAGAGCTCGGCCGTCTCGTTGCGCGCCTGCACTTCCTTCGACTGCAATTCCTCGAAACGCTGCAGCCGCGACTTGCTTTTGGCCTGACGCGCCTTCGGATTCGAGCGCACCCATTCGAGCTCAGACTTGATCGCGCGCTGCCGGGCTTTTTCCTGCGAGGCTTCCTGCTCGAGTCGCGTTTCCTTCTGTTCCAGCCACGCGCTGTAGTTGCCTTCAAATGGAATGCCGCGACCGCGGTCGAGTTCGAGAATCCAGCCGGCCACGTTGTCGAGGAAGTAGCGATCGTGCGTAACGGCAACGACGGTGCCCGCGAAGTCGTGCAGGAAGCGTTCGAGCCACGCGACGCTCTCGGCATCGAGATGGTTGGTGGGCTCGTCGAGCAGCAGCATGTCGGGCTTCGATAACAGCAGTGCGCA
>DMUF01000063.1:0-3317 GCA_003476445.1 Gammaproteobacteria bacterium | reverse complement strand
CGATCGATGTCCCAGCCGTCGACCGCGTCAATCTCTGACTGCAGCTCGCCCTGGCGCTCCAGCAGACGATTCATCTCGTCATCATCCAGCGGTTCGGCGAAACGGTCGGAGATGGCGTTGAACTCGGTGATCAGCTGCATCACGCCGCCAACGCCCTGCTCAACATTGCCGCGCACGTCGAGCGTTTCGTCGAGCTGTGGCTCCTGCGGCAGATAGCCGATACGGATGCCTTTCTGGGGTCGCGCCTCGCCTTCAAACTCGGTGTCGACGCCCGCCATGATGCGTAGCAGTGAGGATTTTCCCGAGCCGTTCAGGCCGAGGACGCCGATCTTTGCGCCGGGGAAAAAGGACAGCCAGATGTTCTCCAGGATGACCCGCTTGGGCGGGACGATCTTGGTGACGCCCTGCATGCTATAGACGAATTGCGCCATGTCTGCGTGATACCGGTGGGCTGAGCGCTGCGCGCGGAAAGCGCACGCTACAGGCGCGGGCGTGGGGGTTCAATCCCCGGGAGGCAGCCCGATGACCGTTGCCGGCGCGCTGTGCTTATAGGTGAAGAATTCGATGACATCGTCAATCGGCGTAATGCCAACCGTGGTGCCTGCGGGGTAGTAGCCCGAGAAGCCGTTGGCGGCGACCGTGTGTGCGAAATTGAGCCCGCCCGCCTGCGCGATCTCCGGGCCAAAGACTCGGATCAGCTCGGCGAACGTGGCGTCGCTCTGGACGAGCGGATGTGCGGGATAGGTGGTGCCGTCCTGCAGCATTGCGGCAACGGCGGTCACGTTCGGCAGCACGATGGCAATGTGGCCGTTCTGGTTATGCGCTGGTCGGTTCGGATCACTGACCTTTCTGGCGGCGACCACCAGGGCGCCACCGTTCGCCGCGATCTGTGCGTCGACCGCGCTCATCTGGGTCCAGTTTGCCGTGTCGGCGAGCATGCGGTCGCGCTGCTCGGCAGCCAGGTGGCAGTAGTCGTTCAATGCCGTCGGATAAAGATTGACCGCAAAAACCCTGTCAGCGACCCAGGCAACGTAGGCACTGCAGTGGGACGTGTAGGGGCTGAGCCGAGATGCGCCGCCGAGATCAAACAGCATGCAGGACGGCCGTCCCGCCTGAACCGTGTCGTATCCTTGTTGTTGCAGCGTGCGGCTGCGCACGGGCCAGCCCAGGCGGTCGCGCCATTGGGGATCGGGGTCATAGGTTAGTGCGAAGGGCGCAAAGAGGGTGACCGGCTGATGCAGCGAGATGCGAGCGTTCTTGCCCTCTGCCACCACCGTGGGGTTGTAGTCGTCCGTCAGCCGAACGCCGCTGACCTGTAAGCGGGTAATGGCGCGACAGTTGCGCAGCGCGCGCTCGTTGATGGTGCCGAGATTCGATGTTCGGGTGTTGTCGACGTAGGGCGTGAGCCTCGCGCAGTTGAAGGCATCATCCGCCATGTAGATATAGGACTTGTAGACAGGAACAGGCGCGGTAAGCGCCGCGGCGTGGACTTGCGTCGAGGCGACCGTGCTGAAAACAAGCGCCGCACCGACAATCCACCCAAGTACTGCGCGCGTTGACCAGGCATTTGATGTTGCGTGCAATACCATGTTTTTCCTGTCGTCCGTCGCCAGCCGCTTCAACATCGAGACGCTACAGGTCGTCGCGCGAGCCTTCAATCCCTACCACGCACCCGCGTGATCCATTCCCTGGCGTCAGGACCTGCGGTAGGACCTGACGGTCAGCCGCTGTCGACCGACTCGAGTCCGACTTTCCTTCAAACACAGCCCATGCCACGCTCCTTGCTTCAGGGAGGGTATGGCATGACGACATTTCCAGTGCAGGGGTTCGTGGCGCCCGGGTTCGAGCGCGTGCGCGACGTGTTTGCTCGAAATTTCACCGATGACATCGAGGTGGGCGCGAGTTTTTCTGCGGTGGTTCGCGGAGAGACCGTCGTTGACCTCTGGGGCGGCTATGTCGATCGGGCCTGCACTCGCCCGTGGCAGACTGACACGCTGGTCAACGTTTATTCCACGACCAAGGGCCTTGCAGCCATCGCCTTCGCCTGTCTGGTCGACGACGGATTACTGACGTACGAGACGCCTGTTGCCACGCTCTGGCCGGAACTTCGTGCTGCTCGTGATGGCCTCACCGTGGGTCAGCTGCTCTCGCATCAGGCAGGACTTTGTGGGCTGCGGCGATCGCTCGCCGTCGAAGATCTGTATGACTGGCGCGGGATGATCGGACATCTCGAGACGGAGGAGCCGCACTGGACGCCGGGCGCAGGTGCGGGCTACCACGCCGTGCTCTGGGGCTTTTTGCCGGGTGAGCTCGTGCTGCGATTGACCGGCCAGACGCTGGGAACATTGCTCGCCAAGCGCATAGCGCGCCCGCTTGGTGCAGATGTTCACCTGGGTTTGCCCGATGTTGAACATGGTCGAGTAGCGGATCTGGTGGGCCCCAATCACGCCCGTCGCCAGCCGGATCTCGCGGCGCTTGCGGGGCTGCGTCTTCCGCCCCTGTATGCGTGCGCGTTGCAGAACCCGTCGATACGCCCGTGGCAGGATGCCTGCAGCCCGACCTGGCGGCGCGCGGAGATTGCGGCCGCGAACGCGCAGGCCAATGCCCGCGGTATTGCCCGCATCTACGGCGCGGTGGCAGATGGTGGGTTGCTTGAGGGGATGCGCGTGCTCTCGCCCGAGGCGATTCGCGCGCTCACCGTGCAGGAGGTCGGCGATCAGGACGATCTGGTTCTCGGGCGGCCGATGCGGCGCGCGCGTGGCGTCATGCTCAACACCTTGCACCAGTACGGACCGAATCCCGACAGCTTCGGCCACGCGGGAGCGGGTGGCAGCGTGGGATTTGCTGATCCTGCGCGCGGACTCGGCGTGGGCTATGCCATGAACCAGATGCAGCCCGGCATCGAGACCGATACGCGGGGTGGTCGACTCATCGCGGCTGTGTACGCCAGTCTGGCGGCAGGTTGATCAGCTTCGGCGCACCGGATTGCCGAAGTCCGCATCGGTGCTGACGCGTCGAGCGATTTGTTGTTCCGGGGCCTGGTACCAGCCCGGGTCCGCGAAATCATCGGGTCCAAGCGAATCACGGACCTTGATGATCGTGAACATGCCGCCCATTTCCAGATTTCCGTAGGGGCCCTTGCCCGCCATCATCGGCAGCGTATTCGCAGGTCCGGGCATGTGACCGGCATCGGTATGCTGCTGATGCTCGGACATCCCGCCGGCGCCCATCGGCATGTAATTCGGCAGGTGGTTGCGAATGCGCTCGGTCACCTGCGACTGGTCGACACCCACTGGATTCGTCAACTCGTGACCCAT
>DMUF01000165.1:19877-21953 GCA_003476445.1 Gammaproteobacteria bacterium | reverse complement strand
ATCGGTTTGTCGCATGCCCCCGCGGGCAATGCAATAATCAGGTCCCATGCCAACTGGGGGGTTAGCGATGTCGGCACTCTCGGGGATTCATCACGTGTCCATCAATGTCACCGATGTCGAGGCTGCACGGCAGTTCTATGTCGATGCGCTCGGGCTCGAACTCCTGCCACGCCCGGAACTGGGTGTACCCGGGCTGTGGATGCGCGCGGGTGCGCAGGAAGTGCATCTCCTCGGCATGACCTCCGGTGCCCCACTGCCGGAGCAGCACTTCGCGTTTGCGGTGGCGGATCTCGACGCGCTGCGCGAGCGGCTCGGGACTCTCGACATACGAGTGTCTGTGCCGATGGAAATTCCCGGTATCTGTCGTCAGGCGTTCACGCGCGATCCGAGCGGTAACCTGGTGGAGTTCAATCAGCGCTTGTGATCGACAGGAGGCTCGTTCCCGCATTCACAGGGGGCGATATTCCAATCCCGTAAGTGAGTACACTCACGACGGGGAAACACGACGGGGGACGTGTGACGGATATTCGCTATGCGCGCGCCGCGCGCCGCACAGGACCGCTGCCACTTTCAACCCGGTTGTTTCAGGGCATCGGCGCGCTGCCGGATACCTGGAAGAACTTCGCGTTCAACACGTTTCTGCTCTTCTACTACAACCAGGTGCTGGGACTGACGGCGTCCCTCGCGTCGGCTGCGATCATGATTGCGCTTGTGATCGACGCGATCACGGACCCGCTCGTGGGATCGCTCTCGGATCATTTCCGATCACGGCTCGGCCGCCGCCATCCCTTCATGTACGCGTCCGCCCTGCCGCTCGGCATCACCCTGTACTTGGCGTTCTCCCCGCCTGCGGGTCTCGGGGAGACCGGGCTCTTCGTATGGCTCACCGCATTCGCCGTGCTCGTCCGCACAGCCATGACCTTTTTCGTCGTGCCGTGGAACGCGCTCTTCGCCGAGTTCACCGAAGACTACAACGAGCGCACGGCAGTGGTGACCTATCGCTATGTGGTCGGCTGGCTGGGGGGCGTAGCCTTCACCTTTCTCGCCTGGACCTTCATCTTTCCGAGTTCGCCCGCTTACACGCCGGGGCATCTCAATCCAGCGGCCTATGACATCTTTGCGCCGGTCATCGGGATCGCCGTCGCCGTGGCGGCCTTTCTGACAACGCATCTCACGCGACGTGAGATCCCCTATCTGCTGCAACCGGACAGCGGACTCTCGTTCTCTCCTATGGGTGCCGTACGCGAGGTTCTGCTCGCGCTCAAAAACCGTAGTTTCCTCTGGGTTTTTCTCGCGATTCTGTTCGGGGGCGCGGTCGCGGGCGTTAGCGCAGCGCTTACCATTTACATGCAGACGTATTTCTGGGGACTGAATCCCGAGGACCTGCGCTGGTTCGTGCTTTCGGCCTTTGGCGCGATTTTCGCCTTCGTTCTGCTCGGCCCGCTGCAGCGTCGGTTCGACAAGCGCGCCATCCTGCTCACCTGCCTCACGCTGAATCTGCTCGACGGTGTGATCGTGGTGAACCTCCGGCTCTTCGACCTTCTGCCCGCCAACGGCACACCGCTGATCCTGCCTCTTCTCATCTTCAACGCGGCCCTGAGCGCCTGTCTCCTCACCATCAACGGAATCATTGGCGCGTCGATGATCGCTGACACGCTCGATGAGCAGGAGCTCGCCACCGGACGTCGTCAGGAGGGGATCTTCTCGTCTGCCCTCTCCTTCTCAGGCAAAGCGACAACGGGCATCGGTGTCTTTGCGGGCGGATTGATCCTGCAGCATGCGCTTGGATTCCCGGCCGGCGCCCGGCCCGAGTCTCTGGAACCGGAAATGATCTTCAATCTTGGGCTTGCGGCGGGCGTGATGGTGCCGCTTTGCAACATCATCCCGATCCTCCTGATCCGGAACTACAATCTGACAAGGGAACGCTACGCGCTGTTGAAGAACGATCTGGAGGCCGCGCGAGCGCAGCGTGCCGTGATCGTTGCGGGCACAAACCTAAATGGGTAATCGTGCAGCTGTCCGTCTCCACGCGTCACGTGTCAGCGCATACACGACGTGCCGGGACAGGGCGTGATC
>DMUF01000165.1:0-19472 GCA_003476445.1 Gammaproteobacteria bacterium | reverse complement strand
GCGGGCACTGTGAAGGCAAGGATCCGCCCGAGTTCAAGCCGTTCGAATCCATCTGCGAGTGCCGCTTGCGCGGCCTCGGTCGCGTAACCGCGATGCCAGAACTCCGGGGCGAGCCGCCATAGAACTTCCACAGCAGGCGAAAAGCCTGCGTCAAACGACACCGACTGCAGACCGGTGTAGCCGACCAGCGCTCCGCCATCGCGCATCTCCAGGGCCCACACCCCGAAGCCATGCATCTCGTGATGGGCCTCGAACCGAGCAATAAGGGCTTCGGTTTCATCTCTGGACAGCACCGCGGGCATGAACTGCATCGTCCGAGCATCAGCATTCATGCGGGCAAACGCATCCAGATCGGGCAATTGCCAGCGACGGAGAATCAGCCGCTCCGTCTGCATCGACAGCGACCTCAAGCGATCCGGTCAGAGGGATGCGGCTGCCGATCTACGTAGGGGAGCACCTCTGGAACATAGAACCCGGTGAACGCCTCGCCCGCTCGGTGCGCCTCGAGCGAGGCCGCGTCTGACCAGGTCTCCACCAGCAGAAACACACGGGAATCTGACTGGGAGTGATAGATCTCAAAGCGCTCGCATCCCACCTCTGCACGTGATCGCTCCGCCATCAATCGCAGCCGAGCTTGCACCGCGTCGATGTGCTCCGACTCCCGCACTGTCAGCATGACATTCAGGTAGATCTTCGAAGCGCTCACAGCACCGCCTCAATGAGGAACGGACCGGGCTCACGCAACGAGTCCGCGAACGCCCGATTGAACCCTTCAGCGGTGGTGACACGAACGCCGGGAACGCCCATCCCAGCGGCAAGGGATACCCAGTTGAGATCAGGATTTCCAAGGTCGAGCATGCTCATCGCCTTTGGCCCCGGGTTATGCGCACCCACGCGGCCGAACTCGATCTGCAGGATCGCGTACTTGCGATTGGCAAAGATCACCGTGGTGACATCGAGCCGCTCGCGCGCCTGCGTCCACAGTGCTTGCGGCGTGTACATGCCGCCGCCATCAGCCTGCAGACAAACCACGCGCCGGTCCGGACAAGCAACCGCCGCTCCGGTGGCGCACGGCATGCCGTAACCGATCGAGCCGCCGGTCAGGATGAGCCAGTCGTGGGGCGCCGCGGTGCGCGTCAGATGAGTCACGGGACCACCGGATGTCGCACCCTCGTCAATGACGATCGCGCCTTCCGGAAGGTGATGCGCCACACCCGCGCCGATGGCCATGGGGTTGAGCGCACCGCTCATAAGCGCGGGGCGGGAGAACGCCAGCAGACTGGGATCGGTCTGCTCGGCACCCACCGCCGATACCAGCGCCTCCAGAGCTCCCTCAACATCGCCCCCGCGCTCGACCAGCACGTGCAGCGCACAGTCACTCGGGGTGAGCCAGTTCGGCTTTCCGGGATACGCAAAGAAGGTCACCGGCGGCTGCGTCGAGACCAGGATGAGATGCCGGGTGCCCGCAAGCACCTCTGCCGCCTGCTCGCCGAAATACGGCAACCGCTCCACGTCAACCCGACCCGCGCCACGTTCGATGCGTGGCACGAAGGTATCCGTCATCCAGCGCGCCCCGGTCGCGCGCGCAATGCGATCGAGCAGCGCTGCGCGCCGCGCGGAAATGAAGCCGTTGACCAACAGCACCGTCGGCTCGCCGGTCTTGAGCGCGCGTGCGCACGCTGCAACCGACGCATCCTCGACCGGTGTGGGCGCGCTGCGCGGCAACGGACGCGCCTGCGCGCGCGTTGGGTTCCAGGCCGTATCGGCAGGCAGGATCAGCCCGGTGACCTGACCCGCAGGCGCGAGGGCTGCCTGTACCGCGAGTGCACCATCCGCTGCGACGTCATCGGCGGACTCCGAGACTTTCACCCAGTGACAAACCGTGCGCGCGAGACCCTCGACATCAGAACTCAGCGGCGCGTCATACTGGCGATGGTAGGTCGCGTGCTCACCGATCACATTGACCATCGGGGTGCGCGCCTTGCGCGCGTTGTGCAGATTGGCGAAGCCATTGCCGAGACCAGGGCCGAGGTGCATCAGTGTTGCCGCCGGCTTGCCCGCCATGCGGCCGTAACCGTCAGCCGCACCCGTCACGATGCCCTCAAAGAGTCCCAGCACACAGCGCATCCCCGGATTGGTATCGAGGGCGGCGACGAAATGCATTTCCGACGTACCGGGATTTGCGAAACACACGTTGACGTCGGCGTCGACAAAAGCCTGCACAAGGCTTTCCGCACCGGTACGTTCTCCTGCTGCGCGATCCGGTTGACTCGAATCAGACACGATCATTCCTCCCGCAAAACAAACCCACAAACAGTAGTGACGTACCGCACTTAGCGCTCCGCGAGTTCACGCTCGAATTCGAGGCGGACCACCTTCATTTCCTCGCGCAGCGCGGCGCTATCCCACACCCGGTAATTGCCCGCCGCGTAGGCGAGCGCGTTGCGGTGGTACATCCAGGCATTCAGCCGGTTTGCCACCGCGTTGTTCTGCGTTCGCCGCACCTTGCCCGGCATACCCATGACGATGCTGTTCGGTGGGATAACGGTGCCCTCGGGAATGAACGTTCCGCCGGCGATAATGCAGTTATCGCCGATGACCGCGCCGTCCATGATGGTCGAATTGATGCCAACCAGCACATTATCGCCAATCTCGCAGACGTGAATCGTGCAGTGGTGCGTGATGGAGCACCACGCGCCGATTCTGACTGGCCCGCCATGGATCATCACGAAATCCTGGATATTGGTCATCGCCCCGATGTCGGTGGTGCCGGTCTCGCATCGCACCGCGACATACGGCCATAGGCTCGCGCCTTCGCCTATCCGCACGTCGCCATAAAGACTCGCGGTGGGATGCACGAACGCAGCGGCAGAAAGGTCGATGGACGGATCAACGATCGGGATATCGGGCATGTGAAGCTCCTGATGATCAATCAGAGTTCAGGGTCAAAGACCCGCAAGCGGGACCACTGGTCAAAGATCAGAGGCCGCGAGATAAAGGTGCGCAATGGCTTCGAGACCTGCTCGGTCATCGGGTGAAAATCGCGATGTGCGCGGGCTGTCGACATCGAGAACACCGTAGACCGTATTCTCCCGGATGAGCGGGATCACGATCTCGGCATTCGACGCGGGATCACACGCGATGTGCCCCGGAAAGTGATGCACATCATCTACAACAAGGGTTGAGCGCCGCACCGCGGCTGTACCGCAAACGCCACGGCCCAGCGCAATGCGAACGCAGGCGGGCTTGCCCTGAAACGGACCGAGCACCAGCTCATCGCCGCGCAGAAAGTAGAAACCCACCCAGTTGATCTCCGGCAGACTCGCGCCGAGCAGTGCGGACAGATTGGCGGCATTCGCGATCGGGTCCCGTTCCTCCGTTACCAGACCGCGAGCTGCAGCGAGAATGTCGGACCACGCGCTCGAGAATGCTCCGCTCAGCACGCAACCCCCACCAGATCAGCACTCACCTGCCACAGCCGGTCCTGCAGCGCTGTATCGTTTGCAAGCGCAGCCACGTCCGCACGCTTGCACTGGTCGAAGTAGACACCGCTCACCCCCGCGAGCGCCGGGTCTGTCGCCAGCATGAGTGTGGTCTTTGCGCCCATCTCGGGACTGATGAAAACGAACCCGATCAGCTTGCGCACCAGCCACGGCAGGTCGCGCGTGATATCCGTGGCGACACCGCCCGGGTGCAGAACGTTCGAGGTTACACCGGTGCCCTCAAGGCGGCGCGCAAGCGCCAGTGCGAATAACACGTTCGCGAGTTTGGATTGAGCATAGGCAGCATTTGCGCTGTATTTCGGGACGCCGCGAAAGCTCTCGAAATCCATGCGTCCGCGCTTGTGCAGCATGGACGATACGGTAACGACCCGCGCGTCTTTGGTCGCAACCAGGCGATCCCGCAGCAGCGCGGTCAGCAGGAAATGGCTGAGATGGTTTACGCCGAACTGCATCTCGAAGCCATCAGCCGTGCGCTCCTGGCTTGAGGGAAACAGTCCGGCGTTGTTGATCAGCACGTCGATGCGGGGACAGCGGGCGAGAAGCTCAGCCGCCAGGCGGCGCACACTTTCGAGACTGGCAAGATCCACGGGAACATTGATTGCGGGCGTGGCAGCCACCGCGTTGATCGACTCGAGCGCTGCGGCTGTCTTGTCGGTATCACGACAGGCGAGCACAAGCGCTGCGCCCTGGCGCGCCAGCTCGCGGGCGGCAACGAGACCGATACCACTGTTCCCCCCGGTAATGACGACGGTACGACCCTGCATGCTGGTTGTTCCTCTCTCGATATGTTCGACGCGCAGGCGCCTGCCGCTCAGTGTACCCCGGATACCGGGCGCATCTGCGTATCACAGCGGCCGCCCACCTCGATCTGTTCTGTCCGCACGGGGTCCGCACACGATTCGCCGCGGGACGCAATACGACACGTGAGGCCGATGGGCGTCCCCGCGTCCAGCCAATGCGGCACGCGACGATGACGACCAATGTCCGCTACCGAGCAGCCCGCAGGAATGCCGTAGGGTCGGCAGCCGCCACCGCCACGCAACGCAATCTTCCGACCGTCGATGACAAACCCCGAATAATCGTCCGTGATCACGAGCTCGTCGCGGGCGTCATGTTCAATGAGTCGAACAGCACGGAAGCGATAGCCACCGGGCACGGCATCCCCCACCTCGACCCGCGTGTTGGCAATGAGCGCGTAGTCAGCACCGCGCGTAGCGACCGCGCCTGAGATGTATTCGACCCGGGGGTGCCCCGGGAAGCACTTGCCCATGGCCGGCGCATGGTAGTAGTGCGCTGTTTTCGCGAGCTCTTCCGGAGACGCCCCTGGGAAGAGCGCCAGCCGCTCTGCATCGGTGCCAAACAGAATGGTTTCGGCATCCGGCACGCTCTGAGCGTACATGGCCTGCAAGCGCACATAGTCCGGATGACCCGCGAGATCCGAGCGCAGGTAACAAGCGGTCAGACCGGAAATCTGGGTGAGGTATTCATCCCAGATGTTGTATTGCGAAGGCTTTGAGGCAACACCCGTCACATCACCCGATCGCGAACAGCCCTCGCGTGCAAAACAGCGCTCGTGGGCACGATTGCGCAGCGACAGCACGACTACATTTCGCTCGCAGGCGCCATACGCGCTGCAACCACGACCGATGTGACCCTCGTAGAGGGCGGTCCGCAGCGAATAATCAAGGTCCCGCGCCTCCGCAAGAAGTTCGGCTGGCCAGCGCGTCGTCTGTGTTTCGGTAAATGACGCCCATGCGTTCGCCAGCGCCGCCCGCCGCCCGATGAGCTTCGTATTGGCCAACGCACACTGCGGGCTGTCATGAAAATCGCGAATCAGCGCGTCGCGCGGGCTGTGCGTCGTCGTGGGACTGCCCGCTGATCTCGATTCCCCGCGCAGGGGGGGATCGAAAAACGGCGCCTTCTCCATGGCATAGAGGTTGCGAACATCGAGCAGATATCGAACACCTGGTGCACAGTGGTGATTCGCGACCCGGGCGGAACGCTGGCGCGCAAGCGCGTCTCTAACCGTCGCCGTTGAATCGGGTGTTGCGGTTCGCGCATCGACCACGGTCGTGAAGCCCACCAGGGGCGCGCCACCTGGGTCCGTCACCGGCTTTCCCGCCGCAAGCACGAGACAGGGAATCACCGTTGTTCCCTGCGCCAGAGTTCCCGCCACCCGGGTCTTAGCGCCCGCACGCGCGCCCGCGAGCACATCTCCCAACGCGTAGTACGGGACGTCGACCGGCCCGTTAAACCGGTACAGGGTCATGACCGGAGCGGCGGGAATGTCAGCGCGCGCCGGCGAACTTGTCACTAGAGCCAAAATCAACAGAACGCCAATCGCTGCAAGGGTAAGGTAAACGTGCGGCTGTCTGCTGCTCGGGGAGGTCAGATCACTGAAGCGCCGGATGCGGGGGATCTCCATCTCAGCGCCGAACCCGCAGGAACTGTTCATTGACGCAGTTCTCGAGACGACCGTCACGCAGATACCGCGCCGCGGTTCGTCCACTGAAACTGCGGATGTCACGCATGCTTTGTGGCGTGAAAAACGCCGAGTGCGGCGTAATGAGCAGCCGGCTACGAATCCACTCATCGCCACGATGCCAGGCTGCGATCAACTTGCGCTCCGTGTTGGCAGGCTCTTCCGGAAGCACGTCGAGACCCGCCGTCAGCACCGTGCCCGACTGCATCGCATCATGCAGGGCGTCGATATCAACCACGGGACCGCGCGCGGTATTGATCAGCATGAGCCCCGGCTTTGCGGCAGCGAGCGCATCTACACCAATCAGGTGACGCGTACTCTCGTTCAGCGGCGTGTGCACCGAAACGATATCGCACTGCGCCATGAGTTCCGCGAGCGTGTCCGCTCGACGAATGCCCAGCGCAAGCTCTGATCCACTTGGCTTGTAAGGATCGTGAAACACCACGTCCATATCGAAAGCCTTCGCGCGCAGGGCCACCGCCGTGCCAATGCGCCCGAGACCCACGATTCCCATCGTGCAATCGGCCAGGCGCTGACCGAACGGGTTCAGCGCCGGGCGCCAGTGGCGGCGCGGCTCATGCCGCAGCGCTTCGTCATGAAACGCGATGCCTTTGGCGAGAGTCAGCATGAGCGCCATGGCGTGGTCTGCAACTTCCCGGGTGCCGTAGTCGGGCGTGTTGCAGACGGGGATGCCCAGTTCGCCCCAGGCTTCGAGTGGCACTTCATCGAAACCGACCGCAGGTTTCACGTAGATCCTGCAGCGCTCGAGTTTTTCCATATAGACCCGCGGCGGCTGCGGTCCCACCAGCCCGTCGCAGGTGCGCCACTGTTCATCGGTGACCGCATCAAACCGCTCGACGAAGATCGGCTCAACACCCGGCCCCAGCAGGCTCTGCTCCGGCTCGCAGCCATCGGGCCAACGGACCTGGGGCCACAGTATGCGAATCATGGCTTTGCCTCCGAAGGCGCTGCGAATGGGGCAAGACGGGCGCGGTAGTGCTCGGTCAATAGATCGAGACGCTCTGCGATGACGCCCTGCGCCACCCGCTCCTCTGTCTCGATCACCAGCCAGGGGTCAGACGGTGACGCGTCCGCGCGACCGGGCCGCGCCGGCCATGGCGTCAATCCGACCGGATTCGGCGCGCCGGTGCGCGCAAACGTGACCCAGCGGCTCTGCAGGCGTTCGGCGACGGCTCGGGTTTCAGCATCTGCAGCCGCCTGCCCAGAGAAGAGAATCAGCGCGTCGGCACCGTGCGGAGATCCAGGCAACGTCGCGCGATTCACCGGATCCAGATAATCGATGTAGTACAGCCATGCGGGTGCAGACACCCGCCCCATGGCGTCTGCCATCAGACGGGCCGCGACCAGATAACGCTGATCACCGAACGCACGCTTCACGCCAAGTTCGCGTGACACCGCGAAGTCGCTCGCGTACACGGACTCGACGGCTGCCATCCGCGGCCCTAACCAATCGCTCCAGGTCTCCGCTGAGATCGCGGAGACGGGCATGACGCTGCCCTCGAAGCTGTTGCCGCCCATGATGGTGGGCACGGCGTGCTGCGCGCCGCGTTCGAACAGGATGCCCGGCTCCTCGGGAAGCGAACTGCCATCCACAATCGGCAACTGGAATCCAACCACAGCGCCCGCCAACGCCTGGGCATCGAGGGACATCAGGGTTTTGCGGTTCTGCTCTGCGCTGGTGACGCGCGCTACGAGGTCCGTGGCGGCGGCTTCCGCACTGGCGGGTGCGACCGTGTCCAGCGCCATATCGAGCGGCGCAGGTTAAGGTGCCGACGCCGAGCGCAACACGCCCCAGGTGCCGTAACCGCTTTGGGCGATCGCCTTGTGAAACAATCCGCGCGCCGGGGGATGCACCATCAGCAGTTGCACCGCCATGCCGCCCGCAGATACCCCGAAGACAGTCACGTTGTTCGGGTCACCGCCAAAAGCGCCAATGTGATCCCGCACCCAGCGCAGTGCAGCCGTCATATCGAGCAGCCCGAAATTGGCGTCACCTTTCGGGAGTGCCGGGTGGGCAAAGAAACCGAGAGGACCCAGTCGATGGTTGATCGATACGACCACGACGCCCTGCTTCGCGAGCACCTCGCCCTCGATCTGACCCGAGCCCTGGCGAAAGCCCCCGCCATGAATCCAGACCATCACCGGGAGCGAGGCGGTAGCAGCGCGTTGAGCGGGAGCCCACACGTTGAGATAGAGGCAATCTTCAGAGGTCGCCGGCGCGGGTTGCCCGGTCATGACAGTTTGTGGACAGGCTGCGGGCCATGCGCTCGCGTCGCGCGTGCCCTGCCACACCGCGGGCGCCGCGGGCGGCTGCCAGCGCAGGTCCCCCACCGGTGCCGCTGCATACGGCAGGCCCTTCCAACTGGTGACCCCCTCGGCCGTTACGCCGGCCACCGTACCGAGGGCGGTCGTGACCTCGGCACCCTGAACCGCGCCGTTCGCGGCTACCGGACCTGCTAGCGGACCCAGCGCGAGAAGCGCCAGAACCACCAGTGACCAAACCTTCAATTGACCCGCTGCCATCACAACCTGCTCTCCTCTGGATTCTGTGTGCATACGCCGAGCGAACGAGTACCGCAGGGCACCCGAGGGCTGCATCAATGCGCGGTGACCGTACCTCCATCGACGTTCCAGGATTGCCCGGTGATCCACGCGCCCTGGTCGGAGCAAAGAAACACGGTAATCCACGCGATATCTTCGCCCCGTCCTGCGCGACCCAGCGGTATGCGTTCGCGAATCATCGCCTGCCATGCGGCGCCGCGTTCGATTGCGTCGATGTCGTCCATGCGTGCGGTGTCGATGATCCCAGGACAGATGGCGTTGACCCGAACGTTGTAGCGAGCCATCTCGCGCGACATCGATGCCGTGAGCGCCTGAATACCGGCCTTGGAGGCGGCATAGGCCGCCGTGTTCTCGGGCAGCAGCTTGCCCGCGATCGAGGACATGTTCACGATCGAACCGCCCTGCCCTTGCTCCTTCAACACGCGGCCAAACGCGCGCGACATGAGAAAGGTGCCGGTCAGGTTCGTCTGCAGCACGTTCTGCCAGACGTCAGGCTCCAGATCGATGACTGGGACCCGATCGGCGCCCCGCGCGGCGCCCGCATTATTGATCACGATATCCACCCGTCCGAATCGGGAGGACACGTCTTTCACAAGCGTATCAACGGCCGCGGGGTTGCGAACGTCGCTGATGAAGGTCTCGCAGCGGCGTCCAAGCGCACGCACCTCATCGGCAACCGACTCTATGTCGCGCCAGCCGACCCTTTTCTCATCGTCTGGATAGCGATCAGGAGCGCGCCCGGTTCCGGTGAGAACGATGTCGCACCCCGCGCGCGCAAGCTCAATGGCACACGGTCGCCCAATCGAGCGTAAACGCCCTGCACCGGTTACGACCGCGACCTTTCCTTCGAGCCCTGTCAGTTCAAAACCCATCGTGTCGCCCCCCGCATACCCCTGTTTTCAGTCAGCTCGGCGTCGCTGCCAGAACCAGCTGTCCGTCACGAAGCGGAATGGTCGCACCCGGCTGGTGATCCATGCGCACGCGACCCGGTTCTTCACCGATACGGTAATCCACGTCATAGCCGATGGTCCGCTCGGTGACGTCCACCACTGTTTCGCACTGGGATTCCACGACTGTTTCCGTGTTATTCCGCTGTATGTGCTCCTGCGCCTTGTTACCCGCATAACCTCCGGCAACGGCACCTGCCACCTTGAGACCCGTGTTGCGACCGCCGCCGCCCAGCGCATTGCCGAGCAGACCGCCTGCAATGGCTCCTACTGCCGTGCCGACGACCTGGTGTTGATCCTTCACCGCCTTCTGGCGCGTGACGGTCACGTCCTTGCACACCTCACGCGGCGTTTCCACGCGCTCGGTGACGGCGTTTACCGCCAGCACTTCCGCAAACTCCGGCTCGTTGGGGAACATCTGATACGCCCCGATTCCAGCGCCTGCGACCGCAAGCGAGCTACCCAGTACCACACCCGTCAGCATCGATTTGTTCAACGTCTTATCCCCCGTTTCTCTCACGAATCATGAATGGGACGCAGGTTGCGTCCGCGCGCGGAAAGTATAATGAGACAACTCGATTCAAGTCAGGCAAAGGCGTATCGTCGGGCGACTTCCCCGTTTCCACTTGGAGCACCTTATGGAACGTCGGTCTTTCATCGGCACGACCGTCGCACTTGGCGCCGCCGCCTTCGCTGCTCAGGCGATGGCGGACGGCGGTAGCGCCTCACCCGCCAGCGTGCTCGCGGTGAGCAATCCCGACACGCTAAAACTGATGGCAGCCGTCGCCGCAGCCGCATTCGACTGCGAGGAAAAAGCGGCTGTTTGCGAGCAGCACTGCCTGGAGAAGCTGGCCGCGGGAGATACCGCGTTTGCCCACTGCAGCACATCGGTGCGCCAGACCCAGACCCTGTGTCGCGCGACCGGCGAGCTGGCGACGATGAAGTCCGTCTACACCGAAGGTCTTCTCGATGTCTGCGCGCGCGCGTGTGACGACTGCCGCGCAGCGTGCGAGGAGCACAAGGCGCACTGGGCGCACGGCATGCATCTGGAATGCAAAGCCTGCGCAGAAGCCTGCGCTGCCCTTTCTGAAGCTGTGGCCGCGCTAAAGGCGGGCTGGAAGCTGAGTTGAGAAAAAGATCGCGGCAGAAATAGTTCGCGGTATCAGCCGCCGGGAATTCTCGGCATAAGCACGACTTCGGCGTGGCGAGGAATGACCTCGCCCCACCGGTCGCGAAAGATCTCGCCATTGATCGCTACTGCGATGCCGGCATCGAGCAGCGGCGCCAGAGCCGGATAACGGTCCTCGAGACGCTGCATCAACTCACGGATGGTATCGGCCTCGATCTCGATCGAGGCCAACCCACCCAGCGCATCACGAATCGGTCCGGTGAGCGCGACCTTCATCGGTTCACCGGACGCAATGCCATCAGCGCGCTGCCTTGATCGCACCCAGGATACGCGGCGGTGACATGGGCACATGGGTCATGCGCACGCCGACCGCGTTGGATACCGCGTTACCGATTGCCGCAAGCGGTGGCACGATCGACGTTTCACCGACGCCACGAATCCCGTACGGATGTCCCGGGTTAGGGATCTCGAGAATCTGGGTGTCGATGAACGGCAGATCCGAGCACACGGGAATACGGTAGTCCAGGAAGCCCGGGTTCTGCAGCCGCCCGTCCTTGCCGTAGATGTATTCCTCGTTCAGTGCCCAGCCAATGCCCTGCGCAGCGGCGCCCTGGAACTGCCCTTCCACGTAGTCGGGGTGGATAGCCTTGCCGGCGTCCTGGATGACCGCATAGCGGAGCACCCGCGTCTGTCCGGTTTCCGGGTCCACTTCGACATCGCAGATGTGGCTTGCAAACGACACGCCCGCGCCATCGGCGACCACTTCGTTATGGCCAGCGATCGGACCGCCAGTCTGGGGCGACTTGCGGGCGATCTGCGCCAGCGTGAGCGGCTGCAGATTGCTGTGCTGGGTTCCGAGCGCGACGGCCTGCCCGTTCTCCCAGTGCACATCTTCCACAGGAACATCCATCATCTTCGCCGCTCGGGCGCGCAGTTCCTGCACCGCGTTGCGGCAGGCAAAGATGATGGCCATGCCTGAGGAGAACGTGCCGCGGCTGCCTTCCGTCGTGTCGTTGTGACCGAGCGTTGCGGTGTCTGCCACCGTGCACTTCACGCTTTCGTAAGGTACGCCGAGTTCCTCAGCCGCAATGAGCGAGAGCGAGGCGCGTGAGCCGCCGACGTCTACCGTTCCGACCGATACGTTGACCGTGCCGTCGACACCGATGTTGACTGTGGAGCAGGTCTGCCCGCCGAAGTTAAACCAGAAGCCGCAAGCCATGCCGCGCCCCTGATTGGGGCCGAGCTTGACCTTCATCTGCGGGTGGTTTTTCACCGCTTCAAGGGTGGGGCCGATGCCGATCGGTCCGTAGGTCGGTCCGTAGGACGCGCGCGTGCCTTCCTTCGCCGCATTGAGCAGCCGGAAGTCCACCGGGTCCATCCCGAGTTCCCGCGCCACCAGATCAACGGTGCTTTCCACCGCAAACGCCGCCATCGGCGCGGACGGCGCGCGATAAGCCGCGACCTTCGGCCGATTCACAAGCACGTCGTATGCGACTGATTTCACGTTCGGCAGGTCATAACATGCCCAGGCAGTCATCGCGCCAAGCATGCCCCAGATACCGGGGAAGGCTCCGTCCTGATACCGCAGCGTAGCCAGCGCAGCCGTAATGCGCCCATCGCGCCGGGCACCGATCTTGATATCGATCGACGTCGAGCAGGTAGGGCCCGTACCCCGGAAGGTTTCCTCCCGGGTCAGCACCAATTTCACCGGGCGATTCGCCTTGCGCGACAGCGCAAGCGCCACCGGTTCCATCCACACGTGGGTCTTGCCGCCGAAGCCGCCGCCGATCTCCGATGAGGTGACCTTGAGCTTGGCAACTTCCATACCCAGCAGTGCCGCGCACTGGGTGCGGAAGGTGTAGTGACCCTGAGTGGTAACCCACAGCTCGCCCTGGCCATCGGGACCGACACTCGCAAGGCACGCGTGGGGTTCGATATAGCCCTGGTGGGTCTGCTCGGTCTTGTAGCTGCGCTCGATGATTACATCGGCTTCTGCAAAACCTGCATCGAGATCGCCGTGCCCGAATTGGGAGATCTGCGCCACGTTGGTGGGCTTGTTCGGATCGCCGCCCGCGGTGCGAACCCAGGGCTGCACGATCGGGGCATCGTCGCGCATGGCCTCATCGACGTCGGTGACATGGGCCAGCGGCTTGTAGTCAACCTTGATCAGCTTGAGGGCGCGCTTCGCGGTCTCTGCGTCGATGGCTGCTACCGCAGCGACCGCATGACCATCGTAGAGCGCACGTCCGCGCGCCATGCAGTTCTCGAGAATATCGAGCATGTCGCGACGGCCGCCTACCTTGTCCGGCAGGTCGGCGCTGGTTATCACGGCCTTGACGCCGGGCAGCGCCTCAGCGGCGCTGGTGTCGATCTTGCGAATATCGGCATGGGCATGCGGCGAGCGCAGAATCATGCCGACGAGTTGCCCGGGTGCCGTAGCGTCCGCGCCATAGCGCGCGCGCCCGGTGACCTTGTCGATGCCATCGGGGCGCGGAACGCGGGTACCGATGACCTTGAACTTCTGATTGGTGAAACTGGCGTCGTGTGACACGGTGCTGTTCTCCTTAAGACGCGGTCAGGCCGCTCAGGCTACCTGCTTCTTGGTCGACTTTCGTCCGGACTTGCTGCCGGACGCCTTTCCCGACTTACGTGTTGCATCGGTGGCAAGCTCGGATGCTGCTGCCTGGACCGCGCGCACGATCTTGTCATAGCCCGTGCAGCGGCAGAGGTTACCTGCCAGCGCGTAGCGAATCTCCTCCTCGGACGGGCTGGCATTTCGATCCAGCAGCGCCTTTGCCGCGACAAGGAAGCCAGGGGTGCAGATACCGCACTGGAGCGCCGCGTGCTCGATGAACTTGCGCTGTAGCGGATGCAACTCACCACCGCTCGCAAGACCCTCGACCGTGGTGACCGACCGGCCTTCCACTTCTGCACCGAGCACGAGACAGGCGCAGACGAGCCGCCCGTCAACCGTGACGCTGCAAGCGCCACAATCGCCGGTGCCACAGCCTTCCTTGGCACCGGTCAGACCGATGCGGTTGCGCAGCACGTCGAGAAGCACTTCTCCCGGCTGGCAGACGAACTCCACCGGATCGCCGTTGATGGTCGTCGAAACATGAACACCCGCCATGATCACTTACCTCCCGCACGCTGATAGGCCACTTTCGCGGCGCGCTTTGCCAGCACACCGGCCACGTCCGTTCTGAACTCCACGGTGCCACGCTTGTCATCGATCGGGCTGCACGCCGCGCGACAAGCCGCCGCAAGGGCATCGAGCGCTGCCGCATCGAGCTTGGTACCGATGATGGCTTTGGCTGCCGCCGGAACCAGCACGACGGTGGGCGCCACGGCGCCGAGCGCAACGCGAGCCTCTTCCACCACCCCACCCTTGCCGAGCGTGACGGACACCGCCGCCGAGCAAACGGCAATGTCCATCTCCGTGCGCGGCGTAAAGCGCAGATAGGCATCCCCCGTCTTTGGCTTTGGTGCCGGCAGGGTGATGGCCTCGATGAGTTCCCCCTTGGTGAGCGTCGTTCGCCCAGGGCCGGCCGGGATCTTCTCGACGGCTACCGTACGCCGGCCTTTCGGCCCGACAACCACAGCCTTTGCTCGCGCCGTGACCAGCGCGGGAACGCTGTCCGCAGCGGGCGATGCGTTACACAGATTGCCAGTGACTGTGCAGCGTCCCTGCACCTGATCCGAGCCAATGAGCTTGGCCGCTTCGACGACGCCGGGCCAGGCTTTATTCAGCGCCTGGCTCTCACCCATCGCAACGCACGGCACTGCCGCGCCGATGCGGAAACCGCTGGCGGTTTTCTTGATTTCCTGCATCGCACCAATGCGCTTGATGTCGACAATCAGGTCGGGCTCGATGAACCCGCCCTTCAAGCGCACCAGCAGGTCGGACCCGCCCGCGAGCACGTAGGCGCTGCCCTTGTTCTTGGCCAGTAATGCAACCGCATCCTTCGTTGATGTCGGGGCTTCGTATTTCATGAGTCTCGATGTCTCCGTCAATGCCCGATCAGTACAGAGCTTGCGCCCTGCGGTCCCTGGGAACGGCAGCGTCGGCTGAGCGCAGCCTTGCACCGCTGCGCCATGGACCCCCGCCCATGGCTTCATGGTACACGAGAGCGTGCCCGCGGGCGCAGCGCTCGTCCTGAGCGACGGGAATTCCCGTCATCCCCACGCGCGCTCAGCCGCGCGCGAATTCGCGGATCACACGACCCGGTCGCTGACCGGTGTGATGACCCTGTTCGGTAACGACCCGCCCCGCCACCAGGGTGGCGTCGTAGCCGAGACTCTTCACGATGAAGCGGCTGCCATTGTGCGGGAAATCATTCACGAACTCGGGGTAGCAAGTGGTCAGGTTGTCGTAATCGATCACGTTGATATCGGCATGCCAGCCAACGCGGAGTTCGCCGCGCTGACGCAGACCGAGAATCGCAGCCGATTGCCCGGTAATGCGATGCACCGCTTCCTCCAAGGTGTACACGCCGCGGTCCCGGGTGAGCGCCGACAGGAGAAACGTGGGCGAGTCGGCATCGATGAGAATGCCAACATGAGCCCCGGTGTCTGCGAGCATCGGCACGCAATTCGCCATGCGCATGTAGCGCCACTGATTGTCGAGCGCGCCGCCAAAAGCCCAGAAGTTGAAGAGCTCGCGGCCCTCGGAAGCGATCAGGCGGTCGATGTACACGTCGATCGGATCGCGACCTTCACTGCGAGCAATCTGCGCGAGGCTCAGCTGCCGATCGAGGTCGTATTCAGGCAGTTCGCCGTTACCGAGCGGGTGGAGTTGCTCAGGGTTGATGCGCAGGCCCTGCTTCTTCGCTTCCTCGCGCAACCGGTCGGCCGTTGCGGGATCACGCAGTGCCAATGCGCGCGCGGCGATCGTGGGAAGCGCCATCAGCTGCTTCCAGCCCGGCGTGTTGAACAGCGACGCCTTGGCGAGACCAAAGAGCGCGCCGCTCGGGCGGGTGTGACAGATGCTCGTGATGCGTCGGCCTGCCGCGTTGTTGCGGTCGAGAAACGCCTGCATGCGCTCCACGCCGCCGTCCGGGCTCTGACCCGCGCCCCCGGAGAAGATCACCTGACAGCCGAGCTCAGCTGCCTGTTCGAACATGCGCAGCTCCGTATCGAAACGGGTCGAGAAGTCGTTCGCGGACTGGAACAGTCCGCCCCGACCGCCCGCTTCGGTGACCGCCTGCTGAATCGCGGCGGTTTCACGAAGGTCCGCAAAGGTTCCCGGCGTGAGGCGACCATCCGGCACCTTGTGGCCCAGGAAGCGCGACGTGGAAAAGCCAACCGCCCCTTCCGCGACCGACTCACGCACCATGCGCACGATGGCGCCCAGCTCCGCCTCGTTGGGCTGAGCGTCCTCGTCCATCGACCGCTCGCCCATGGCTTCGTAACGAATCGAGGAGTGACCGACCAGACCCACGAGATTGAGCGCCGGACGCAGCGACTGCAGCGCGTCGAGATAACCGCCGTAGCTGGTCCAGTCCCAGGGCAGGCCGTCGATGATGGCGTCCGCAGAGATGTCCTCCACCGCCTCCATCAGTTTCGCGATCTTGGGTCGGTTGACGGGCGATACCGGTGCAAAGGTCACGCCGCAGTTACCGATGAGCGCCGTGGTGACCCCGTGGTAGCAGCTTGAGCGCAAGAGCGGATCCCAGCCGACCTGCGCATCCAGGTGGGTATGCAGATCAACAAATCCTGGGGTGACGATGCGGTTGGTTGCATCGATCACACGCGCCGCGCTGGCGTCGGCGAGGTCACCGATGCGCGTGATGCGCCCGTTGTCGATGGCAAGATCGGCGCGATAGCCCGCGGCTCCGCTGCCATCGATGATCGTGCCACCGCGTATGATGAGATCATGATCCATGCTTTTCTCCCTTCTCGTGCCTCAGCACTTGATGTTCGTTTCGGCTGCCCGCTCTGCGCCAGCTAGTCGCCGCGCGTACCGACAATTCCCGCCGGCGCGTTGTGCCGCGCCCCCACCAGATCCTCGAAATAGCAGAGTGTCTTGAGGACACCCCGATCATCCCGCTGCCGGCCGATGACCTGCAAGCCGATTGGCAGACCGCTGCGCGTATAACCCACGCAGACGGTACCTGCGGGATTGCGCGTCATGTTGATGGCGGCGGTGTACGCGATCCATGCGGGCGAAGGCTTGCCGTTCACAAGCCCACCCACCGCGCCCTGCGCCGGTGCATGACCCGCGCAGGTTGGTGACAAAATAAACGACGCCCCCGCGAACGCCGACTCGAGCGCGAGGTTGTGATAGTGGCAGGCATCCATCGCGCGCGCGTAGTCTGTCCCGCGGACGCGCAGACCGTGCTCAATCGTGGCGCGCAGCGTGCCGTCCACCCGGTCCCAGTCCGGCGTGCCCTTCAGGTGTTCCTGTGCACGGGCACGCAGCGTTGACCAGAGTGTCCACCACGGCGGGTTGGGGTCTGCCGGGAAAACGCTCTCCGAGCGCGTCACCGCAACACCGAGAGCCTCGAGCCGTGCCACAAAGGCTTCGCAGGCGGCGAGCACCTCCGCGTCCGCCGACGCATATCCCAGGGTCGCGGACCACACCACAGCGGGCGGGCGGTTGTCGTAATCAAGGGACGGACGGTAGGCGTAGCCTGGATGCGGCAGCGCGTAAATGTCGGTCATCTCGTCGCCCACGATTGCATCGAGCGCGAGCGCCAAGTCACGCGCGCGGAGCGTCATTGGCCCTCGCACTGCCAGCACATTGGCACCCGGCGCCGACGCCCCGCCCAAAGGCACCCGACCCTGGCTGGCCTTGAACCCGGTGAAACCGCAGACCGACGCCGGAATGCGGATGGATCCACCCCCATCCGATCCCGTGGCAATCGGAACCATGCCAGCCGCAAGGGCAGCCGCCGAGCCGCCGGACGATCCGCCCGCCGAGTGGTCTGTTTGCCAGGGATTACGGGTAAACCCGAACGGCACATTGTCTGTGACACCCTTGTGCCCATACTCCGGGGTGTTGGTTTTGCCGACCACCACGCATCCCGCCGCGCGCAACCGGGCAACCAGCGCCGAATCTTCCGTCGCGGGCGCCGCATCAAGTGCAAGGGCGGACCCGTAGGTGGTGACGTACCCGCGCGCATCCTCGAGGTCTTTCACCCCAAGCGGCATGCCGACGAGAGGACCCACGGGGTCACCGGCCGCGAGCCGGGCGTCGACCTGCTCGGCATCCGCCAGCGCCGCCGTGGCGTCGACCGAGCAGAACGCATTGAGCAATGGGTTGGCGCGCTCAATATTCGATAGCGCAGCGGCGGTCAGGGACCGCGCCGACTGACGGCCGCTACGCACCTGAGCGACCAGCTCCTCGATCGTGTACTGCCGGAAATCCATGTGTCCCCCGCTTCGACCGCGCCCCAGCACCCCTGGCGCCCCCCGATCTGAATGCTGCCCGAGCAGATGAGTCCACGCCAGTCCTGTCTCAGGTGTCCTGAAACTGCAGCGCATGCAGGCGGGGTTCGCGCAAGCAAGAGCAGCGAGGCTGCGCCCCAGAACGGTCGCTGGTAGCGCTCGTAATACGGTCGCAGTCGACAGAGCGGACTGGTCATGACGCGCTGTTGGGATCTCGCTCGCGGGGATTCCGCACGATCGCGTACTTCATGGCGCCGTACGCAGCACGCCGCTTGCGGTGAGCGCATCGATGCGCTCGTTGTCATAACCCAGCCATTGCGCGAGAACGTGCGCGTTATGTTCGCCCTGATGCGGTGCGGGTCCGCGTACCCCGCTGCGCGCCTCGGAAAACCGGTACGGCGACTGCACGATGGGACGCTTGCCGCCGGCGCGGTCGTCGATCTCGACAATGGAACCGCGATGGCGAATGGTCGGCTGCTCGCGCAGAGACTCCGCGCCGCGCACCCTCCCCCAGGCGAGGTTCATCCGATCCATCGCCGCCGACACGGCCTCGACGCTGTCGAGTCCCGCCATGAAAGCACTCGCCGCATCCCGCCGAGCGGCGATGCGCGCCGCCGTGCCCGCGTCGCCTGCCGTTGGCTCCGCAAGACCGCAATGGGTGACCAGCAACCGCCAGAACACGCGAAAATCAGTGGACACCAGCACGTCGCCAATACCGGTGGCATAGGTGTCGTTCGGCAGCGGCGCGGTCGACTCGGAATCCTCCAGGTCGTAATGCACCTGGTCATCGGTGACGAGCGTCGCATCGACCATCGCCATGTCGATATGCTGTCCGCGCCCCGTCTGCTGACGCGCAATCACGGCGGCGAGCACCGCCACCAGGCCGTGCAACGACGCGTTGGTATCGGCGACCGACAGCGGAAGATCCCGCGGCGGTGTTCCACCGCGCCGCATGGCGCGACGCATGAGTCCGAGCTCCGCGTGGATCACCGGCGCATACGCGGGCCGCTCGGACTCCGGCCCACCCTGCCCGAATCCGGAGATCGACAGCATGATGAGCCGCGGATTGGCTGCATGGAGCACATCCCAGCCAAGCCCGAGCCGGGGCATCACATCCGGTCGGTAATTTTCGATCAGGATGTCCGCCTGCCGCGCGAGATCGAGAACAAGGTCACGCGCGCCCGGCGCGCGCAGGTCAATCGAGATGTTGCGCTTGCCCGCGTTCTGCTGGTGGTAATACCCCGGCACACCACCGACCACCCGGCCCCAGATGCGGGTCACATCGCCTTCCGGCGGCTCCACCTTGACCACATCTGCGCCGAGGTCGCACAGCATGCGCCCCGCGAACGGGCCGGAGAGGACGCGTGAAAGATCCAGCACGCGCAATCCCGCCAGCGGATAGTCTCCCTGCCCCGACGCGTCACTCATTGGAAATCTCG
>DMUF01000004.1 GCA_003476445.1 Gammaproteobacteria bacterium | reverse complement strand
CTGTCGGGCAGCAGCATGCCGGACGATGTTTCCACGTGCGGCGCAAAGACCAGCTCCGGTCGGTCACGCTGGATGGTAGCCACCACCTGATCAATCGACGCGGGCGCGAAGGGCGCCTGATCGCCGGCTGCGATCTGGGCCGCTTTCAGTACCGCTGCGGAGGCAGGAATGCCCCCGGCCTCGAAGATCTGGGTCCAGCGGTAGCTGAACCAGCCGTTGCGCAGCACCAGGCAGCGCCGGCCGGTCGCGAACTGGCGGGCAACGGCTTCCATGGCGAAGGTGCCGCCGCCCGGCACTACCACGGCGGACTTTGCGTTGTACGCACCGCGCAGGAGCGCGGCGATATCGCGCATGACCTGCTGGAACGACTGGGACATGTGGTTGAGCGCGCGATCGGTGTACACCACGGAGAATTCCCGCAGACCGTTCGGATCGATGTCTGGGCGCAGGGCATGCATCTTGGTTTCCCCTTCAGAGCTGGCGGAGATTATACGAGGCGCGCGCCCGCGTCGGCGAACCGGTTCTGCGAGCGTGGTCCGGGTCGTCGATCCCCGTCCGCGCGTCGTGATATTCTGCCGCGCCGGCGTGCGCCGAGCCCGTGTTTTCCTGAGCAGGTTGATTCCCATGACTACCCAGTTCGACACCATTGAAGACGCGCTCGCGGCCATTGCCGCCGGAGACATGATCGTGGTCGTGGATGATGACGACCGCGAGAACGAGGGCGACCTCATTATGGCGGCCAGCAAGGCGACCCCGGAGAAGGTGGCTTTCATGATCCGCCATACGAGCGGCATCCTGTGTACGCCGATTCTTGAAGAACATGCCCGGCGTCTGCACCTCGATCCCATGGTGGCGCGCAACGATGCGCCCATGAGCACGGCTTTCACGGTGTCCATCGACTACGCGCAGGGTCTCACCACCGGTATCTCTGCCGAAGAGCGCGCAGCCACGTCGCAGGCGCTCGCGAACAGCAATGTCAGCGCCGAAGACTTTGTGCGCCCTGGCCACATTTTCCCGCTCGTCGCCCGTCAGGGCGGCGTGCTGGTGCGGTCGGGTCATACGGAGGCGGGCACCGATCTGGCGGCCCTTGCGGGGTTGCCGCCGGTCGGGCTGCTTGCCGAACTCGTCAACGACGACGGCACGGTGCAGCGCCTGCCGCAGCTGCTTGAGTTCGCCAAGCTGCACAAGCTGCGCATCATCACTATCGCCGATCTCATCAGCTATCGGCAGATGCGCGAGCACCTCATCACGCGGACGGCAGAGTTTTCGGTTCGCACCCGCATTGGCGCCGCGCGTGCGGTGGCGTATCGCACGCGGTTCGAAGATGCCGAGCATATCGCGCTGATCTTCGGTGACCTGCGCAGCATGAGCTCGGTGCCTGTGCGCATTCACCGCGAGAAGCTGCTCGACGACGTGTTTGGTCCGCAGTCCGATCGCCCCTCGAGTCTGCTCGATGCCTCGCTCGACCGAATCGAGAAGCTCGGCGGCGGCGTGATGATCTATCTGCGCTCGGGTCACGTCGGTGTGCCGCTGGAAAAACTCTCCAACCAGACCAAGGAAGCCCAGCGCCGCGCGCAGTGGCTCGAAATCGGGGTGGGCGCACAGATTTTGAGCGATCTCGGCGTATCGAAGATTCGGCTCATTGCCGGTCGCGAGGTGTCCTACGTTGGTGTGGGCGGTTTCGGTCTCACCCTCGAGTCGACCGAACTGCTGTAAGGCGCACGGATTCAGCGCCGGTACTGGAACACGATCGGGCTACCGGCCGGCCCCACGTAGACGATGCGCAGATCATGGCTGCGCGTGCCGCACTCCCGGCAGCGCAGCCGCGCGCGCAGGGTATCCACCGTGGATTCGGGTCCCAGGCGCTCGATAGCGGCGCCGAGATCCAGCGCCTCCATGCGGCCGCAAGGCCCGCAGAGGGCGTAGACTTGGAAACGGTCAGCAAGTTCGGCGAGGCGCTGCATGATACTGAATGAATATACAGTATCCGCTCCGCTGGTCATCACCCTCGGTGATCCCGCGGGGATCGGTCCGGAAGTCGTAGCCCGGGTGGTGGCAGATCGTCTGTTGGCGCCGACAGACCCGAGAGCGCGTCCCTGGCACCTGATCGGCCCGCGCTGGGCGCTGGCCGCGGGCGCGCGCGCCGCAGGAATCTCGTTGCCAGCGCTGCCCGGTGCGCCGCTTGGATCCCAGTTTGATACCCCGATTGTGCTGCATGACCTGGCCGAGGACGTTCCCGACTTCGCCTTCGGGCGCGTGCATGCGCGCTGCGGTGCGCTATCGGTGCAGGCGGTGGAACAGGCGGCCCGTGCCTGCATGGAGGGCCGCGCAGCCGGCATGGTGACCGCGCCCATTCACAAGGAAGCGGTGCAGGCCGCGGGGCACGTGCACGATATCGGCCACCAGGAAATTCTCGCGCGGCTCACCGGCAGCACGGCAACCGCCACCGTGCTCATGACGCCGGGGCTGCGCGTCGTGCATCTCTCCACGCATAAATCACTCGCCGATGCGGTGCGCTATGTGACGCGCGATAACGTGCTCGCCCGGCTGCGCCTGACTGCGCAAAGTTTTACCCGCTGGGGCATGCCGGCGGCGCGCATTGCCGTTGCCGCCCTGAATCCCCACGGCGGCGAGGGCGGTTTGCTCGGGCGTGAGGAGATCGACGCCCTCGCGCCCGCCATCGCGGCGGCGCGGGAAGAGGGCATCGACGCCTCCGGCCCCTGGCCCGCGGATTCCGTATTCAACCGGGCCATCGCGGGCGAGTTCGATGTGGTGCTCGCGCTCTATCACGATCAGGGACA
>DMUF01000112.1:12826-14330 GCA_003476445.1 Gammaproteobacteria bacterium | reverse complement strand
TGTCGCCCACGTTGTCGGCGATGACCGCGGGGTTGCGCGGATCGTCTTCGGGGATGCCTGCTTCGACCTTACCCACGAGGTCCGCGCCGACGTCGGCGCCCTTGGTGAAGATGCCGCCACCGAGACGCGCGAAGATGGAAATGAGCGAGCTGCCGAACGCGAGGCCGACGAGCGCGTGCAGCGCCTTGGCCTGTTCGACGCCCATCTGTTCGAGTATGGCGAAGTAGCCGGCAACGCCGAGCAGACCCAGACCGACCACGAGCATGCCGGTGATGGCGCCGCCGCGGAACGCAACCTGCAGTGCTGCGTTGATGCCTTTGCGGGCGGCTTCTGCCGTGCGCAGGTTCGAGCGCACGGAGATGTTCATGCCGATGTAGCCCGCGGCACCGGAGAGCACGGCGCCGACAAGGAAGCCCACGGCAGTGAGCATGTCCAGGAACAAGGCAATCAGAACGAAGAGCACCCCGCCGGCGATGGCGATGGTGGTGTACTGACGATTCAGGTAAGCAGAGGCTCCCTGCTGGACAGCGGCCGCGATCTCGCGCATCCGCTCGTTACCCTCGGGCTGGGCGAGGATCCAGCGTACGGACCAAGCGCCGTACAGGATGGCAAGCACCCCGCTGGCCAGCGCGAACATTAACGCCTGAGACATCAAATGAACTCCCCTCAACTGTGCTTGACTGGACGTGTGTCGGTTGAAGCCCTGAGCGACCGCCGCCCACGAGGCTTGGACCTGCGGCGCCGGCAACTCGGCGCGCGCATTCTAGCCCGTGTTTTCCGTGAGTTACACCGATTTTGTGCGCGATGGCGCGTAGCCAGACCGCCTTCGGCGGCGTCAGTTGACCTCGATCATCTGATCGAGCCGGGGCAGGTAGAGCCCCGTGCGGATTCGTGTTGCGCCCAGGCCTTCGAACAGTGCCCGATAGCGCCGCAGCTGTGCCTGGTAGCGAGCGGATTCCTCGGCAAGAAAAGCGTCTAGATTGCCGCCGAGGTGGTAGCCCGACTTGTAATCGATGATCCAGCGCTCGCCGTCGGCGGTGACAAAGGTGCGATCGATCACCCCGCTCACGATGACGCCGTCCACGATACCGCTGAGCCGCAGCTCGCACGCTGACTCGGCATGGTCGCTGCGCAAAAGCCAGTGTCCCTGCGAACTGGCGAGTGTGCGCAGATAAGCGTCGCGCACAGCCGTGACGCCGCGTTCCAGCGCCTCACCCTCCGCGCCCCGGCTGGCGAGCAGCAGAGGAACGCGGTCGACCAGATGGTCTCGCTCAGCGGTTGAAAGCCGTTCGCTGCCGATGCGCGCGGTTTCCTCGAGGAGCCGGTGCAGCACGATCCCGGTGCGGCGGGCCTCGAGACCCGCCCAGGCGAATTCAATCTCAATGGCGCTCGCGTCCACCGCTCGTGCCGGGGACCAGACGAAGGCGTCCGACGTGGGCGGCGCCCAGCCGGCGGCAACTCGAAGCAGGTCCTGGGGCAGTGTCGACTCGGTATCGGTATCGGT
>DMUF01000112.1:9726-12559 GCA_003476445.1 Gammaproteobacteria bacterium | reverse complement strand
TCGGTATCGGTATCGGTGGGCGCCTCATCAGCATCCGCTAGGGGTTCCCCTGCGGCGTCGATCAGGGTGCTGGCAGCCGCGAGCTGGTCATAGGCGTGCTCAGCCGCTTGCTCGAACTCCGCATGGCTGGTCGGCCAAAGGTCGCTGAGCAGGGTGCCCGCGCGCGGAGCCGCAATGCCTTTTGCGTTCTGGCGCAACACACCTGACAGGATCAGCTGCTCGCGTGCGCGGGTTGCTGCTACGTACAAGAGACGCAAGCGCTCGTGACCTTCGCGCTGCTGGCGTTCCCGTCGGATGAACTGGACCAGCGGCGCGTCAACCGCGTCTTCGTTCGCGGCGCGCAGTGGCGCAAGCAGCAGCGTTTCCCGGTCGTCGAGCGACAGCGGTAGCCAGTACAGCAGATCGTTCCCCGTGTTGGTTGTCGGCCGTTCGAGGGCGGGCAGGACTACCAGGTCCCATTCGAGCCCCTTGGCCGAGTGCAGCGTGAGAATCTCGAGTCGAACATCGGGATCGACCGGACCGCCTTCGGTGTACTCGCCCTTGAGCCGCTCGATGAGCGCGCCCCAGTCTTCCCCGCCTTCGCGCTCGGCGTCTGCAAGGACGCGGAAGAAGCTTTCTGCATCGGTCGCCGTTCGAGTGGGATCAGCGCTGACGGCGGCACCGCCGAGGCGCTGCCAGACCGCTTCCACCCGATCGCGTAGCGGTAGTCGTCCGCGAGCGGCGTGTGCCTCTGCGAGCAGGCCGAGCACCCGTTCCGCCCGGCGTCGCTCGTCGTCATCCAGCACTTCGGTTGCGCCAGCCTGCTGCGGGTCGCGACCCTCTGCCGCGAGTGCCGTCAGTCCCGCCAGGGAAAGACCGCAATAGGGGGAGCGCAGCAGCGCGAGCACCGGGGTCCGGTCGCCGGGCAGCAGCAGCGCGCGCGTGATCGCAAGCAGATCCTGCACCACGGGCTGATCCAGAAGCAGATCGAGCTTCACCGCGCGATAGCGCAGGCCCCGCCGATCGAGCACGGGCAGCAGTTCGGTCAGATGGCTCCGCGCGCGCACGATGATCGCCGCGCGAAACCCGAGGTCGCCTGCGTGGGCCGCGAGTTCGTCCGCGAGCAGAGCGCCGATGGCCTCCGCCTCGGCTGCAGCATCCGTATGCGCCCAGAGGGCTACGTTGCCGCCGCTGCTGCGTGCCGGTGTCGAGGGCGCGTAGCCCACCGCGCCCGCGCTTTCGTCTTCCTGGAGTGGGAAGAGCGGACCCAGGCGCGCGTTGACCCAGTCGACGATGCCCGCGCGCGAACGGAAATTGCGCGTGAGCCGAGCGCGTTCCAAGGTGATGTCACCGATTCCCAAATCGCGTGTACGCAGGAACAGCCCGACGTCCGCTTCTCGGAACCGATAGATCGATTGCATCGGATCGCCGACGACAAAGAGCGAGCGCCCGTCGCCGGGCTGCCAGCCAGCGGTCAGCCGTTCCAGCAGTTTGAGCTGCGCCCGGTTGGTGTCCTGGAACTCGTCCACGAGCAGGTGCCGGATACGCCGATCGAGATAAAGCAGCAGATCCGTGGGATCGGCGGGATGCCCGAGCGCGCGCAGCGCCGCCTGCGTCACCCAGGAAAAATCGCTGCGCCCGGACTCGGCAAAGACCACGTCGAGCATCGCCGCGGCATGGCGCAGCAGGATCCCGAGCGCGTCGAGCATCTCCCATTCGGACGTCGTATAGCGTGTGGGCGGCAGCGCTATGATGTCGCTGAGCGCTGCCTCGAGGGTTGCTCCGCCCGAATCCTGCAGCGTCGTGAGCACCCCTGTCAGACGAAGCTTTTGTGGCGACTTCGGCGGGCAGCCGACCCTCGCGTCGACCGTCTTCCTCAGATCCCCTCCTTTGGTCAGTAGCAGGCTGCCAATGGCCTCCCAAAGCGGTAAATCCTCGGGCACCGCGCCCGGCAATTGATCGACTTCGCGAAAGCGAGCCAGTGCCGGATCCGCTCCGGGCGCGAGCGAGTGCGCGGCGCGCTGCAGATCCTCAAGCAGTGCAGCGCGATCGAGACCCGCGTCCGCCAGCGTGTCGTAGAAAACGGGAACGTGCTGGGTCAGGCGCCGGCGCACGACGTGATCGAGCGCCTGCTCGAGGCTGGTTCGATCCAGAATATCGGTGTCCTGCAACAAGGGAAGCCACTGTTCGCGCTTACCGAGCAGATCCACCAGCAGTCCTTCGACCTTGTCAGTCTGATGATCGCGCCGGCGCAGCAGCAGCGCGACCGCGGCTCCGACGTCATCGTTCTCGATCTCCACCCGTGCCAGCGTGCGCCGCGCCGCCGCGCGATACAGTGATTGCGCGAAGGATGTCTGCTGGGGCGCAGGCCCCAGCGCGCTGGCGACAGGCATGCTGCGCGTCAGAAACAGGTTGAAGCTGTCGATGGTGCGAATGGCGAGACGCCCAGGGCTGTCCATCACGCCCCAGGCCGTGACGCGCTCGCGCAGCGCTCGCCCCAGTTCGAGCGGCAGCTGATCGTGGGGCGCGTCGGACGTGAACGCGGGGTCGAGGTAGCGCAGCACGCGCTCGCGCATCTCCGCCGCCGCCTTGCGCGTGAAGGTGATCGCGAGGATCTCCTCCGGCGCGTCTACTGTGGCGAGCAGCCGCAGGTAGCGCACGACGAGCAGGGTTGTCTTGCCGGACCCTGCGGGCGCTTCGACGATTACGGAGCGCGCAGGATCGATAGCCCTCTCCCGGGCCGCGGTGTCCAGCTTGATCTCCTCTTCGCGCGCGTTCTCGTGCGTCATGTTGTTGCCCGCCTGCGACGTTCCTGCACGCGGCACAACGCACCCAGATGACAGTACTTGCAGGT
>DMUF01000112.1:5312-9433 GCA_003476445.1 Gammaproteobacteria bacterium | reverse complement strand
CATCGAGATGGTGCTGCCACGCGCTTGTGAGAGAGATCCAGGACTCGTCGCCCTCCGCCGCGCTGGTGCTCTTGGGGGTTACCCCCACCACGCCCAGGTCCTGGGATGCGCGACCGGAGAATCCCACCGCGCTGACGTGCAGCGTGGCGAAGGCGATGCCGTCGGCCGCAAGGGTCACCGCATAGGCGGGCAACTGCGGATCCGCCATGCGTCCCGTCGGGTCCCATGCGGGCGTCTTCGGCCGCCCGCTCTTGTAATCGATAATGAGCCGGCGCCCATCCGCGAGCCGGTCGACGCGGTCCACAACGCCTTTGAGCGTCAGTCCGCCAAACTGCATGGTGACCTTGAGTTCTCGACCGGCGACGGTGAAGTCCGAGCGTTCGCGTTCGCGCGCCAGCAGCGTGAGGATGAGCCCGGTCATGCGCTCTTCTTCAATCACTGCGGCTTGAGGCGTCAAGCGCCAGGTAAAGCGCGCCTGTTCGCGCGCCAGCACGTCGCCAACCACGGTAATCACGCGGGCGGTCAGCGCGTCTTCTTCGAGCGCGCAGAGGCCCCGCTGGCTGTCGAGTTCGTGCCAGAGTCGCTCTAACGCTACATGCAGCAGCTTGCCGCGCAGGCGCGGATCAATGCCGGGGCGTGCGGGCTCCGCGGCGCGTGCCGCGAGCCGCACTTCGGCAAACGCGCGAAACGGACAGGCTGCCTGCAACTCGAGGACGCGCGTCCCGCCCTCGGCGTGATCGTCCGGGTAGGGCGGTGCGAGCGCATCATCCGCGAGGCGTTCAATGGGCGCAGCCGAGTCGGCTGTCGTCACCGGTTGCTCCGATACGCTCACGAACGTGCACAGCCTCGTTGCGAGGTGTGGCACCGATTCGACACCGCGCACGAAACTGCCGCGGACTTCGGGGGCAATGGACGCCAGCGCCAGAAGTTCGCGGCGTGCGACCGCCGTAGCGCTCGCGCTGTTAGCCCCCGGCAGATCGCGTTGCAGCGCCAGGGGTATGAAGGGATCACGGGTCGCCTCTGGCGGCCAGCTCTCGGCATCGAGTGTCGTCAGCCACGCCGCATCGAAGCGCGCGCCCATGGCTTCCTCGACGCCCAGGATTTCCAGCGGCGCACCCGGATTCTGTTCGCGGAATACGACGCGCGCGGCGCGACCGCCCAATGCCTCGAGTGCAACCTGAGCGGTAACGGGTCCCTGCCAGACGACATCGAAGCCGCTGAACTCCTGCAGCAGGTCGTGCCAGCGCTGCAGCACCTGAAATTCGCGGGAATCGAGGGCGCGACCCGAGCCGTAACCGAAGGTGCTCAGCGTCTCCTGAAAGAACGCCGTCCACTCGGAGGCGCGCGCAGTGGTCGGCCACTGGGCGCGATGAACGCGCCAACGGGTGAAACGCTCGCTTAGATCGCCGCTGCCAAGACGCTCGAGCGCAGCGCTCGCTTCGCGCGCGGTCAGTGCCCAGGGTGTGCTACTCAAGAGTTCAAAGGCTGTGCTTGCGCGCGTGTCCCGCTCTGTCTCTGCGCCGCCGATAAAGGGTGAGTGCAACAGGTGGACGAGATCCGATTGGGGTATGCAGTCGGGATCAAGCCCGAGCAGGCGCAGCGCGTCGGAGACCAGCGGCCACGCAGGCAGTGGCACGCCCAGCGAGATGTGCCAGGGCATCGGGGCTGCGGGCGCTGCGAGCACGCGTTGGGATGCGAAAGTCTTGCGCAGGATCCGTTCCACGTCAGACAGCCGTCCTGCCAGATCCGGCACGACAATAGCGAGGCGTGCGTCCGATCGTTCGGCAAGCCTGGCACGACTCCAGTCCGCGGCGCACTGAAGTTCAGCCTCCGCCGTGGCGACCGCAACAAGTGGCAAAACGGGGCTCTGCGTATCGGTCGCACCGGGCGTGCCGGGTTTTCCGCTGACCTGTGTGCCGCGTTGCACGCAGGCCGCGAGCGTACGCTCTGCTAATGGCGTCAGGGGCTGCTCGAAACCCGTGAGCTCGATCTGTTCGGGTACAGGAACGTCGCCGCGCAGGATCACGTCCGGCAGTTCGCGGGCGAACGTCCAGGCGTCGATCCATCCCGCTCTTTCGCAAACGCGACGAAAGCGGAGCGCCCAGCGCTGAAAATGCGCGGCATCCGGTGTCAGCTCAAGGCCCTGCCATTCCCACGGCAGCGGCAGATCAAACTCATGCAGCCGCCGCCAGGCGGACTCCGCCAGATCGGCCACCGCAGGGTCGCCGATGAAGACCTGCTGTTCCACCTCGCGCTGCCAGAGAATGCTCGCTTGTGCAGCAGAGATCGGGATCCGTGTGTCCCGGGCGCGCAGGGCATAGTGGTCCCGCAGTTCGTCCTGCCATGCGCTCAGCGTCAGCACGCGCGGCGTGAACCAGGTCGTGGCGCCCGATTGAATGGCGCGCGCGGCATGCTCCGCCAGCACGGCGCGCGCAAGGCGCGCGGTCGGCGTGAGGATTAGAAGATCGTTGTGCGTGGTGTCTGGCATCCGTCCTCAACGACTCTGGTTCCCGACGAGCGGATCATGTGCACACACCGTTTTACTCAATCGCTAGCGCGCATGCAGCGGAAATGCGTACTCGGGAAACGCGCGCAGGAGCTGTTTGTCCATCGTAAACAGCTTTGTCTCGAGCATCATTGCCAGTGCGACGAATTCGCAGTCGTATGCCGAGCAGTCGCTATGGCGGACCAGCTCCATGACGTCTCGCGAGTCAACGTGAAACTCGCAGCCAGCAAGAAGTGCTTCTGCCTCCAATTGCAGGGCAAGAGCCTGTTCAAAGGTGATGTCTTTGCGTCGAAGGTACCCAGCCAGGATGTTCCTGAATTCGCTGCGCCAGAGAATGGGCGCCGCCCAGTCAGGCTCACGCTCAAGCAAACGCTCTGCAGCGGCGGTATGTTCGCCCGGTAAATACAGGTAGGCCACCACGTTGGAGTCCGCAACGATCACGAGCGCCCTTCTCTTTTAGCGAGGTCAATATCGTCCGCATGAAACGTTCGCTGCGCCAAGGCGGATCGAAGCTTCCTCGCGCGGGCCAGCCTCTCATTCGCGGGCAGCTTGGTCGGCATTAGTACAGCTTCAAGACACACAATGGCCTCGCTGTTCATGCTGCGCCGGTGCGCCGCCGCCGCCGCCTTCAAGCGCTCATACAACGTGTCCGGGATGTTCTTCAGGGTCAAAGTGGTAGGCACCTTCGTCGCACCATATCGCAACCAAAGTGGTTTCACTTTGGCACAGCTGCCCGATGCTGCCAATGGTGTAGTGAGTGGCTGAGCCGTCCTTCAGTCGGACGTCCATTAGCGCAGCCGCGCGGTCGGGGAGAGGACCAGATGATCGTCGTTCGGAGCGATACCGTGCGGCGGCATCAATCTTCCAGCGCTGGGTCTCGCCCTGCGAGATCCCGCTGCAGGTCGCGGCGGGTGCGGATATCGATGGGCGCAGCCAGGAACTGCACGATTTCCGCGCGGCGCAGGCGGCGGTAACGCGCGCGGTAGAGATCAAGCGTTGAGATTGTGTCGCCTGCATAGGGCAGCAGGGTGAATTCGTCGCCCGTTTGGAGCAGGCCCGGGCGAATCACGCGACAGTAGAGACCGGGTCGTTCCGCCTCGACAAACCGGCTCACGAAATCGGTCGCGCCCATACAGGCGGCAAGCGTGCTGCACGGAATGCGCGGCGCGGTGATTTCGAGCGTGACCGCTGGAAAGTCGAGTCGTGTGCCAACAGGAAGGTTCGGGTCCGGCAGACCGCTCACGGTCAGATTATCGCCAAAGCGACCGTACTCGACGGCCTGCCCGAGTTCCTCAGACCACCACGCATAGTCCTCGCTGCGATAGATGTAGACCGCCTGATCCGGTCCGCCGTGGTGACGCTTGTTGAGCACCGCATCGCCGGTGATGCCGAGCCGGGTGACCTCGACGGGATCGGTCACCGGACGTTTGCGGATGCCGGTGTCGCCGCTGAACTTGCCGT
The DNA here is from genome assembly GCA_003476445.1 of Gammaproteobacteria bacterium. Taxonomy (GTDB): domain Bacteria; phylum Pseudomonadota; class Gammaproteobacteria; order Pseudomonadales; family Azotimanducaceae; genus UBA7803. Next base: position 5,466 of record DMUF01000112.1, on the reverse strand, counting down.
ATGCCAGGAACTCGCGCTGCCCCACGTTGATGCTGTCGATGCGCATGCGGTGCACTCGGGGTTGAAGGAAGAGCGCAGAGTGTACTGGACGCGGATGGTGCTGCTACACCCGCGCGCCCCTGCTATCTCTACTCCCGCGCCCCCGCTATCTCTA
>DMUF01000112.1:2913-4996 GCA_003476445.1 Gammaproteobacteria bacterium | reverse complement strand
GCGCCCCCGCTACCCCCACTCCCGCTTCGACCCTACAATCCCGTCCCAAGGTGCAACGAAGTCGCCGCCTCTACGGCGGGCGAGCAGAGCGGGGAGCGAACCCAGCATGGGAGATATCGAAGAGCTGAAAGAGCGGTTTCTGAACCTCGAGTTCGATCGCAAGGATTTCGTCCTGGAGCCGGACAAGGTCGCGGCGGTAGCGCGGCTCTCGGGTGAACCACGGGCAGAGTTCACCGACCCCACCCATCCCGAGTTCCAGGCATCCCCCGCCTTTGTTGCGAGCCTGTCGGCGGGGCGGCATCTGCCCATCGACTTTCCGCGCATCGGCGGCATTCCCATGGACGGCGGCAAGGCGGTGACCTGCCTGCGCCCCGTGCCCGCAGGTGTGCCGCTCACCGGGCGCACGCATCTGCACGAAATCTACGACAAGAGCGGGCGCTCGGGTCGCATGATCTTTCTGGTGTCGCGCATGGAACTTTTCGATGCCGATGGCAATCATCTGGCCACCAACGATGCGCGCATGGTCATCAAGGAGCGTTCCAGCGATGGCAATTGAAACCGTTCATGACGTGGAGTTCGGCGCCGAGCTTGCGCCCTTCGCACCCGATACCAGTCTGGCGTCCACCGGCGCGTTCGCCGACGCGGTGGGCTGGGGTGGTGGCGGTCGATTCAAGGACCACGCCGCGGCGCGCGCCGAGGGTCTGCCCGGCGCGCTCGTTCCCGGCATCATGGCGATGGGGTTTCTGTCCAGCATGATTCATCGCTGGTCGGGCAGCGCGCACATCGAGACCATCGACACGGTCTTCCGCGCCCCGCTGCTCGCGGATGAGGCGTGCACGCTGAGCGCGGTGGTCACCGATATCGATACGGATACGGGCCTGGTCGAGATTGATCTCAGCGTAAAAAACGCCGCTCAGGAAAATCGTGTGTTCGGCACGGCGCGCGTGCGCCTGCCGACAGGCTGATCCACGTGCGCATCGCGACCTGGAACATCAACGGGCTCAAGGCGCGCATCGACTACCTCTGCGAGTGGCTGGCCGATCGCCAGCCCGACGTGGTCGGGCTGCAGGAACTGAAGACCGAAGACAGCGCGTTCCCGCACGAACGCTTCAATGCGCTCGGCTATACCGCGCTGGTTCACGGCGAAAAGGCCTGGAACGGTGTCGCGGTGCTGACGCGCAGCTCGGCCGAGGTCAGCCAGCGTGGATTGCCCGGCCAGGAAGACTTCGGCGCGCGGCTCATTTCTGCTCGGGTTGGCGATCTGTCATTCACGACCGTGTACTGCCCGAATGGAAAGACGCTCGAGCATCCCGACTATGAGCGCAAGCTGCGCTGGTTCGATGCGCTGGCAGCGTTCTGGCGCGAGACACCGGACCCGGACTGTGGTCGCGTGCTCTGTGGCGATTTCAACATCTGTCCGACGGATCTCGACGACTGGTCGGGCGCGGCGAGCGTCGGCGAGATCTTCCGTACCGACGCGGAGCGCGCGCGGTTTGCGGGGCTCATTGATCTCGGCCTGCATGATCTCTACCGCGTACGCCACCCGGACGTGCGGGCGTTTTCCTGGTGGGACTATCGAGGGGGTTCGTTCCATCGTGGGCACGGCCTGCGCATCGATACCCTGCTCGGCTGCGAGCGCGTGCGCGCGCGTGTTCGTGATGTCGTGATCGATCGCGATTTCCGCAAGAAGCGCGGAGAGCTGACACCCTCCGACCACGCGCCTGTCTACGCCGATCTTGACCCCGCCTGAGCGTGTCAGCGCGGCAGACGCGCGCACGCTGCTGCTGGCGGGGCAGGGGCTGCTTGCCAATCCCGCGCGCCGAGCGGGTCCGGCAGCAACGCTCGACGTCGTCAGACGCCTGGGTTTTGTGCAGCTCGATTCCATTCAGCGGGTAGCGCGCGCGCAGCAGCTCATCCTGGGTGCGCGCATCGACGGCCATCGCCCCGCGCATCTGGATATGGTTGCGTTTGGGCAGCGTGCGCTCTTTGAGCACTGGACCCATGACGCGTCGCTGATTCCCGTGGAGTGGTATCCGCACTGGCAGCATCGGTTCGAGCGCCGTCGAGCAAAGCTGCCGCAGTC
>DMUF01000112.1:1110-2528 GCA_003476445.1 Gammaproteobacteria bacterium | reverse complement strand
TCAGGCTCCGCGAAGTCGGCGAGCGGCGGCTGGTGGGACTGGTCGCCGGAGAAAGCGGCGCTTGAATTTCTCTGGCACAGCGGTCGACTGGCCATCTGCGGTCGCGATGACTTTCAAAAGCGCTATGACCTTGCCGAGCGGGTCTTCCCTGTTGCTCACGCGATGCCGATGCCTGATCAGAGCGCGCACGTGGACTGGGCGTGCAGCGAAGCGCTCGATCGGCTTGGCGTGGCGACCCCTGCCGAGCTCGCCGCGTTTTTCCGTGCAGTGGACCTCGCCGCCGTGCGCGCCTGGTGCCAGGCCGCCCTGCGCGACGGGCGTGTGGTCGCCGTAGAGACGGTTGATGTCTCGGAGGGTCGAGCCCGGGCCGCCGTTGCGGTGCCCGATTGGCGGGAACGGGTGCGGCGCGCGCCCACGGCCCCCGACCGCATGCGCGCGCTTGCGCCGTTCGACCCGCTGGTGCGCGATCGGGCGCGTCTGCTGCGACTCTTCGGGTTCGATTATCGATTTGAGGCGTTCGTGCCTGAAGCGGCCCGTGTCTATGGCTACTACGTGCTGCCGCTCCTGGACTGCGATGCGATGATCGGTCGCATTGATCCACGGTTCGACCGCGAGCGCGGGGTGCTTGAGGTCAACGCGATCTGGTGGGAGCCGGGGGTCACGGAAACCCCGCAGCTGCTCGAGCGGCTGGAACGGGCGCTCGGAGTGCTGGCGGAACAGATCGGCGCCAGCACGTTCGAATTACCCTCAGCTCAGGCGCGGCGACGCGCCCGCTCTGCAAGCGCTGCCAGCCGGTCGAGCGCGGGCAGAACGTCGTCGGCGCCGCGATCGGGCAGGGTGAAGACCAGCTCGTCGAAGCCCTGATCAATGCGCCCCATGAGCGTGTCGTAGTCGGCGGGCGCGCCGAACAGCGCGAGATCCAGGTCCGCGACGCGGCGGCCACGCGCTTCGAGCGCGCTCTGGAGCCGTTCCATGTTGCCGCTGCCAAGCCCGCCGATTGGCATCCATCCGTCAGCGTACTCGGCAATGCGGTCGAAGACCCAGGGCGAGTTGGCGCCGATCCAGATCGGGGGGCCGCCCGCCTGTACGGGCTTGGGCCAGGACCAGATGGGGTCGAAATTCACAAACTCACCGTGAAATTCTGCCGCGTCGTTGCGCCAGATCGCCTGCATGGCGAGCACCTTTTCGCGCACGATCTTCCAGCGGTTGCGGAAGTTGGCGCCGTGGTTCTCCATCTCCTCGCGATTCCACCCGGCGCCGACGCCAAGCACCACGCGCCCGTTCGAGAGCAGGTCGAGCGAGGCGACTTCCTTCGCCAAGGTGATGGGATCGCGCTCGATCACGAGGCAGATACCCGTGCCCAGACGAATACGGCGTGTGACCGCAGCGCACGCGGCAAGCGCGACGAACGGATCATG
>DMUF01000112.1:0-765 GCA_003476445.1 Gammaproteobacteria bacterium | reverse complement strand
AACAGGCTGTCGAGTCCACGTTCCTCGACCGCGATTGCCAGTTCTACCGGCTGGATCGCATAGTCGGTGGGGAAGATCGTGACGCCGAAGCGGGGCTCTGCAGCAAAGGCCATGAACGTTCTCCTGTCAGGCAAGCCCGAGGACGCGACGCAAACCGACGATCGCGCCTTCCATCTGTTTGCGAATGAAAGGTTCTATCTGCACCGGTTCGACCGTCGTCTCCCAGACCATGCGCGCATGGTCGCCAGCTGGAAAAACGGTGATCGCCGCGCGGTGCGACGTGAGCGGAGCCGCGGATTCGATGACGCCGTATTCGAGCCGACGTGCGGTATCGTCACGCAGCAGAATGCGCTCCGCCAGATCGCCTGCACCGGTCATGACGAAGCGGCGCACGTGGCCGTCGAAGGTCGCGCTGGCGACGCCGGGTACCCAATCGACACGACCCGGATCGCCGACCACAGCCCAGACCGCGTCGGCGGAGGTTTCAAGCATGAACTCGAGGGCAATCGCCATAAACTGTTACTCAGTCCTGAACGAAACCTGGCCAGCCGCTGATATAGCCCACGAATGCCGAGCCAAGCCCTTCCGCACGCAGATAATCCCGCGTGACAGGCAGCGTCACGGGCTCGAAGTCCGGGTTGGCGGCGGCGCGCGCGGGAAAATCGTGCTGCAGAATGGCGGCGCGACCCAGCAGGACAAAGTCTACACCCGCGTCGAGGCAGGCGCGCGCGTCAGCCGGGCGTCCGATCTTGCCGGCAACGCCCA
>DMUF01000196.1 GCA_003476445.1 Gammaproteobacteria bacterium | reverse complement strand
TATGTCGACGTCGACGAGAACATGCGCCCGGTGCCCAGCCAGTTCGCCGATCTGAAGGAAAAGGTCGCCCTTGCACGCGCCATGGCGAAGAGCGGCCGGGGCGTCTGGCAGGTGGTGCCGTATTTCCCCGATATCAAGCGCGAGCTCGAGAACATTCGTGAGCTCGGCGACATCAGCATTGCCGCCGGTATCCCGTGTTCGCTGCAGCCCGTGCTCTCGTCGCCGCTGTCGCCGCTTGCCGGCGAAATCATGGCGGCGCTCGAAGCGGAACAGGCGCGCGGTGCGCGCGTTTACGGCCAGGTTATGCCGCGCTGCTTTGATCTCAACATGCGGTTGTCCGAGACGAGCATGCTGCTGTACGCGCTGCCATCCTGGAAAGCGATCATGGATCTGCCGCGCCACGAGCGCCGCGCGCGCTTCGAAGACGCTGACACGCGCACGCGCCTGGTCACCGAAATGAAGCAGGCGGCGGGTATGAGCGGCGCACTGCCGTTCCTGATCGTCGGCAACGTGTCGCACCCGGACAACGTGCCCTACCAGGGGCGCAGCCTCATGGACATCGCCACGGCCGAGGGCAAGGAGCTCGGCGATGTCATTCTCGACATCTCGCTGCGCGACGACCTGAACGCCGAATTCAAGCTGGTCAACGTGCTGAACGCTGACAAGGCATCGGTTGCACAGCTGATCGGGCACCCGCTCCTGCACTTCGGCGCATCCGACGCCGGCGCGCACATCACCCAGTTCTGCGGCACGGGCGATACCACCCACATGCTCGAGCACTACGTGCGCGACACCGGGCGCCTGTCGCTCGAGCAGGCGGTGCATCGCATGACCGGTGAACTGGCGCGCGATTGGGGCCTGCATGATCGCGGCACCATTGAAACCGGCAAGGCGGCAGACCTGGTTCTGCTCGACCTCGATGCGCTGCATTGTGGCGCCGAAGAGTTTGTCGACGACTTCCCGGGCGAAGCGCGCCGCTACGTGCGCCGCGCCACGGGCTATGAGGCGGTGATCGTCAACGGCGTACCCGTCATCGAGCAGGGTCGTTATACGGACGGGCGCGCGGGCCGCATCGTCTGATCAGGGTGCAGTCGGCGGGCGGCCGCGAGCCGTCCGCCGCGTTCCCCGCGAATTCCTTCAGCGCAGCAAGTCGACAAACGCGGCGCGATGCGCCTGCGTCATCTCGCGCCGCGTCCAGAACTCGGTCGGTACATCCGCGGCACGCGCAAGCGTGATGCCCCACAGGGGGTCGATACGATTCGGCACCATCGAATACCGCACATCCATCACCTCGTTCGATGATCCCGGCACCAGCGCAACAAAGCCGCCGGAGAAGCGGGTGAATCGCTCCAGATCTCGCGCCTGCCGAGAGGCGGGTTGGAGCCACGGCAGATCCCGCGCGGGGTCGATCTGCGCCGCGCGATCTCCAGCATGCGTGCTCACGACCATGCTCGCGCGAACGGCGTCGACCCACCAGAAGCCTTGCGCGCCATACACCGATTTCCACAGTAACAGGTTTCCAAACGACGGCTTGACCTCGACCTGCTCCGGCGCATGACCACGTTCCTGCGCCAGCGCGTGCGCAGCGCTTTCCGCGCGCGACGCCTGCCAGCCGCCAAGCGTGAGGTAGAAGGCGGCCCACGCGCAGGCGAGTAGCGCCCACCTCGGCCGGCTTCGCACCAGCGCGAACACCAGCAGCGCGATGAGCGGCAGGGTGAAGAGTGGATCCACGATCGACACGATGCTGAGCGCAATGCGGGTGTCCGCGAACGGCCAGAAGAGCGCGGTGCCGTAGGACGTACACGCATCGAGCAGACCGTGCGATCCAACCCCGACCGTGGCGCTGACATATCGCTCCACGCGCGAGAGCGTGCGTTTGAGAACGGGCGTGACCAGCAGCGCAACCAGGGCCCCAAGCACCGGCACCAGGATAAGCGAATGCGTGAACTGGCGATGGTATTGAAGCACGAGCAGGGGGTCGGCTGACGAGCGGATGAGCACATCAAGATCCGGCACGAGCCCACCGATGGCACCCGCCAGCGCCCAGCCCGCAAGCCTTCGCCCGGGCGAGGGCTCTGGATCGCGCGCGTAACGACGATTGAGCATCGGGGCAACGGCAACAGCGAGCGCTGCTCCGACCGCCGCTTGGGTCAGGCTATCCATCGCGGCGCATCAGTAGGGCTGTTTGCGAATGCCGAGCCGATACATCCAGCGCGACATGAGCAGCGATCCAAGGAGAAACAGCAGCGTCAGCACGGCTATGGTGAGCGCGTCGAGCGGCATCAACGTGCGGGCGTACAGAAGCGGCAGCACGGCCTCGGGAATCTGATCAAGACCCGTGGCACGACCGCTGCTGGCAATGCCCATGCGACGCTTGAGAAAGCTGGAGCAGAGATCACCTGCAAGCGAACTCGCGCCAAACAAAGCGCCAAACAGAGGACCGGTGCCGAGCAGAGTGCTGAGCACCGCGCACGCAGCCATGCCTGAAACAAGCCCACGCCAGGTCTTGCTGCGTCCGAACAGCGGTCGGCCGTCAGGCAGCACGAGCCCCGCATCGATGGGGAAATTGCCGCGATCACCAAGCACACGCGCGAGCAGCACGGGGGCCCCGTTGGCCGCCAGGAGCAACAGCAGAAGCTCGATGGCGAGGCCGAGAGAAATACTCATCTCCGGGCGACCGGGGCCGGTGCGAAAAGCATGACGCGCGTCGTTACTTTCACATTCCTGACCTCGCCAGGGTGTCTTACCAACTCTCCAGCCGCATTCTTACACACAGGGAGTGTCTTGCCGTCACGTTGGCGGTCGTGGCAAGCCCCTGCCTCTGTCGCCAAGCCACGCCAGCGGCTAAGGTTGCCGCGGGAGGATCTCATGCCAACTCAACTCCAGCGCATCTGCCCGATCTGCGAGGCGGGCTGCGGGCTGTCCGTCACGGTAGACGGGCAGAACGTGCTCGCGACTCGAGGTAACGGAAACGACGTATTTTCGCGCGGACACGCCTGCCCGAAGGGCGTGGCGCTGCCTCAGCTTCACACGGACCCCGACCGGCTGCGAACACCGCTGATTCGTCGCGAAGGGCAGCTGCGCCCCGCGTCCTGGGATGAGGCGTTCGACCTGATCGGTGCGCGCCTGGCACAGATCCGGGAGCGCGATGGTGCGGATGCCATCGCGGTTTATCTCGGCAATCCGTCGGCGCACAACGTGGGTCTTGGGTTCGGTTTTGGCGCGCTGGCTCGAGCGCTGCGCACGCGGCATCTGTTCAGCGCCGGCAGCGTCGATCAGCTGCCGAAGCAGCTGGCCAGTCTGCTCATGTACGGCAACGACATGGCTGTCGCGGTGCCCGACATCGCGCGCACCGACTGCCTGATCATGCTCGGGGCGAACCCGGTGGTCTCCAATGGCAGCCTGTGGATGGTCCCGGACATCCGCGGAAAGTTGAAGGCGCTGCGCGCGCGAGGCGGCGAATTCGTCGTGATCGATCCGCGGCTGACAGAGACCGCGACCCTCGCGGACCAGCATCTACCGATCCGACCGGGTGGCGATGCCTGGCTGCTGATCGCGCTGCTGCGGGCCGTGCACGCGGCGGGTCCGCGACCAGCGCCCGCTCTCGCGCACCGGCTGCAGGGGTACGAACTGCTGCAGCAAGCGCTGGCTGGCGTCACGCTGCCCATGGCGGCTGCGCGGTGCGGACTCTCGGAGCAAGCGATCACGGCGCTGATCGAGCGGATCCTGCGCGCCCGACGCCCGGCCGTATACGGTCGGGTTGGAACTACGCTGCAGCGCTTCGGCACGCTCACCAGTTTTCTGATCGATGCGCTGAACATCGCGATCGGCGCTCTCGATCAGCCCGGCGGGGCGATGTTCCCCGAGCAGCCGTTCGCGGATCCAAACCGGCTGCCGGGCATTCCCGAGCGGGCGACGCCCTATGCGCGCTACCACTCCCG
>DMUF01000194.1:9247-12927 GCA_003476445.1 Gammaproteobacteria bacterium | reverse complement strand
CAGGGCCACAGCGGCCAGGATGCCGACGATCGCCACCACGATCATCAGTTCGATCAGGGTAAAGCCTTTCTGCGTGTTCTTCATGACCGTCTCGTACTCCGTATCGTTATCCCGCGGGATGCTCGTTTAGTAGGGTGCCGGGCCTGAGCGGGCTTTGCCCACCCAGTCGATTCCTTTCGCGCCCGGTCTCCCTTGCGCCGGGGGTATAAGCAACCCCCGTGCCAGATCCTTACCGCTCTTGAACGCTACCGCGCCGAAGCGCCGACATCTCCGTAACAGCCTGAATCACAGAGGGTTTACCCTGCGAGGGGCTTGCTCCACCAATCCTGTGCGCTTGTAGCGTCTCGAACTGTGGGAGCGCGGCGTGTCGGAAAGTGACGTTTTGCGTCACTTGCGCTGTCGAGATCTGTCGACCGCCATCACGCTCCGTTGGGGGCGCTGTGGCACCGGCAGACCCGCCAACGGCGGACCCGTATGTACTATGGTCGCCATCGCGGTGGACGCCGCTAGTGCGTTCTGAAAGTGTGATGGGGTGCGCGAGAATACGTGGGGAAACCGCCCACAATTAAGAGCCGGTCAAAACGCGCTCTCACAGCCCGACCGGGGCTGCCGCGCTCGGCGCCGAACGCGCCTGACCGAACTGATCCGCCGAACAGATATAAAGGATACGTACGCCCTCATGCCTGGTGAAGCGATTGCACTGAACGGACTTGCTCGACAGCTCGTGGATCACGCGCTGATCGATGCAGACACCGCCGCCCGATCGGCAAACGATGCGCGTCGAGCCGCCATGCCGCTCGTATCCTATCTGGTGCGCAACGACATCGTGCCTGCGCGCGCGGTTGCAGAGCGCGCGGCCGCCGCCTTCGGGCTACCGCTCTTTGACCTCGCCGCACTGGAGCCGGAGGCGATTCCGCGCGGGCTCGTGCGCGAACAGCTGATTCGCCGGCACCATGCGCTGCCGCTCATGAAACGCGGCGCCCGACTGTTCGTCGCCGTCTCGGACCCCACCAATCTGCTCGCTCTGGACGAAATCAAGTTTCAGACGGGCATCAGCACCGAACCCGTGCTGGTGGAAGAAGACAAGCTGCGCGACCTCATCGACGCCTATCTGCGCGAGGCGGAAGACGAAGGCCTCGGCGATCTGGGTGACGAAGCACTGGACGACCTCGAGCTCGAGGTGAGCGACGAAGAGCGCGAAGAAGCCGTCGACATCCGGTCCGCAATGGATGACGCGCCGGTGGTCCGCTTTGTGAACAAGCTGCTGCTCGATGCAATCAAGAGCGGCGCGTCGGATATCCACTTCGAACCTTACGAGCGCATCTACCGCGTTCGCTATCGGACAGATGGCATCCTGCGTATCGTCGCCTCGCCGCCGGCGGCCCTCGGTCCGCGCCTCGCCGCGCGGCTCAAGGTGATGGCCGAGCTCGACATCTCCGAGCGGCGCCTGCCCCAGGACGGCCGCATCAAGATGAAGCTGTCGAAGACGCGCACCATCGACTTTCGGGTGAATACGCTGCCGACGCTGTGGGGCGAGAAAGTGGTGCTGCGGGTGCTTGATCCCGCAAGCGCGCGCGTCGGCGTCAACGCGCTCGGATTCGACGAGGACCAGCAGGCACTTCTGATCGACGCGCTCAACCAGCCGCAGGGCATGATTCTCGCGACAGGTCCGACCGGCAGCGGCAAGACCGTCACGCTCTACACCGGTCTGCACATGCTCAATACCGCCGAGCGCAACATTGCCACCGCGGAAGACCCGGTAGAAATCAATCTCGAGGGCATCAACCAGGTCAACGTCAACCACCGCATCGGTCTCGACTTCGCGTCGGCCTTGCGCTCATTCCTGCGCCAGGATCCTGACGTCGTCATGGTTGGGGAAATCCGAGACCTTGAAACCGCGGAAATCGCGATCAAAGCGGCACAAACCGGGCACCTCGTGCTTTCTACCCTGCACACGAACTCCGCCGCAGAAACTCTCACCCGTCTGCGTAATATGGGCGTGCCCGCATTCAACGTAGCCACCAGCATCAGCCTGATCATTGCGCAGCGGCTGGCGCGAAAACTGTGTACCCACTGCCGGCTGCCAATGCCGGTACCGGTCGATACTCTGCGGGCTGAAGGCTTCACCATTGCGGAGATCGAATCCGGCGTGAATCTGTTCGGACCCAACCCAAGGGGTTGCGATCACTGCACGGAAGGGTACCGTGGGCGTATCGGCCTGTACGAAGTCGTGCCCATTACACCGGCGCTGTCCCAGCTCATCATGGCAGACGGCAACAGCATTGCGATCGACGCGCTCGCGCGCCAGGAGGGTTACCCCAGCCTCCGCGCGGCGGGTCTGCGCAAGGTGGCAGAGGGCATCACCAGCCTGGCAGAGATCAATCGCATCACCACGGGCCGCAGCTAGGAATACGGACAGCATGAGCGCCACACATGGCGGGTAGCGCGGTCTTCATCTGGGAAGGCACAGATCGCCAGGGTCGCCGATCGCGCGGCGAGATATCGAGTCCCAACCAGTCCGCGGCCCGCGCGGAACTGCGTCGCCAGGGCATCACCGCGCGCCGCCTGAAGCGGAAATCCGAGGGACTTCTGGCCCGGTTTCGCGCCGGACGAATCGTCAGCGCGGACATCGCCCTCTTCACGCGGCAGATGTCCACCATGATGCGCGCCGGGGTGCCGCTGGTGCAGGCCTTCGACATCGTTGCCGACGGCGTGGAGAAACAAAGTGTTGCCACGCTGGTGCGCAGCATTCGCAACGACGTGGCCAGCGGAGGCAATTTTGCCGACGCGCTGCGCCGGCACCCGATCTACTTCGATGAGCTGTTCTGCAATCTGGTCGCCGCCGGCGAGCAGGCCGGCGCGCTGGAAACGATGCTGGACCGGATCGCGACCTACAAGGAAAAGTCCGAGTCGCTAAAAGCCAAAGTGCGCAAGGCGATGACCTACCCGGCCGCCGTCATTGCCGTTGCCGTCATCGTCACCGGCATCCTGCTGATCAAGGTCGTGCCGCAGTTTGAACAGGTGTTCGCGGGTTTCGGCGCCGAGCTGCCGGCTTTCACCCAGTTCGTGATCACGCTCTCCGAGTTCGTGCAGGCAACGTGGCTGATGCTCTTGCTCGGACTGGCTGCCGCCGGCAGCGGATTCGTGGCGGTCTATCGACGTTCCCGACCTCTGCGCGACCAGGCGGATCGTCTCGTGCTGCGTCTGCCCGTCGCGGGCAATATCATCCGCAAATCCGCCGTGGCGCGGTATGCACGCACGCTGTCGACCACGTTCGCGGCCGGCGTGCCCCTCGTGGAGGCGCTCAATTCCGTGGCTGGCGCCACCGGCAACAGTGTCTATGTGCAGGCGGTCGAGCGCGTCAGGGACGACGTTTCCACCGGGCAGCAGCTGCACTTCGCGATGCGCAGCACGGGTGTGTTCCCCAACATGGTGAGTCAGATGGTGGCGATCGGCGAAGAAGCCGGGGCGCTGGATACGATGCTAGACAAAGCCGCCAGCTACTACGAAGAGCAGGTGGACAACGCCGTCGACAACCTGACCGCACTCATGGAGCCCATGATCATGGCGGTGCTTGGCGTTCTCGTAGGCGGGCTGATCATTGCCATGTATCTACCGATCTTCCAGCTCGGTTCGGTGGTGAGCGGCGGTGGCTGAAGGCTTGCTCGCCTGGGGGTGGC
>DMUF01000194.1:3453-8860 GCA_003476445.1 Gammaproteobacteria bacterium | reverse complement strand
ATCATGCTGGAGCGGCAGTGGCGCCGGGACGCGTCCGCCATTCTCGAGTTGCACCAGCAAGTTGCCCCAAGCTCACCGGAACAAGAGCTTCGCTCAGCATCAGGTGCGACGGCTGAATCTGCCTTCAATCTCATGGTGCCGCGTTCGCGTTGCCCGCATTGCAAGCACACCATTCGGGCCCACGAGAATATTCCCGTCATCAGCTGGCTCGCCCTGCGCGGTCGCTGCGCACAATGCCGGCATCCGATCTCCGTGCGCTATCCGGTGGTGGAGCTCATGACCGCTCTGCTTTCGGTCATGATTGTCGCGACATTCGGTTTCACACCCCTCGCACTGGGCGCGCTGGTCTACACCTGGGCGCTGGTTGCATTGACCGGGATTGACTTCGATACGCAGCTCTTGCCCGACCCCATTACGCTGCCACTGCTCTGGCTCGGGCTCATCCTTGCGGGCGCCGGCTACGGTTTCATCGACGCCACCGACGCGGTCATCGGTGCAGCGAGCGGCTACGGGCTGCTCTGGACCGTTTACTGGGGGTTTCGACTCGCGACGGGAAAAGAGGGGATGGGCTACGGCGACTTCAAACTGCTGGCTGCCATTGGCGCCTGGCTCGGCTGGCAGGTGCTGCCCGGCGTTCTGCTGCTGGCGGCTGCGAGCGGGCTTGCTTGGGCGCTGGCGCTCTCACTGATCGGTCGACGCGGCGCAGGTCAACCCATCGCCTTTGGGCCCTTTCTCGCGCTAGGTGGCTGGATCGCCCTCATCGCGCGCGATACCGTAGTCGCCCTTCTGCAACCGATCTGATTCATGGGCCCCGCAGCCGAACCGTCCCGCATCGTCCTGTGCCCGACCTGTGGCAAGCGGGTCAAATGGACCGCGACCAATCCGTGGCGCCCGTTCTGCGGCGAACGCTGCAAACTCATCGATCTGGGCGCGTGGGCCAGCGAGTCTTATCGCATCGAGGGCGATGTCGAAACCGACGATCATCCGTCCGAGACCGGAGACAGCGGCAGCTCCTGAGCAGTACCTCTCAGACGCTGCCGCCCTTGCGCGGGATCAGCTGCGATACTCGGCGTTGATCTTCACGTAGTCGTAGGACAGGTCACAGGTCCAGACGACTGCCTCTGCGTCACCGCGTCCCAACTGCACGCGCACCTCAAACTCGGGCTTGGCCATCACGGCGGCACCGGCTTCCTCTCGGTAGCTCGAGGCCATGAGCCCCTGTTGCGCCACACAAACATCATCCAGATAGAGCGCGACACCGCGGGTATCGAGACCAGGAATGTCCGATCGCCCAATGGCCATGCAAAAGCGGCCCCAATTGGGATCGCCAGCGAAGACTGCGGTCTTGATGAGTGGAGACTCGGCGATCGTGTAGGCGACACGCAGACATTCATCCTCGTCGACGCCCCCTTGGACCCGCACGGTGACAAATCGGGTTGCACCCTCGCCATCACGGACGATGCGCTGCGCGAGGTCCATCGCCACCTCGGTAAGCGCAGCGGCGAAGGCAGCGCAGCCTTCGTCCTGCGGATGCCGCAGCACGGGGTTGCCGGCGGCTCCGGAGGCAATCACCACGAAGGAGTCGTTGGTCGACGTGTCGCCATCAATGGTGATGCGGTTAAAGCTCTGATCGGCGACTCGACGCGTGAGCAACGAGAGCAGATCCGGGGCGATGGCAACATCCGTCGCGATGTAGGCCAGCATGGTCGCCATGTCAGGCTTGATCATGCCTGCGCCCTTCGCAATTCCCGTGATCGTTACCTCGGCAGCGCCAACCTGGACGCGTCGCGAGACCGCCTTGGGTCCGGTGTCGGTCGTCATGATCGCGTGGGCGGCGTCTACCCAGCCGTCTGGTCGCGCGCGGGCGATCGCGGCATCAAGGCCGTCCACAATCCGCTCGACCGGCAGCCGCTGACCAATCACACCGGTAGAAAATGGCAGCGTGGTGTCGGTCGGCAGGTTCGCCTTTTGTTCCAGCGCCCTGCAAATCGCGAGCGCATCCGCGTGACCGGGCTCGCCGGTGGCGGCATTGGCATTGCCGCTGTTGATGACGAGCGCACGCGCGCCGCCTCGAGCTACCGCAGCCTCAGCGAGGATTACCGGAGCGGCGCGAAACGCATTGCGCGTGAATACGCCAGCCACTGTGGCCCCGGGGTCCAGCAGCATGACGCAGAGATCATCACGGACGCGCTGCTTCACACCCGCACAGGTGGTGCCGACGCGCACACCGGGAACAGGCAAGAGTGCGCCCAGAACAGGCAGATTCACGGCCATGACAGGGCTCCGGGACTGATACGAGGGCGCCGACTCTAGCGAGGGGCAGCAGTGCCAGCAACCCGCGGTGCGCCCGGAAACGGCGTGCGGTGAGACTGGAGCCAGCGCTGGGTCTGCTCCAAAACCGCCCGCGCCCGGTCGACCGGATCGGGGTAGCGTTCGCGATACGCGCGGGATCGAACCTCAAGGCTCAGCGGCAGCGCAGCAGGCAGGGCATCGAGCAGTTCATGGAGCGGCAGTTCCGCTTCGCCTGGCGCGGAGCGCCCGTCCACCGCGTCGGTCAGAAACGTGGCGTGGTCTCGCGTCGCCAGCTGCAGCGGGCCATCACAAAGCTGCGCATAGGGCAGGAGCCGGGGATCAAGCGACGCGACATCCGCCGGCATCGCGCCACAGCGCGCGAGGTGGAGCGCATCGATGAGCACGCCCGCGGCCGGATGATCCACGTCGCGCACGATTGCGAGCGCTTCTGCCAGCGAGGGTACGGCACTGATCATCAGGAATTCGAACACGGCACGCATGCCTGCCGCGGACGCGAGTTCGCAGAGTTCTGCGAACTGCGCGCGTGTTTCGAGCGGGTCCGGGTTCGCGCTCACAATAAGCACATTGCGTGCGCCAAGGACTGCCCCCGCGTCGATCAGGCGCCGTGCGGCAGCGGGGACCGTGCGACCCGGGCGAATCCAGACCACCTCGATATCCAGCGGGACCAGCCCGGAGAGCTCCGTCTGCACGGCCCGGGTGGTGGCTTCAGTCCAGGTCTCCGGGTCAAACCAGATACCGCTCGCAGGATAGCCTGCCTGCGCGGCAGCACGAACGATCGCCTCGGGTGGAAACTCCGGCAGCACGCCCGCGGCGAGCGACAGCAGCGGCGGCGTCACGGCAGCTCACCGTGGCAATGCTTGTACTTCTTGCCTGAGCCGCACGGGCAGGGCTCGTTACGCCCGACCTTGCGATCGCTGCGGACGAAGGTCTCCGGACGCGACGCATCCGACGCTTGCGCGGCACCTCTGCCGGAGCCGCTGGTTGCGGCAGCCTCGTCCCGTTGCGGCAAGGGCTCTGACTGCGTGAGTCCGGTCGCCGCGGCATCGGGGTGACTGAAGCGCATTCGTTGTTCCGCTTCCTCCCGCCGGCGCCGCTCGGCTTCCTCCACCGCTTCCGGGGATTCGATCTGCACACGCGACAAAAATCGCACCACGTCGCGACGAATGTTGGAAAGCAATTCCTGGAACAGCTCGAAGCTCTCGCGTTTGTATTCCTGTTTCGGCTGCTTCTGCGCATAGGCGCGCAGATGAATACCCTGACGCAGCTGATCCATACGCGCGAGGTGCTCCTTCCAGCGCTGATCCAGGATCTGCAGCATGATCTGCTTCTCTGCCAGCCGCATATCGACGTTCTGCTCGAGCCAGAGCGCTTCCTTGGCTTCGACCTCGGCGACGATCTGCGCATGGATACGCTCAGTCAGCGTTTCCTCCGTCAGCCGCGTGTCTTCCTCGAGCCAGCGCGCGACCGGCTGCGTGGAACCGAACTCGGTCAGGAGCGCCTGTTCCAGCCCCGCCCCATCCCACTGTTCCTCAATGCTTTCGCGCGGGATGTAGTCGTTAACCAGCTCCCGAATGACCTCTTCGCGAATACTCACGATGGTTTCAGCGATATCGCTCGCCTCCATCAGTTCGCGACGCTGCTGATAGATGACCTGGCGCTGGTCGTTCGCCACGTCGTCGTATTCGAGGAGGTTCTTGCGCACATCGAAGTTGTGACCCTCGACCTTGCGCTGCGCCTTCTCGATCGCGTTATTCACCATGCGGTGCTCGATCGCTTCACCCTTCTCGAGACCGATCGACTGCATCAGCCCGCGAATGCGGTCCGACGCGAAGATGCGCATCAGATTGTCTTCCATAGACAAGTAGAACCGGGTGGACCCCGGGTCTCCCTGCCGGCCGGCGCGACCACGCAGCTGATTGTCGATACGTCGCGACTCGTGCCGTTCGGTGCCAATGATGTGCAGACCGCCCGACGCGAGCACCGCTTCGTGGCGCGACTGCCATTCCGAGCGGACCTGATCCACGGTCTCAGCGGTCGGCGCGTCGAGCGACGCCACCTCTACCTCCCAGCTGCCGCCGAGCACGATATCGGTACCGCGGCCCGCCATGTTGGTTGCAATCGTCACCGTGCCGGGGCGGCCGGCCTGCGCCACGACCTCTGCCTCGCGCTCGTGTTGCTTTGCGTTCAGCACGTTGTGGGCAATACCACGCCGATTGAGCTCGCTGGACAGTCGCTCCGACGCCTCGATCGACGCCGTGCCGACGAGAATCGGCTGCCCGCGACCGCGCCGCTCGACAATATCTTCGACGATGGCGTCGTACTTCTCCTCGATGGAGAGGTAGACGAGGTCGTTCATGTCATTGCGGATCATCGGTCGGTGGGTCGGGATCACCACAACGTCGAGGTTGTAGATCTGGCGAAACTCGAACGCCTCGGTATCTGCGGTGCCGGTCATGCCCGCCAGCTTGCCGTACAGGCGGAAGTAGTTCTGGAAGGTGGTCGACGCCAGCGTCTGCGTTTCGTTCTGAATGGGCACGCCTTCCTTGGCTTCGATCGCCTGATGAATGCCTTCGGACCAGCGCCGGCCGGGCATGGCCCGACCGGTGTGCTCGTCGACAATCACGACCTCGCGGTTCTGCACCATGTAGTCGACATCACGCTTGAAGATTGCGTGTGCCTTGAGCGCCGCGTGCACGTGATGCAGCAGCCCGAGGTTGCTCGATGCGTACAGGCTGTCGCCCTCCGCAAGCAGCCCCATGGCAATCAGTTCCTCTTCGACGCGCTGGTGCCCACGCTCCGTAAGCTCGATCTGCCGATGCTTCTCGTCAACGCTGAAATCGCCGTCTGGCTCGAAGCCCGGTTCGCGGTTGTCGACGTGCTCGACCTGAGACAGCCTGGGCGGAATGCGATTGATTTTCTGATAGAGCTCGGTGCTCTGCTCCGCCGGACCGGAGATGATGAGCGGCGTGCGCGCTTCGTCGATGAGGATCGAGTCAACCTCGTCAATGATCGCGAAGTGCAGACCGCGCTGGTATTGGTCACCCAGCGTGAAGGCCATGTTGTCGCGCAGGTAATCGAAGCCGAACTCGTTGTT
>DMUF01000194.1:2937-3176 GCA_003476445.1 Gammaproteobacteria bacterium | reverse complement strand
TCGAAGCCGAACTCGTTGTTGGTACCGTAGGTGATGTCCATCTGATAGGCAGCACGCTTTTCCTGCGCCGGCTGCCGGCTCTGGACCACACCCACGGACAGACCAAGGGCCGCATAGATCGGACCCATCCACGTTGCGTCGCGCCGCGCGAGGTAATCGTTGACCGTCACCACGTGCACGCCGCGCCCGGGCAGCGCGTTTAGATAAGCCGCAAGCGTAGCGACGAGTGTCTTGCCCTC
>DMUF01000194.1:0-2625 GCA_003476445.1 Gammaproteobacteria bacterium | reverse complement strand
CGCATTTCAGCGATGCGCCCTTCGTGCAGCGTAATCCCGCCGATGAGCTGCACATCGAAATGGCGCATGCCCTTCGATCGGGATGCGGCCTCGCGCACCGCAGCAAACGCCTCGGGCAGCAAATCTTCTAGAGAAGCGCCCGCAGCGTGACGCTCACGAAGCGTGACCGTCGTTTCCCGCAGGGCCTCGTCAGAGAGCGCCTGGAATCTGGGTTCGAGCGCATTGACCGCATCGACGAGCCGACGCATCCGCTTCAACTCGCGGTCATTCTTGGAACCGAACAACTTTCGCAGAAACTGCACGACCGCAGACACCTCGACGCGAAAGGCGCCATCTTACCGCGAGACGTGCACAAATGGTTTGCGCGGGCAGATTACCCACCGGGCGTCGGGGCAATTACCTGGCGCGGTCGCGGGAATCGGCTGGCGCGGGAGGCGTCAGATGCCTAGCGCGGCGTTCGGGTGGCGCTCAGAGATTTCCCGCGATGTAGCGGCGCGGATCGACATGCCGCCCGTTCTTCAGCACTTCGAAGTGCAGGTGCGGACCCGAAGCGCGACCGGTGGAACCAACGGTGCCGATGCCCTGGCCGCGCTTGACCACGTCGCCGGTGGCAACCATGAGTTCCTTCTGGTGGGCGTAGCGCGTCACATAGCCGTCACCGTGATTGATCTCGATGGTGTTGCCATAGTCGGCGCGATAGGCGGCGAAGATGACGATACCCGCAGCCGCTGCGCGCACTTCCGTACCCGGACGCGCCGTAAAATCGAGGCCCGCATGCCAGGCCGTGCCGCCACTGAACGGGTCGACGCGCTGCCCAAACGGGGAGGATACCCAGCCACGAGCGACCGGGCGCCCGACCACCTCGGTACTCGTGTCGTACTCGCGATCGAGCAAGAGACTTTCGAGCACTTCCAGTTCGGACTCGCGGCGCTTCAGGCTAATCGAGAGTTCCGCGAGCGCGTCCTTAAGTTCGAAACCGGCGAGCGGGCGTACCGACGCGTCCGGACCACCCGTCGCTGGCGTCTCATCGAAGGTGAACTCGCCTTCATCCAGCGAGGCGACCTCTGCCACGCGCGCGCCAAGTGCTTCCATGCGCATGAGCCGGGCCTGCATGCCCGCCAGCTGGCGTCCGACTGCCTGGGATTCTGCGGCGGCGACGGATTCCAGTGACTTGAGATCGGTCTGCTGCTCAGCGATTCGATCGCGCCAGTCGGCGATATATGTGCGGTCGAGCGGATTGGTAAGGAGGTGGACCGCGGCGAGAACGGGAAGCGATGCCAGCGCAAGCCCGAGCATGCTCAGCGCCGCCAGTCGCGGACGACTCAGCCTGACTGTCACGGCATGGCCGGACTGCCTCAGCAGAATGAGTTTCATTGGCTTTTCGCCCCAACCACACGCCGTCGGGATCCGGAATCGTTATGATGGTCAGGCGCCTTGAGCGCGCCGGACAGGTACCCCGGACGGTCGTTCAAATGTCTAACCGGAAGATAGAGGATCTGCTAGGGGAAAGCCACAGTGGATTTTCGCCCCTACAGAAGCTGCTGCGTCATGCGGCAAACCAGGAAACCTGGACTGCGTCCCTGCGCGCCCTGCTCCCCGACAGCATGGCCCGGGACTGCCGGGTGACCGATGTGCGTGGATCGACGCTCACCATCACCTGTCGCAACACGGGTAGTGCGACCCGGCTGCGCTTCATGGCACCGGAACTGCTCCCCGCCCTACGCGAGCTCGGGGACTTCCGCGCCGTTCACGAGATCCGTGTTCGAGTCGCCCTCGTCTGACGCCGCAAGCATCACCTGTTCCCACGCCTCCGGATCAGACAGGAAGCGTTCGAGCAGCGCCCGATGCAGCGCATGCCCGGAAGCGAAGCCCGAAAATGCGCCAATGAGGCCCTGACCCAAGAGCGACAGGTCGCCGACCGCGCTCATCAGCTTGTGCCGCAGCCACTCGCGACCCTCGGCGTCCGTACTTTCCGGAGCGAGCAGCGGTGAGCGCGCGCGCGCGAGGTCGCGCACAAAGGATGTTGCGGACAGCTCGACCGCGGCCGCGCGGCGCTTGCGCTCTCCGCAGGGGCTGTCGAACTCGAGCGCATAGTCGAGATGCAGTCCCGGGTGCGGGCGCAACTCCGCCCAGGCTTCGCCCTCCTGCAGACGTACCGGCTTCGCGACCCGGAGATAACATCTCGGTACCGCCTGGCGCACCACGCCTGCAGCCTCGAGCAGAAAGACAAACGGTGCTGCGCTGCCATCCATCATCGGCAGCTCCGGTCCATCAAGCTCAATCAGCAGGTTGTCGAGCCCGAGACCCGCACACGCGGCAAGTACCGGCGACACGCCGGCAACCGTCACTCCGGCATGACTGAGCGAAGTAGAGAAACTTCCGCCGGCGACCGCCGCAAGCGAGGCTGGAACGCGCGCAGTCGGATGCAGATCCACCCGGACGAATACGACGCCGTGATTCGCAGGCGCAGGCTTGAAGGTCACCCGGACTACCGCGGCATGTGCGCGGCCCCGACCGGTGCACTGAACGACATTCCGCAGCGTACGCTGGCGGTCGAACATGAAAAAACCCTCTGAACGCGCGGGCATCCGCCCGCGGGCAACCGCCTCTGCTGCGCCCGGCTTG
>DMUF01000217.1 GCA_003476445.1 Gammaproteobacteria bacterium | reverse complement strand
AGCGTGTCGCCCGAGCGCTCGAAATCGTAGATGCCGTCATCGCGCCGCGCGAACCGGTAGCTCACCTCGGTGGCGGCAAGACCGCGCCGCAGCAGCCGTCCGATCGCCATCGCCTCTTTGACGTCGCCGCCAGGGCTGTCGAATTTCACCGTCCAGAGGAGTTCATTGTCCTGCACCGGAGGCAGATCAGGGCTCAGGATCAGGGTCGCCAGCGCCTGCGCGAATCGGTCGCCATCACCCGCTTCGATCGGACCCACGAACAGCAGCTGCTTGCCGCGGCATTCGTCCTCGAGAACAACGAGACGCCCCGCAAGCGCGGGTGAAGCTGCCAGCAACGCGAGCAAAACGAGCGCGAGGCGGCGCATCACAGCGCGGCCAGCGCAGAGCGGTTGCTATCCGACGGGCGGTAGGCCCCAGCACGCGAATCAGCATCGGTGGGCGCAAGCTCCGAGGCCGGGTCGCCCGATACGCGGCTGCCCCGAAGGTGGCGCGGATGCCGTTCATCATAGGGGCACGCCCTGTGCATCAGGCAGCGATTATCCCAAACCACAAGATCACCTACCGACCAGACATGCCGATACACCCGAGGCGGCTGACATGCCCACTCAAGCAATTCATCCAGATAGCGCTCGGAATCCTCTGCCGACATGCCGAGCAGCCCATGGGCGTGTCTACCCGTATAGATCGACTTGCGTCCCGTTTCCGGATGCACCTTCACCACCGGGCGCAAGGGAGCACCTTTGTCATGAAACCCGTAGAGATGGTCCACCCGGTGGGTGAAGCCCTGGCGGGATTGGGAATAGAAGAGCGAGTGATAGGCGGACATGCCTTCGAGTTCCTGCTGGCGCTTGGGCTCGAGCGCATCCCAGGCAGCACGCATATCCGCGAACTCGGTTTCACCCCCGCTCGGAGGTAGCACCACCGCCGACAACATGGCCACTTTGGACGCCAACGGCATATAGGTGCTGTCGGTATGCCAACCCTCATTGCCCTTCAATATCCGGTATTGCTCATCCTCGGGTGTCGCCAGGGTGCCATCGGGCTTGATGTTGGCGATCGGGAAGGTTGGCGTTTCGCCCCGCGGCGACATCTGCTCGAGGGCACCAAAGCGCGCGGCGAACCGACCCTGAGCAGCCGCATCAAGATGCTGCCCCGGAAAGACAAGAACGCCATAGCGCAAAAACGCGGCGTGCACGTCTTCCCACTCCGTGCCGGTCAACGCGGCGAGGTTGACGTCGGAAACGACCGCACCCAGGGTCGCGTCCACGGGTTCTATCCGCATATCCAGGTCCTCCCCCGCTCGATCCGTTTATCCCTGGCACAAGACTGCGGCAGCAGGTGCTTTCGATCAACTCCCATCGCTTTCACACAGCGAGACAGCTCAGGCTCGCCCCGGATTGCGGGGAATGTCGCGAAAAGATCCGGTATCAAAGCGCGGCTCTTTCGGCAGACCCAGCACCCGCTCACTGATGATGTTGCGCTGAATCTCATCGGTACCGCCGGCGATGGAAATCGCAGGTACAGAGAGCAGAATCTCCGCAACGAGACCCTGCGCATTGGCGTCATCCCCTGCCAGCAGGCTGTGCGAGCCTGCGATCAGCGTGTGCGCAACGCTGCACTGACGCGCGATCACACTGGCCGCAAGCTTCCCGATCGAACCGCCGGGAATGACGTCGGATGAGCCGGATCGACGCCGCGCTTCTGCCTGCGACGTGGCGAGGCGGGCACCTTCCGCCAGCGTCAGCGCGCGTGCGATCTCCTGTCGTACCACCGGATCGTTGATTCGTCCGTTGGCTCGCGCCAGGGACAGGAGCAGATCGGGTCGCCCGGCGCGCTGGGGATACCAGCGATACGGCTCCATGGCGATGCGGACTTCTTCCGCATACTCCGCATAGATTCGCCCCGTCCGGGTTGCCAGCGCGTCCGCCGCGCGGTCGCGTCCAAACCCGCTGCGTTCGAAGGAAAGCGTCGTCTGGGCGATACGCCAGCCCTCGCCCTCGGCGCCGACGCGATCCTCCTCATGCACGATCGCGTCAGTCATGAAGACTTCGTTAAATGACGCGTGCCCATTCATCTGGCGCAGCGGCCTGACTTCTACGCCGGGTTGGCGCATGTCGATGACGAAATAGCTGATGCCCTGATGTTTCGGCAGGTCCCAATCGGTGCGCGCGACAAGAATGCCAAAGTCGGCATGATGCGCGCTGGTATTCCACACCTTCTGACCGTTGATCACATAACGCGATCCGTCACGCTCCGCCCGCGTGGTGAGCCCTGCGAGATCCGAACCGCTGCCCGGTTCGCTGAAGAGCTGGCACCAGCTGTGCTCGCCCGTCAGTAACGGGCGCAGATAGCGCTGCTTGAGACTGTCTGAGCCGTGGGCCAAGAGCGTCTCGGCTGCTAGCGAGCGCGGCCCGGTGCTGGCAGCACCCACCACCCCGCGCTCGCGAAAGAGCCTGGAAACGACCATCGTTTCCGCATGGGAAAAATCACGCCCATGCCACGCTTTAGGCCACGCGGGCGCCGCCCATCCGGCAGCCACCAGCGTCTCACGCCACTCTCGAAGCGGGCGATCTACCGACCACTCGGCATCGAGCCAAGCCCCGAGCTCCGCGCGGATCGCTCTCTCGCGCGCCGAATCGTCGGCTTCCGTCATGCCGTTGCCTCCAGATGAGCTACCAACCACTCGCGCTGCTGAGCGGGAGAGCCGAACAGCATCTCTCCGCTCTTAATGCGCCGGAACCAGAGGTGCGTGTCGTTTTCCCAGGTGAATCCCAGCCCTCCGCGCAGCTGAATCGCCGCGCGCGCCGCGTGCATGGCCGCGTCGGCGGCCTGGGATTTAGCCATCGCGGCTGCGCCCCGCGCGGGCAACCCCGCTGCGATCGTCCGCGCTGCTTCGCGTGCCAGCGCCTTGGCCAACTCCACCTCCATGAGCACATCAGCGCAGCGATGCTTGAGTGCCTGGAAGGAGCCGATCACGCGTCCGAACTGCACACGCACCTTGAGATACTCGATGGTGCCCGCGAGCAGCGCTTCTGCCGCGCCCACCAGTTCATGGGCAAGCGCCACATTCCATTCGTCCCACAGGCGCTCGCACGTGGCGGTGTCGATATGCGCCAATCGCACACAGGACAGACCCGCGCAGACGACACGACTCAGAGGTCGCGTCAGATCGAGCGACCCGAGCGGCTGACAAGCAGGCGCGTCGTTGAGCTGGAACAGACCGAGACGACCCGATGGCTGATCCCGGGCAATCGCCAGCCACAGATCAGCGTTCGCCGCGCCGGGAACAAGGGGCGCTGTGCCTTCAAGCCTTCCGGTGTCTGATACGGACAATCCAGTTCCGAGCAGCGCAGGATCATCGAGCGTATCGATCAGCAGAGCGCCCACACGGTCGCCGCTCGACAAGGCAACCAGGGCGCCCTCCGCCGCGTCTCCCCCCGCTGCCAGAAGCGCCGAGGTGGTCATCACGGCGGAAGAGAGGAACGGACCGGGATAAAGATGGCGCCCCATCTCTTCCATAACGATACCGAGTTCGACCGCCCCAAAACCGCTGCCACCCGCGCGCTCGGGCACATGAATGCCCTGCGCACCCAGCTCGCGTGCGAGTGCCTGCCACGTGTCACGATCGAGCGGCAGACCTAGGCCGATGAGCTCGCGTACACGCCCCATCGGGCTGCGCGCCGCAAAAAACCCTGAAACCATGTCCCGGAACTGGTTCTGCTCCGCGCTGAACGCGAAGCCTGTTTCGCTCACGCCGCTGCTCCTTGCCGCGCCGCAGCACGACGCTGTCGTCTGCGCTCGAGCAGCCCAAGGAGCCGCTGATGTCGGGTCTCGGAAATCGGATAGTTCCACATCACGAGGAACGCGGCGACGTAGAACACCACGGGCAGAAAGATGAAGACCACCCGGAGCGCCATGATCTGGTCGGGTCCGTTCGCCCCCCGTGCGTCGAAGTCAAAGAGCGCGAGCAGGTTCA
>DMUF01000086.1:3035-14867 GCA_003476445.1 Gammaproteobacteria bacterium | reverse complement strand
CTTGGTGCGCGCGCGCTTCAGCGGCCAGGGTTATTGATGAGGGGGTTTTAATGTCCAGTTATCCAGTTGGGCGCGGGCTCCTTGCCGCGTTCATGCTGTCCGCGGTTGCAAGCGGTGTGCAGGCTGCGAACGAGATCGAGGAGATCGTCGTCACGGCGCGCGCCATCGAAGAGTCCGTGCGAGATATCCCGGTCGCGCTGACCGCCGTCTCCGAAGAGCGCATGGATCAGTTCGGTATCGAGAGCATGATGGATCTGCAGGCGCTGACGCCGCAGCTCGACATCGGTCGGGCGACCAGCGGCAGCGGTACCTCCATTTCCATCCGCGGCATCTCGTCGCCTTCGACCAGTATCGGTATCGAACAGTCGGTAGCCGTGATCATTGACGGGGTGTATTTCCCGCAGGGTCGCACCATTAACGAAGGTCTCTTCGACACGCGGCAGGTGGCCATTCTGAAGGGGCCGCAAGCACTCTACTTCGGCAAGAACGCGACCGCGGGCGTGATCTCGGTAGAGACCAACAATCCTGGCGACGAGCTGGAAGCGAGCGTTCGGGTCAACAACGAGTTCGAAACGGACGACCGCACCTACGAGGGCATCATCTCCGTGCCGGTCAATGAAAAGCTGGGGCTTCGCCTCGCTTATCAGACGTCCAAGATGGACGAGGGCTATATCGAGCAGAACGGACCGGCGGGCGGCGATCAGTACCGCACCATCAACTCGGTGAATGGCGCCATCGACGTGTGGGACAACCCGCGGGCGACAGATTTCTTCCCGCAGGAAGAAACCACCTACCTGCGTCTCACCGCCGCGGGCGATCTGACCGAGCAGCTGAGCTACAACATCAAGTTCTCGCGCTCGGAGTTCAGCCAGGCTTACACCGGCGGCGGCGAACTCTATGAGTGCCCGACCCTGCGCGGCGTTGCTCACACGAGCCAGTTAGCGACTGACCCTACCGATCTTGGGCGCACCAACTATCGCGTGCCTATCCCGGTCCCCTCTGTCGATTGCGGTTTCGACGGCTCGCGCGGCTGGAACGACGTTCCTCCCGCCATCGCTGCGGTAAACCCGCTGCTCAATCAGTTCGGCGGCGGCGATTCGGGCGAAGAGTACGAATCCAACATCGTCACGGCCAAGGTGGCTTACACCCAGGATTGGTTCAACGCTGAGGCGATCCTTAACTTCCACGACCAGGAAACCCGCTGGGTGGGTGACCAGGACGGTGGCGCGGCAACCACGATTTTTGCGGCGGAACAGAACGAGTTCGAGAACTACTCCGCAGAAGCCCGCGTGGTCACCACGTTCGACCAGCCGGTGAACTTCGTGCTCGGTGCCTACTTCCAGGACACGAACCTCTGGTTCGACCAGGACGTGATTTTCGCCTTCCTGCCTGCGGGCGGATTTGTCGTCGGACCGCGCAACTCCGCTGCTGCGAACCCGGATGACGAGTTCACGGCCTACAACAAGCTTTCGGAAACAGACGGAACCACGCAGTCGGTCTACGGCGAAATTGTTTGGGATATCACGGACCGCTGGCAGATCACGGCAGGGACGCGCTATCACCACGAAGTGAAGGAGTCGTACTTCATCCAGCCCTACGTGCATCCGTTCCTCACCGGCCTTTTCACGCTTTACGATCCAACCAACCCGAACACCCGGCCCCAGTTCACGCAGACGTTCTCGGATCTCATTCCGGAACTCACCGTGCGATGGGAGCCGACCGACGATCTCACGCTGTACGCGGCTTACAAGGAAGGCTTCAAGTCCGGTGGTTTCTCGAACAGCGCCATCGCGAGCAACCTGTCGCCGCCGGGGTATGAGGACTTCACTTTTGAGCCCGAAAAGAACCAGGGCGGCGAAGTAGGGGCGAAGGCGTCGCTGGTCGATGGCTCCGTGCTGGCCACGTTCGAAATGTTCTATTACGAGTTCGAAGATCTGCAGGTGGACTACTTCAACTCACAGCAGTTTGCCTACGTGACCGAAAACGCGGGCGGTTCGGAAACCTATGGCGCTGAGCTGCAGCTCGATTGGGCAACGCCGATCGATGGGCTCACGCTGTCCAGCTCCGTGGGCTACCTGATTTCGGAGTTCACCGAGTTCTTCAACTTCTGCTACGTGGGCCAGACGCCTGCGCAGGGCTGCCCGCGGCTGCCAGGCCAGACCGATACCCAACTGCGGCAGAATCTGGAAGGCAATACCCGCCCGGCGGCGCCGAAGTGGAGCGGATTCCTTGCGTTCAACTACGAGCGCCCGCTCGGCAGCGCGCTGTTGCTGGGTATTACCGGCAACATGCAGTTCAAGGATGAGACCACGCTGAGCGCCTCTGATCCGAACGCGACCTATCCGTCCTACGAAACCTATGATGCGAACATCCGCATCGGGTCACCGGACGGCAAGTGGCAGCTGGCGCTGATCGGGAAAAACCTGACTGATGAGCTCGCGATTCGCGGTGCAGCCAACGTGCCCGGCACGGGCGGCAACACGGGTTATGATGACGGCTTCCGCGGTGACCTCTCGGGCGGCGCGATCCGGGGGCGCGAGGTGGAACTCGAGTTCACCTGGCGGCTCTGAGCTCGCGTCGTTCTCCCGCCGGACCTGCCTTGATCAGGTGGGTCCCGGCGGGCGCCGTGGGTCGACATGGGCCAGAGGATACGGCATGACCTCCATCGATCCCCGTCAATTCCGCACCACGCTGGGGCAGTTCTGCTCCGGCGTGGTGATCGCCACCGGCTCGCTTGCCGGGGTGCCTGCCGGCTTTGCAGCCCAGTCGTTTACCTCGCTCTCGCTTGACCCGCCGCTCATCGCGTTGTGTCCAGCGCGCACGAGCTCGAGCTGGCCGAAGCTCAGAGATTCCGGCAGCTTCTGTATCAATATCCTGGCTGCGAACCAGAAGCCGGTTTGCGACCTCTTCGCGAAATCGGGCGTCGACAAGTTCTCCTCCCTCGCCTGGCGTCCGGGTGTGACGGGTTCACCGATACTCGATGGCGTGGTGGCCTATATCGACTGCGACCTCGAAGCGGAACACGATGCCGGCGACCACACCATTGCCGTTGGGCGGGTTCGCGATATGGCGGTGCTCGATGAAACTGCGGCGCCCCTGCTCTTCTTCCGTGGAACGTATGGACAGTTCGGAGCACTGGCATGACGCTGCACTCGCGTGTCTGTGACATTCTTGGTATCGACTACCCCATCGTGCTGGCGGGCATGGGGGGCGCGAGCGGCCCCGAGCTCGCGGCCGCCGTTTCCAATGCGGGCGGTCTCGGCGTGCTTGGAGCAGCCGCCTGCGGTCCGAAACAGCTGCGCGAATGGATCCAGCGCACCCGTGCGCTCACGGACAAACCCTTTGGCGTCGACACGTTGCTGCCCGCCTCGGTGCGTCGCGCTCGGGATCTTGGCGCTTCGGGTCCGACCCCGGCTGATCAGCTGTCCGACCTGCAGACGTTCGCGCGCGATTTCATGGCGCAGGAAGGGCTGGGCTCTCCGGATGCGGTGGGGCACCGGCAAATGCGGGATACGGATGAACCGCCGCTCTTCACGGCGGAGTTCTTTGATGCCCAGATGGAAGTGGTGATTGAGGAACGCGTTCCGGTTTATGCCTCGGGGCTCGGCAATCCGGGGCCGTGGATGGAGCAGCTGCGTGCCAATGGCACGAAGGTCATGGCGGTGGTCGGAGCGGTGCGTCACGCCATTCAGGTCAAGTCGTCCGGCCTCGACATCATCGTGGCGCAGGGTCACGACGGCGGCGGTCACAATTCACCCATTGGCACCCTGGCCCTCATTCCGCAGGTGGTGGACGCCGTGGGCGATACGCCGGTACTCGGCGCGGGCGGCATTGTGGATGGTCGGGGCGTAGCGGCTGCCTTCATGCTGGGCGCGGAAGGCGTCTGGGTGGGTTCCGCATTTCTCGCGTCGAAAGAGGCAAACATCTTCGATTTCCAGAAGCAGGCAATCGTGGATGCAACCGAGGAAGGCACGGTCATATCCCGCTCCGTCACGGGCAAGCCGGCGCGCATCATCCGCAGCAAGTGGACTGACCTGTGGTCGCGCTCCGGCCGAGATCCGCTGCCAATGCCGTATCAGGGCATGGTGGCAGGTCCGGTCATGGCGGCGGCGAACAGAGATCACCGCGGCGACATCAACCCCGGCTTCGCGGGTCAGGGGATCGGAATGATTCGATCGGTACGGCCCGCGGCGGAGATTTTTCGGGATCTGGTAACGGGCGCCGAGCGCGCGCTCGCGCGCGGGCGGTAGCCGCTCTATGGCACGGTTTCTCCTGATTCACGGTGCGTGGCACGGTGCCTGGTGCTGGCACAAGGTGATTCCCGCGCTGCAGGCGCGTGGTCACCAGGCTTTCGCGATTGATCTGCCGGCGCATGGCGTGGACAAGCGGTCCACCGCTGAGGTCACGTTCGATGATTACGTGACCCGCGTGGGAGAAGCGCTCGCAACTGCGGACGAACCCTGGGTTCTGGTGGGTCACAGTATGGGTGGCGCCGTGATTACGGCGGTGGCGGAACGGTTTCCTGAACGCCTTTCGGGGCTGATCTACCTGACGGCGATTGCCCTCGCGAGCGGCGAGAGCATGGCGAAGAATCCAGTAGCCGCCTCGCCGCCCGAGTTCTTCGCCGCGCTGACGGCGAGCCCGGACCGCAGCAGTACTCGATTCGATCCGGTGGCCGCGCGGGACGTGTTCTATGCCGACTGCAGCCCGCAGGACATCGCGCTTGCAGAAGCGTGCCTGGTGCCGCAGTCGACGGCGGTGATGCGGGCGCCGGTTCACTACACACCCGCGCGCTGGGGTTCCGTACCGCGAGCCTACATCGTCTGTACCGAAGATCGTGGTCTTTCGCCGGACGGCCAGCGCGCCATGCTGGCGCGCATGGGCTTTGCGCGCGTCGCGGATTTGGCGAGCAGCCATTCGCCGTTTTTTTCGCAGCCAGAGCGGCTTGCCGACACGCTGGTGTCGTTGGCCGAGTCGGCAATCGCCGGATGAGCGTAGCGGCGCCCGGCGCGCCTGCGCGCGGAAACCGCCTCGGCCGGGTCCTGGTGTGGCTCGTTACCTTGGTCTGTTTCGGGATTCTCTACACACGGATCGACGCGGCGGCGGCGCGCCAGGGCGAAGCGCTGGTGCCGTACCTGCTCGGTGTCTTTGCGACGGTGAACTGGGCAGCGCTGCTCGCGCTGCTCGTTCCCTATTCCTGCGTATTCTTTCTGCTTGATTCGGTTGCGGTCTGGCGCACGGTCAACTGGTTCAATGCGCCGGTGCGCTATCTCGACATTCTCCCGGTGCGGGCGAGCACCTACATCCTGTCGATTCTGAACGAGCAGGTCGGCAAAGGCGCGATGGCGCTCTATCTGCAGCGCCGAGAGGGCGTTCCAGGCTGGCAGCTTGGCTCCACCATGCTGTTTCTCATGTTCTGCGAGTTCTACTACCTGCTGGGTTGGGCGACGCTTGGCTGGTGGCTGAACGGCCCAGCGCTGCCGCCGGTGTTCGATCTCATTCCCGTGATTGCGGTCGGCGCACTGGCGTTCTTTGTCGCGTTCTTCGCTTTCTTCCGCGGTTCCTGGTCGTTTGGGCAGGGCTTACGCGAACGTGCGCTGCTCCACGCGTTTCGACAGGCGTCGCTCCGCCAGTACCTCACGATACTGGCGATCAAGTCGCCCGCGCTGCTGACCGCGGTTGGGGTCTATCACGTCGCGCTGGGGCTCTTTGGTGTGAATCTGTCGCTGGTTGAGATGCTCGGGCTACTGCCGGTGATCTTTTTCGGTGCGGGAGTGCCAGGGCCCATGCGGGCCGTGGCGATTACGCTCTGGGTTGTGCTGCTGCCAGACAACGCCGGCGCTATGGCCGCCTTCGCGCTGGTGATGCACAACTTCTTCATTCTCTTCAACGCGGCCATCGGCCTCGTCTTCCTGCGGCGTACCCAGCGCGAGCTGTTTGGCGCTATACCAGCCCGCTGACCGGAATTGCGGCACCGTGAATGGGCGCCGCATCGGCTGACGCGAGGAAGCCGATCACGCGTGCAAGCGCGTCGGGATGTACCCAGCTGGAGAAGTCCGCGTCCGGCATGTCCGCCCGATTGCGCGGCGTGTCGATGATGCTCGGCATCACGCAGTTCACATTGATGCCGTGGCCCTTGAGTTCTGCAGCCATCGACTCTGTCAGCCGTATCACCACGCTCTTCGAGGCACTGTAAGCCCCCATTCGCGCGGCGCCGTGCTGACCCGCGCCCGCGCCGATGTTGACGATCTTGCCGTGCTTCTGCGCGATCATGACCGGCACGGTTGCGCGCGCCATGTTGAGCACCGAGTGAGCGTTCAGTCCCATGAGGAAATCCCAGGTGCCAGCGCTGGTCTCGTGGACGGCTTCGCCCATGGCAAAACCCCCGGCGATATTCACGAGAACATCGACCCTGCCGAACTGGCTGACCACGCCGGCAACGGCCGCTGCGCAAGCCGCCGCGTCCGTCAGGTCGCACGTGCGGGCGTAGTGGGGGCCCTCGATCGCGATCACGTCGAGGAGCGCGAGTCGCGCCCCCGCTGCGGCAAAGTAGGCGGTCGCCGCCTTGCCGAGCGCGCCGGCCGCGCCGGTGATCAGGACCACAGGACCGGAAGAGGCGCTTGCGCTCATGGTCGCAGCGCCTCGAGGGCTTCCCAGTGCAGATCACCGAACTTGCCGTTGGGATTCACCGGCTGGATGCACACATGGCTTGCGCCGGCGTCGAAGTGCGCCTTGAGGCGCGCCTCGATCTGGCTTGCGGTGCCCCAGGCAAAGGTGGAGTCGATGAAGCGGTCGCTGCCGCCGTTCTCGAGATCTGCCTCGGTGAGTCCCATGCGCAGCCAGTTGTTTCTGTAGTTCGGTAGCCCGAGATAGATCGATGCAACGGGTCGCGCCAGCGCGCGCGCCTTCGCGGGGTCCGGTTCCAGAATGACTTTCTGCTCCACGCACAGCCACGAATCGGGCCCCAGGATCTCGCGCGCCATAGCGGTGTGATCGGGTGACGAAAAGTACGGGTGTGCCCCCGCGCAGCGATCACGGGCGAGTTTGAGCATCTGCGGGCCGAGCGCGGCAATCACCGTCTGCGGCTCTTCGCTTGGCGGCACCGCGGTATACGGGGACGCGGCCATTTTTTCGAGATAGCTGCGCATGGTGGGAACCGGCGCTCCATAGCTCAGGCCGCGAACGCCTTCCACCATGGGTTTGTGGGAGACGCCCAGGCCCAGCAGGAAGCGGTTGCCCGACTGCTCGGCAAGCGTCTTCTGCGCCGCCATCGTTACGCCCGGCTCACGGTGGTAGATATTCGCGATGCCGGTCGCGATGACGAGTTTTGTCGTGTTCGCGAGCAACCAGGAGGCATGAACGAACGGATTGCGACCGACGGTTTCCGGGATCCAGAACGTGCTGTAGCCGAGGTCCTCGATCCGCTTTGCCGTGGCGGCTGCGGCCGGTGCCGGCATACCGTCAGTGAAGTACCAGACGCCGAGTTTGCCAAGTTCCATTGTGTGTTGCTCCCTGATCGGTGTTCGGCGTCAGCGCGCCTTGAAGAGCCCGGGTCGTCTTTCTGCAACCGAGCGTATGCCTTCGGCGGCGTCTTCCGTGGCGCGCAGCCACTGCTGTTCCTTGAGCTCGTGTTCGGTGGCCTTGGCGATCGCAGCCGCCAGATCACCGCGCAGCGTGGCACGCACCGACTTCAGCGCGAGCGGCGCGTTCTCGGCGATCTCCTGCGCGAGCTTCATGGCTTCTGCTCGAAGCGACTCGGCAGGAACGAGCACGTCCACCAGACCGAGTTCGAGGGCCTCTTCGCCGCTCAGACGGCGACCCGTGAGCAGCATCATGCTGGCCGCCTGCTGGCCGATAACGCGCGGCAGAGATACCGAAAGGCCAAAGCCCTGGTGAATGCCCAGCTTGACGAAGTTCGCCGCGAACCGCGCTTCCGGCGAAGCGACGCGGAAGTCGGGCACCAGCGCCAGACCAAGACCGCCACCGACCGCGGCACCTTGAATCGCGCCGATCACCGGCTTCGTATTTGCGAACAGGCGCGCGGCTTCCCGATAGAGGATTCCGGTAGTGTTACGGAAGCCTTCCTCGGTAAAATCGGCGCTGCCGGAGTTGTCTTCACGGCCGGTTCCGAAATTGGCGCCGGCACAAAAATTCTTGCCCTGCGCGGCCAGCACGATTGCCCGACATTCAGGGTTTGCGTCGGCCTCGGCAAAAGCGTCCGCGATCTGGCGGATGAGCGCGTGATCGAAGAAGTTGTTCGGTGGGCGGGCGATCTCCACGGTCATGACGTGACCGTCGAGAGTGACGACGATGTCGGTGAAGTCGGTCATGTGTTCTTTTCCGGTTGATGTCGAGAGGTGCGCGATCACCGCGTGGCGGGCGCGTCGCAGGGCATTGGGATGTTAGCAGTCAGGGGCAGGTAACGCACGAACGTGGCCACGGTTGACGAATCCGCGCAAAGGGAAGGTGCCGCTGACCAGCGGCCGGGTATCTGGCAGATCGCCATCCCATCCATCATCGGTAACCTGTCCTTCACCGTGGTCGGCATGGTGCAGACCAAGTTCATCGGCGGCCTTGGCGCAGAGGCGCTTGCCGCGGTGGGCGCGGGGCAGCGCGTGTTCTTTGCCATGCAGGCAATTCTCATGGCGGTGAGTGCGGGCACCACGGCTCTGGTGGCGCGAGCGTGGGGTGCGCGCGACTACGAGGAAGCGAGCAGGGTCACCATGGCTTCGCTCGTTCTCGCGGGCGGCTTCGCCCTGATCGCGATGGTGTTCGGGCTTCTGTTTGCGCGGCAGGTCGCGGGCGTTTTCGGCCTGGATGAAGAGACGCTGACGCTTGCGACCGACAATATCCGCTGGCTGTCGGTGTTCCAGGTCACGTTCGCCGTAAATTTCATCCTCGGCGCAGCCCTGCGCGCTTCCGGTGACGCCTGGTCGCCGCTCTGGATTGGTATCGGCGTCAACGTCATCAATTTGCCGCTGCTCTATGTCTGCGTGTTCGGTTTTGGCCCGATACCCGCGCTCGGGGTGTCCGGAGCCGCGATTGCCGCGGGCATCTCATTCACGGTCGGCGGTGGCGTTCTGCTGCTGCTCTGGGTGCGAAACAAGTTTCGGGTCAAGCATGTCCGCAGCGGCTGGTGGCGCCGCGCGCGGCTGCGGCGACTGTTGGATATCGGCTATCCCGCTGCTGTCGAGCAGGTCGTGTTCCAGGTCGGGTTCTTTGCCTTCCTCATGCTCATCGGCAACTTCTACGGCACAGAGGCGTTTGCCGCGTACAACATCGGGGTGAATCTGCTGCAGGTGTGCATGACGGTGGGCTTTGGCTTCTCCATTGCGGGCTCCACCCTGGTCGGCCAGCACCTGGGCGCAAACGATCATGATGCGGCGACCCGCAGCGGCTGGCGCTCGATGAATCTTGCCATCCTTGCCATGGGTGGTCTCGGGCTGGTGATTGGTATCTATGCCCAGCCGCTCGCGACCTGGTTCATTGGCGATGAACCGCTCACCATCCGCTACACGGTGATTTTCATCCACCTGCTCGCATCGATGATGCCGCTGATGGCGATCGACTTTGCCATTGGCGGTGCGCTGCGGGGCGCCGGTGATACGCGTTTTCCGCTCATTGCGAGCTTCGCAAGTCTCATCGGCATGCGCTGCGGTTTGGCGGCGCTCTTCACTTGGCTGGAGCTGTCGGTGGCGTGGGTCTACGGCGCGCTGGTCGGCGACTATCTGCTGAAGGGCGCCATGCTGATCTGGCGTTTTCGCACCGGACGCTGGAAGACGCTGCTGCGAGAGGGACGGCGTTCACGTCGCGCGTCGGCGCAGCGCGGTGGATGACGACGGATCGTCGAACTCACTGCGCTCGAGGCCCGTGCAGAGCGACCGCAAGAGCGGCGGCAGCGGCAGGTCCGCGAGGGTCTGAAAGCCGGTCTCCGTCTGGCGGCCGAATACGCAGAAGCGGCAGTCGAGTGCTCTGAGCTCCGCGATGGCGCTGTCGCGGGCAATGGTGTCACCGTAGTAACGCGGCGCAGCGATCCGCTCCAGTGTATCCACCCCGACGGCGAATACGGCGCCTGGAAAAGCGCGGGCTTTCTCGATGAAGGTGGGCAGACGCGTCAGCCAGACCGGGCGATCAAACTGGGCCATGCGGCGCGCGATCTCGGTGTAGTCGAGCGGGGGTTTGTCGACATTGGCTACCGACAGCTCGTACGCGCCGCGAAGTCCCGTACGTTCTTCTGCCAGTGCAAGCATGCGCTGGTGACCCTGATGCAGCGGGTTGAACGCGCCGGGTAGCAAGAGACGACCATCATGTGGCGCGCTGGCAACGGCGCTGCGCCGTCCGAGCAGCAGCTCGCGCCAGTCATTTTCAGCACGCGTGAGGGTCTCTGCGGGTTCGGCGTCTGTGCTGGCGCGAAGCGGCAGTTCTAATGCCCGCCGCAGGAGCAGCCACAGGCCTTCTACCAGCTCGCGCTCTTCCGTCGCGCGGTCTGCGGCGAGGGCAAAAGCAAAGGTGCGCGTCGCGGTGCTGGTCTGGATCGTTGCGAAGGCGCGATGGGCTCCACGTTTCTCGCGCGTGGTCGCGAGGCTTGCCGTGCACCCGAGACCAAACAGCTGATCGACGTTGTGGTCCGGCGCGAGTGCGCGGGCGCGCTCGAAGGCGACCATGGCCATGGCGCGCGCCGTTGCCGCGGCGCAGGCCTGGTCCGGCGTGCGCCCGAGCAGATCGCGCAGCGCCGTGGTCGCATAGGGAACGGTAGCCTCGAGCACAGTGTCGGAAGCACCTGGCGTGGTCAGCAGCTCCGCGAGAAGTCCGCTCCCGCCTCCGGTGACGTGAAGCACCCCGCGCCAGGGCGAGTCGTGCAACATTTCCGCGCGTGTGGGCATGGTTTGCTGCTCTCGGGTTGGCGCGTGTCAGTCCGCCAGGAACCCGCGGGTGAGTTCCAGAAACACCTCGAGCTGATCGTGATGCACCCAGTGGCCGGCGGCCGGTACGTTGGCGACGCGCGCATCGCGGAAAAAGCGCGCGCGTCCATCCTGCTCCGGGTCAGAAGCCCAGGACTCCATGCCGCGCACAAGCAGGGTCGGGCAGTCGATACGTCCCCACAGCGCCTGTTGATCCCGCGGATCGAGTCCGGCGGGCGCAAAGACACGCACGTAGTTGTCGAACTTCCAGCTGAAGGTGCCGTCCTCGTTCTGATTGCTGCCGTGGATGGTGAGGTGCCTGGCCTGAGATTCCGAGAGATGCGGGTTCTCCGCCTGCATGCGCTCGTAGGCTTCTTCAAGGCTGGTATAACGCCGCGGTACGCGACCGGACAGGCGATGCAGATCATCCACCCACTGGCGCAAACGTTCCTCCGGTCGCTGCGCCAGCCGCGCCTCTAGCATGGCTGGCGACGGTCCGAGACCCTCGATCGCGATCAGTTTGCGCACCCGCTCGGGATACAGCCCGGTATAGGTCAGGGAGATCGCGCCCCCCAGAGAGTGGCCGATGATGGTGATGGGCTCGTCCGCGATCTGCCGCACGAGCTGGGCAATGTCGTAGACGTAGTCGAGCTGGTTGTAGCTGCCGCCCAGCATCCACTGGGAATCCCCGTGCCCGCGCAGGTCCGGCGCGATGATGTGGTAGTCGTGGCGCAGGGCTTCAGCCACCCAATCCCAGTTGCGGCAGTGATCGCGACCACCATGAATGAGCAGCAAGAGAGGCGCTCCCGCGTTGCCCCAGTCCACATAGTGCAGGCGCAGGCGCTGGGAGAAGTAAACGTGGGACGTGGGACCGTGCATTGCGGAGGCGTTCCGGCGGCAGTGACCGGCGCAGTATAGCGAAGGCGCCGCG
>DMUF01000086.1:2167-2643 GCA_003476445.1 Gammaproteobacteria bacterium | reverse complement strand
TTCATGATTTCGTTGGTGCCGCCGTAGATCTTCTGCACCCGTGCATCGGTGTACATGCGCGAGATCTCGTATTCGTCCATATAGCCCGCGCCGCCGTGCAGCTGCACGCAGGTGTCGATGATTTCGCACTGCTTCTCGGTGCACCAGTACTTCGCCATAGAAGCGGTCGAGGCATCGAGCTTGCCCTCGATCAGCCACAGCACGCACTGGTCGACAAAGGTGCGCGCCAGCAGCGCCTCGGTCTTGCACTCCGCGAGCTTGAAGCGGGTGTTCTGAAAGTCGAGCACGCGCTGACCGAAAGCCTTGCGCTCTTTCACGTAGTCGACCGTCAGCTCGATGGCACGCTCCATGGCGATGACAGCAGCCTGAGCGATGTTGAGCCGTTCCGCCGGGAGCTGCTGCATGAGCTGAACGAAGCCCTTGCCTTCTTCTCCGCCGAGGACATGGGTCACGGGCACCCGGCAGTCTTCGAAGAA
>DMUF01000086.1:0-1849 GCA_003476445.1 Gammaproteobacteria bacterium | reverse complement strand
TTGCCGTCGGTTTCGACCACGACAAGCGAGATACCCTTGCCGCCCCGCGCCGGATCGGTCTTCGCGACCACGATCACGAGGTTCGCGTGCTGGCCGTTGGTGATGTAGGTCTTGGCGCCGTTGATAACGTAATCGTCGCCGTCGCGGAGCGCGGTGGTGCGCACCGCCTGCAGATCCGAACCCGTGTTTGGCTCTGTCATGGCGATCGCACCGACCAGCGCGCCGGTAGCAAGCCCTGGCAGCCAGCGGCGGCGCTGCTCCTCGGTGCCGTAGTGCAGGATGTAGGGCGCGACAATGGTGCTGTGCACCTGGTACCCGAAGCCGGTGATGCCGGCCCGCATCATTTCTTCCATGACCACGGTTTCGTGTCGGTAGTCTCCGCCCGCGCCGCCATATTCCGCAGGGATAGCGGCACAGAGCAGACCGGCCGCACCCGCCTTGTTCCAGGCGTCGCGATCGACCTTGCCGGCCGTGATCCAGCGCTCGTTGTGGGGTTTGAACTCCTGCGTGAAGAAGCGCGCAGCAGCATCCTGCAGGATGCGGAGTTCGTCGTTCAGCCAGGGAGAAGCGTAATTCGGGTGCAGCATGGTGTCCTCAGGGCAGTCCGGCGTGCGGGTAGGGTGCTTCGCAGATGTCGATTCTGCCACTTCTCGCTGCGCGGCAGCGCGCGGGGTCGGAGTCGCCTGCGGTCAGGATGAACAGCGTTCGCCCATCCGCCCCCCCGAGCATGCAGGCGTAGGCGCCCTGATCGAGCGTCACGCGATGGGTGACGCGTCCGCCCTCGACCTGACGCAGGCACTCGCCGGTGCTGGGTGATGCGGACCAGATGCCGCCCGCGCTGTCGAGACAGATACCGTCGGGCAGTGCCCTATCCGGAAGCTCTGCCCAGACGCGACGGTTGGTCAGCGTTCCATCCTGACCTATGTCGAAGGCGGTCAATCGGCGCGCCATCGATTCGCCGACGATCAGCGTACTGCCGTCGGGTGTGATCACCGTGCCATTCGGAAACATGAGATCAGACGCCGCCACGCGCGCGCTTCCATCGGGCTCTACCACGATGAGCTCGGTGGGATGCGGGCGCGCACCCGCGTGGAGATCAAATCCGAAGTTGCCGACCCAGGCTCGTCCCGTCGCGTCCACGACCATGTCGTTGCAGTGGAAGCGGGCGAGCGCGCCGAGATCGGCGTGCTGTGTCAGGGACCGACCGTCATAACGCAACACCTTCCGGTCGAGCATCGATACGATGAGCAGATCACCTGCGGCCGCGCGCCCGTCTGCGCTTGGCAGCCAGCCGAGCCCGGAGGGCTGCATATCGACGCTGACGACGCGTTCCGCGTGACCATCGGCAGACACGCGGAGCACCTCGTACGCGTGCATATCGGAGAGCCAGAGCGCCCCGTCATGCCAGCGCGGTCCTTCTCCGAAGCAGAGTCCCTGTAGCAACCGCTCGGTCTTTATGGTCATGGCGCATCTCCCTGCCAAACGTGGATCGCGTGTCGTTCCTATCGGCAGATCTTACGCCGCAGGGCAATCCGTGGCGTATTTCCAGCGAGCAGCGCGAACGGAAAACCGAAGATGTTGCGGCGAGCGTGTTTAGGTATGCTCCAAGGAGGGCTGCACCATTTCGATGCGGCCGCACATGGAATTGCGAGGAGAGAGACATGTTGAAGCGTTCACTGGGGGTCGTCGGTCTCTGCGTGCTCCTGGCTGCTTGCGGGCAAGGGGCTGATCAGAGCGGTGCAGAAACGGCAGCGCCCGCGCCGGCTGCGCCTGCTGCGGAGGTGGCGCCTGCGGCTGAAGCAGCACCTGCGGTAGAAGCTGCGCCCGCTGAAGCTGCATCTGCTGAAGC
>DMUF01000210.1:1194-3348 GCA_003476445.1 Gammaproteobacteria bacterium | reverse complement strand
CGTGCGCGCATCGATCTTTTGATTGGCGGGGTGGGGCCGGAAGAGCGCGCGCTGCGCAGGCTCGCGCGATCGCTCGGTATTGAAGCCCGGTTCGCGTGGCTTGATGACAAAGCTTTGCTCGAAGCGTATGGCAGCGCCGACCTCGTCGTGCATGCGGCCACGGCAGAGCTCGAGGGCATGTCGGTGCTTGAGGCGATGGCCGCGGGGAATGCCATGCTGGTTTCGAGCTCGCAGGAGAGCGCTTGCTCACGACTTATCGAGGACCCGGCGTGCCGTTTTCGACCTGGCGATGTCGCGGAACTACGGCAGCGCATGGACCTCTGGCTGGATGATCCAGTGGCTCGTGCGCGCCAGGGCGCTGCGAATCGCGTGCTGGCGGAAGGTTTCTCTCACGAACGTTCCAGTCGCGCGCTGGCGACGATCTATCGTTCGTTGGCGCGTTTGACCACGGGGAGATCATCGAATGAGTGAGCTCAATGCGGGCTATCGTGAGAATGGTTCGATCGGCGCCTGGGTGACCCGGCTCGTCGCGGTATCGGCGGGTCGCGCGCCGCTCACCATCGGCATCATCCTTCTGATTACGCTCGCCGCCGCTTTTGTCGTCTGGCGCTATGCGGCGGTCGACTCCGATCTGGGGAAGCTCATCAAGCCCTCGGGTGACGTCGCGTGGTATCACTATAACGAGGACTACAAGGAAGCCTTTCCAACCTCGCAACAGACCGCGGTTGTCGTTGTTTCAGGGGCTGACGCGCGCGCGGTGGATCGCGCCGCGAAGAATCTGGCGTCTGGTCTGCGCGCGACGCGGGCATTCGAGTTCGTGTTCGCACCCGCGCTTTCACGCTTTCAGCAGACCCATCGGGCGTACTACCTTGCACCGGACGAGCTAACGGGTTGGGCACGCGGCGCAGGCTATGACGCTGCGACCCTGATCGCACTGGGCGGGCGGTTGGACGTTGCTACGCTGGCGCTTGCCTGGGCGGAGCATCAGCGCATGCGACCCGAGATTCCGCTTCCGACGTTGCTCGCCGGATTGCCCGAAGGGCTTGCCCGATGGTCCGAGGGCAACGCCCAACAGCCTTTGCTCCCGCTTTACCCGCATCTCGAGGCGCAGGGTCATGGCCCTCACTACCAGCTGATCGTGCTGAAGGGACCACAGAACCATGCGGAACGGCAGCCCAACGCTGCGCTGGTCGCCGGCATTCGGGATGTCCTGAGCGATGCGGAATTGCCCTCGGGTGTCTCCGCGCGGCTAACGGGTGAGGTTGCGCTTGCACACGAAGAAATGACCGAGGCACTCGGTGGCGTCGGGCTCGCGGGTTCGCTTTCGCTGGTGATGCTCGCGTTGATTCTGGGTATCGGTATTCGCAACGCGCGCGTGATTCTCAGCATCTTCGCGCTCTTGGGTGTCGGCACCGTGTGGACGCTGGCCTGGGCGGTGGTGTCCGTCGGCAGCATGAATACTCTGTCATTGATCTTTGTGGTGATGTTCTTCGGCCTGGGCGTCGACTTCGCCGTGCATCTTGCACTTGCCTATCGGGAGCCCTCGGCATCCGGCAGGTCAGGGGTCAGGCAGGTGGCGCCGTCGCTCCTGGTCTGCATGCTGACGACAGCGATCGGATTTCTGGCTTTCGCCCCGACGGATTACCGCGGCCTCGCTGAGCTCGGCATCATCTGTGCAGGCGCCATGGTGATCGCGACCGTGCTTGCCTTCACGCTCGTCCCGGCGCTCCTTACGCTGCTGCGCGTCCCGCCGGCTCAATCGACGCAGGTGTCCGATCAGTCGATGCAGGCAACCCTGGCCCCGGATGCGCTGGCGCGCCGGCGGCGCGCGGGTCGGGTGCTGCTTCTGACCGGTCTCGCGGCGGCGGGTGCAGCATTCTTCGCGCGTGACCTCGAATTTGACTACAGCGTGCTGGCCATGCGTGACGCCAGCACCGAAGGCATGCAAACGCTGCTTGAGCTGCAGGAGAACGGCGTAACGACGGACTACAGCATCGTCGTACTTGCGCAGGATGCGGTCGCTGCGCAGGCGCTAAAGGACGAACTCGTTGCGCTGCCGGAGGTTGGCGATGTGACCATTCCGGCCGATCTGCTTCCGGCCGATCCCGCAGGTACCCGCGCGGTACTCGATCAGCTCATGATGCCCGTAGCCAG
>DMUF01000210.1:0-875 GCA_003476445.1 Gammaproteobacteria bacterium | reverse complement strand
CTGGGGGCGGGGCAGAGCGATGATCCGGCGGCTGCGGTGTTGAGCCCGGTGCCGAGTGCAGCCCGCGCGCTCGCGCAGATTCTCGGCGACCTGGCCGAGGATCCGGAGCGGTTGCGGGAGCTGGACCGGCAGATGGCGGCCGATGCCGCGAGCGAAATCGCGGCGCTGCGCCGGATCGTCGCGGCGCAACCGTTCGGACTCGATGACCTGCCGCGAGATCTTCGCAGCCGAATGGTGACCTCAGACGGCCGCCACCTGGTTACGGTGCTTCCTGCCGCCCCCATCACGACGCGCGCCGCGACCGAGGAATTCATCGACGCGGTGGCGGCGGTCGCACCGAATCTCGCGGGCCGCGCGGTAGTGGAGTGGGGCGTTGGAGAGGTCGTGGTTCAGTCGTTCCTGCAGGCGGTCCTGCTGGCGCTTGCGGGAATCACAGCATTGCTCGTGATCTACTATCGTGGAGTGGTGCTGCCGATCCTGGTGCTCTTGCCGCTCGTACTGACGACGCTGTTCACGTTTGCGCTCATGGTAGTCAGCGGGATGTCGCTCAACATGGCCAATATTCTGGTTGTGCCTCTGATCTTCGGACTGGGTGTCGACAGCGGAATTCATGTCGTCGATCGATTCCGACACGAAGGCAGTGCTGACGGCATCTTCCGCTCCAGCACGGCGCGCGCCGTGATCATCAGCGCCCTGACGACCATCGGTACCTTCTGCTCGCTCATGCTAAGCCCGCACAAGGGCGCTGCGTCCATAGGCCTGTTGCTGACGGTAAGCATTGCCCTGATGCTGCTGATCACCCTCAAAGTGCTGCCCGCGCTGCTCGAGCGCGTCTCGGTGCGATGACGAACAAAATGCAAAGTGACCCGATCGAT
>DMUF01000002.1:4273-4521 GCA_003476445.1 Gammaproteobacteria bacterium | reverse complement strand
AGCAGCTCGGGCGGCCACTGGTCCGACAGCATGAGATAGCTCACCGCGCTCGCGGTCTGGGTGAAGGGCCGTTCTTCGCGAAAGTTGTTCCAGAGTCGCGTCAGCCGATCCTTCACCACGTTGAAGCGCGCGGGATCAAGCGCGGGATCGCGGAGCCTGGCCAGCACGCGGTCGAGGAGCACGGTCTGCCGATCGTCGTAACCGCGAATGTCGAGCACCAGGCCGGTGCCGTCGACGCTGAGTCCGTA
>DMUF01000002.1:0-3928 GCA_003476445.1 Gammaproteobacteria bacterium | reverse complement strand
GCGCAGTCCGAGCGACAGCCGCAGGTTCGCGCGCGGGGTGCCAAAAGCCGTGTCCTCGTCCACCCACAGCTCGAGACCGGGCGCGCGCGACGTGAGGCTGGGACCCTGCGGCGCGTCGGTCACCAGATCAAGCCGGTTTGGGATAAACGGATTCCGTTCCGGAAGCGCGAGCGCGGCCGTATCCGCCGTGCGTTCGAGCGCCGCCCTTTCGAGCGTATAGGGCACCTTGAACCAGGGTTCTTCGGCGCTGGTTTCCACGTCCGGTCCGGACACGGTGACGAGCACGTTGTCCGGGCGCAGCGCGTCCATGAAGCCCGCGATCGCGTCCGCGTCGAAATCCGGCATCAGGTAGGGTGCGACCAGCACGTCGGCGGCGGGGTAGCGCATCAGCGCGGGCGCAACCCGGTAGACGAAGCCGGTGGGTGAGGTCTTTTCCTCGAACCGGAACGAGAGCTCCGCCAGGGCGGCCTGTTCTGCATGGCGCCAGGCAGACGGCCCTTCCTTGCGCTGCAGTTCGATCCAGTCGAAGACGAGGTCGGTGACGGCGGGGAGCGCCCGATAGCCCGCTTCGGTCAGCTCGATTTCGATCGACAGCAGTCCGTTGCGGCTGTCCACGTCGAAGGTGCCGGCGGTGAGCGATTCCAGATAACCGCGGGCGCGCAGCACCTGATGCAGGCTGCCCTCGCCCTCGTGTCCGAGCAGATTGCTGAGATAATCGCCCGGCTTGGTGCGGTAGGTGGCCGGGGCGGCTGGCACCGGGAAGTTATAGCTCACGCTGTAGCCGTCCTTGATGCTCGCGAAAGTGAGCGTGGCCGGCAGCTGCCCAGGTTCGAACAGGGCGGGCGGCTCTGGCGCCGCGCCGATGCTGCGGTTCGGAATGGCGCCGAAGAGTGGGGTAACCCAGGCCTCGAGCGTATCTAGCGGCTCGTTAGAAAGCGCCACGAGCGCCATGGCGTCAGCCGAGTAGTTCTCCAGCATGAAGGTGCGCAGGGCGGCATCCACACCGTCGCCGAGCGTCTCCAGGCTGCCGATGTTGAAGCGCGCCTCGGGGTGCTCGGGCGAAACGGCGGTGCCGAGCACCGCGTTCGCGCGCCAGCCATCCGCCTTCAGCTGCATCTGGTATTCCGAGTGCACCGCGTTCTTCTCGCGATCCACATACTCTGCGGCAAGCAGCGGGGCGATGAAGAACTGCGCGAACCGATCCATCGCCGGTTGGAACTCCGCGGGCTTGATGTCGAAGAAGTAGTTCGTGTGGTCACCCGCGGTATAGGCGTTGGAATTGCCGCCGTGCTGGCCGATGAACTGCTGGTAGGCGTCGACCTCCGGGTACTTCTCGGTGCCGATGAACAGCATGTGCTCGAGAAAGTGCGCGAGCCCGGGATACTCGGCGGGTTCGTGGTGACTGCCGCGGAACACGACCAGGGACGCGGCCGCCTTATCCGTCGTTGGATCCGAGACCAGCAGCACGCGCAGCCCGTTTGCGAGCGTGATATAGCGATAGTCGCGATTGTCGTTCGGGCTCTTGCGAACCGATGTGACGTTTGCCGGGGTTGCGCTCGCCGCGGGCTCTGGTACCGCGCTTGCCTCGGGCACCGGCGCTCGGGTTGCGGGCTGACAGGCGGTGAGCAGTAACAGGCAGACAAGCAGCAGCGATCGGCGCACGGTGGACTCCTGACGGCGGCAAGGGCGGGATTATACTGGTCCGCGTTCATGGCGGGTTCAGTGAACTCCCGAAACAATCGTATCTCCAGACGCTCGCAACCGGGCGCGGGAGCAAGGTGTGTCACAGTGATGAGAACAGCGAGCAGGGCAGTGGTCGCGATC
Organism: Gammaproteobacteria bacterium; assembly: GCA_003476445.1. Taxonomy (GTDB): domain Bacteria; phylum Pseudomonadota; class Gammaproteobacteria; order Pseudomonadales; family Azotimanducaceae; genus UBA7803. The sequence goes on along the minus strand of DMUF01000002.1, from coordinate 2,104 downwards.
ATGCTGCTGGCTTCGGGAGCCGCTGCGTCAACGCCGTTCCCCTTTCCTGGGCTCGAGCCGGCGCCGCTCGTTCCGCAGACCCTGGTCGAAGTACCCGGCACCGCGCCCGGCCTGTCGCGGGAGCAGGCCGCCGCGCTCGTGCAGAACCGCCTTGGCGGGCGCGTACTGTCGACGCAGCCAGTCTGGCAGGGTGAGCAACCGGGCTATGAAGTTCGCGTTTTGCTCGACGGCAAGCGCGTGCGCAGCGTGTATGTCGATGCCGAGGGCAACCTCGACGGCGCGGACTGAACTCCCATGCGCATTCTGCTCGTCGAAGACGACGCTTCGCTTACCGGGCAGCTCGCCCTGCATCTGCGCGGGCAGGGGTATGTGCTCGATGCCGCAGGCGACGGTCTAGAGGGGCTCTACTTCGGTCAGCAGTACGACTACGACGCAGCCATCATCGACTTGGGTTTGCCGAAGCTCGGCGGCATGGACCTGGTGCGGCAACTGCGGCAGGAGAACAAACGCTGGCCCATCCTGATCCTGACCGCGCGGGATCACTGGCAGGACAAGGTGACGGGGCTCGAGGCGGGCGCCGACGATTATCTGACCAAGCCGTTCCGGATGGAGGAACTGCTCGCCCGCGTGAGCGCGCTGGTGCGTCGCGCGGCCGGCCATGCGTCGCCGCGCCTTGTCGCAGGTCCGCTTGCGCTCGACATGGCGCGCAAGTCACTGAGCATTGCCGGTGTGCCGAGTGAGCTCACCGCGTTTGAATACCGGGTGCTCGAGTACCTGATGCTGCATCCGGATCGGGTGATCTCGAAGACCGAACTCACCGATCACTTGTATGAGCAGGATTTCGAGCGCGACAGCAATGTGATCGAAGTCTTCATCGGTCGGCTGCGGCGCAAGCTCGAGCCCCACTCCCTGATCCGCACCGTCCGCGGCCAGGGGTATCGGCTTGTGGTGGACGACGAGGCTTGAACAGCTCCATCCAGACCCGGCTCGTCGTGTTGACGCTGCTGCTGCTCGGGTCCTTTCTCGCTCTCACCGCGGCCGTTCTGGAGCGTTCGTTCCGGGTCAGTGTCATGTCGGCGGCCGAGGATCAGCTGCGCCTGCTCACGTTCTCGCTCATGGGTCAGATCAGCACCGCGGACTCAGGTATCGCGCTGCCGGGCATGCTGCCGGAGCCGCGGCTCGAGCAGCCGGGCAGTGGCCTGCAGGCCTGGATCGTCGCTGCGGACGATCGCGTGCTCTGGGCCTCCCCATCGGCGCAGTCGACGACCATTCCCGGGGATGACCACTTTCCGCTCGCGCCTGGCCAGTTCGAACTGCACGGGCATCGCCAGCCGCGCGCGCTCTTGCACCTGCGCTATCCGGTGATATGGGAGGCGTTCGATGACGCGGTGCTGACCTTTCACGTCGTGGCTGACCGTGCGCCTTTCGACGCCACCATCGCGGCGTTTCGCAACCGGCTCTATCTCGGGCTGGGGATTGTCACCCTCGCGTTCGTGCTCGCGCAGCTGCTCGCGGTGCGCTGGGCGCTGCGCCCGCTGCGGTCCATGGCGCTGCAGATTCGCGAGTTGGAGCAGGGGCGGCGGCATCGTCTTGGCGAGGACTATCCGACGGAGCTGCATCCGCTGGTCAGTAACCTCGACCGCTTCGCCGCCCACGAGGAAGCGCGGCGCCGGCGTTATCGCCGCGCCATGGATGATCTCGCGCACAGCCTGAAAACCCCGCTCGCGGTCTTGCGTAATGCTGTCGCGGACCTCCCGCCCGACGATCGACCGGTGCTCGAGGAACAGATCGAGCGTATGCAGAACGCGGTCGGGCGGCAGCTATCGCGCACGGCGGTGAGTGGTCCGGTGATGATGGGGCGCAGCGAAGCTCTGCGCCCGCTGGTCGAGCGACTCGTGCGCGCGCTTGCGCTCGCTTTTCGTGATCGTGAGCTCGTGGTGGATATCGACATACCCCCGCAGTCCGGCGTTCGGGGTGATGAACGCGATCTGCTCGAGATGCTCGGCAATGTGCTCGAGAACGCGTTCAAGTACGCGCATAGCCGCATTCGGGTGCGCGCGCGACGCGCGGGCATGCTCGTGATCGAGATTGCGGACGACGGTCC
>DMUF01000102.1 GCA_003476445.1 Gammaproteobacteria bacterium | reverse complement strand
AGCACCACCGCTTTCGCAAACAGAGGGTCATGCACGCCCGCGAAGCGGCGATTGCGCGCGTCGCCCGCAATATAAGCACCCGTCGGCGGCGAGATGTCGGCGCTGGCGGCTCCCGCGGACACTGTCAACGCGGGCTGCTCGGGCGGGACCACGGGTTCTGTCACGGCGGCGGACTGATCCGCGTCGTTGCCGCAGGCGGACAACAAGAATGTCCCTAACAAGACGCCGAAGAACCTGCTCACGACTCGCATCAACTTTCCCCCATTACCCGCAATGATTCAAAACGCGACCGCGATTCCGCTGTAAACCCCGATGTCCGGACCGTCATCATCAAGTCCGCGATACAGTCCAACGTCCAGCTGCAGCTGACTGGCCGCCTGCCACGCCAGGGACATGCTCGTCGTCACGCTGCGCGTTGTGCCATCCGGATCGTCGTCCGCGAACGCTGCTACGTCGGCGCTCACGCTGAACGCGTCGGACAGAGAGAAACTCAAACCAAGCGCCCCACCCCACGAGAGATGATGATCACTTCCTGCAGCATCTGGAACCCAGTCAATTTCCGGCGTGAATCCCAGGGACAGGCGTTCCGTGAGGTCAAGTGAGTAAGGGAACAGAATTCCGGATTGCCAGTCCGACTCGCCCGGAGGAACGTCTCCCGTGGGCACGGTCACGTAGACCGCCATGGCAAACGGAGAACCCTCGACCAGAGGGCCCAGCCGAAATCCAAAACTCAAATCGCCGACCCCCGAGCGGGTAGACGTTGATCCAGGTGCGTCGGACTGAACCCGACTGCGACCGCCCGCTGTCCAGCCGATGCCACCTTCGATCCGATCGGTCAAACCAAAGCGCAACACACTGTCGAGGTAGAGCCAGTCATCGCTCTGATCACCGCCACTGCGCTGCCGTGACCAGTCGATGGCGCTCGCTTCGAAGAAGTAGCTGCCAGGCGCGAGGGTACAGGTGGGCGTGGTCTGACCCGGCCGCTCCGGACAAAAGTCCGCCGCGACCGGATTGGATAGCGCGGCCAAAACCGCCATCGCCCCAAGCGCCCACAGTCGATGCAATTCGATCGCTGCAGACCTGTGCCACTTCGGCAATCTCATGACTAAACGTCTCCCTGTTTCGTGTGCATCGCGAGAGTCTTTCGCGTCTTCTCTGCCTCGGGCGAGCACGACAACGCTGAGCAGCCGGAAGCCCCAGTTGACAGCTCTCAGATCGTGGCCGAGGCTCTGCCGCGGCTTGGGCCAAAGGCTGCGTTACATCGTAGCCGCTACCGATTACGAGGGGTGAAATCTATGAGCGTCCTGTTACGACATGCCTGCTGGATACTGCTGTGCCTTGGCATCGCGCCCGCCTATGCGAACGACGAGCGTTACGCGCGCACCATCGAGATCTTCAAGGCAGCCGGTGAGAGCAGCGACTTCTTTGGCAAGGCGTACGGATATGCGGTGTTCCCCACCGTTGGCAAAGGCGGTATCGGCATCGGCGGCGCGCACGGCAAGGGTCGAGTGTACGAGCAGGGTCGCTATATCGGCGATACCACGCTGACCCAGATCAGCGTTGGCCTGCAGCTCGGCGGACAGGCGTTCAGCCAGATCATCTTCTTCGAGGACAAGCGTTCGCTTGAAGAATTCACGGGCGGAAATTTCGAGTTCGCGGCACAGGCATCCGCCATCGCGGTCACCGCGAGCGCTTCCGCGCAGACCAGCACCACCGGCACATCGGCCGGCTTGAGTGGCGGTCAACGCGACGCCTCGACGGTGGGCTCGCTCTGGTACAAAGGCATGGCGGTCTTCACCGTGGCGAAGGGTGGGCTGATGTACGAAGCGGCAATAGGCGGACAGAAGTTCTCGTTCACCCGCCGCTGAGCGATCTATGTGCTGAAGTCCGCCGAGAGCCATCGCTCCGGGCGGACTCGCACCAGCACGCTGTCTGAGAGGTCGACCGTGTTAGCGTAATCGTCACCCCCACGCTGCCCAAGGTAGCGCCTTGCGAGCGGGCGAATATCGCGCTCTAAATCACACCCGGTAATGGTCGTAACAGGCCCTTCGACGCTGACGTACTGATACGGGGGTGTCTCGATCTGGGCGCAGAGGCTGATCCGAGTGCCCACCGTCAGCAGCTGACCTTTGCGTGAACTCGCATCGATGAAGAACACAAGTTCGTCCTGCGCGGTGTAGTCGTACCAGACAGGAACCGTAAGCGGACCTCTCCCCGGCTCATTCAATGAAAGCACACCCACGTGCAGTCCTGAAAGAAACGCCTTCCTTGCCTCGGCGGTCATGGTTGCCATGATGCGGTTGATCCTGGTTCGATGATGACGGGGAATCGTACGCGGACCGTGGTCCGAGTACACTCCTGCAGGTAACAGGGGGAGGAAGCGATGCAGACTACGTTCGCGCCGCTGCGCATGGATTTCGATCGTTTCGAGGTCGTCGATACCGGAGCGTTGCCGGAGACGCCAGCGCCAGTCGCGGGCATCACACGCCGCATGATCGAGCGCGACGGTGGCGAAGTGGCGCGCGCCACCTCCATCGTGCGCTACGCGCCGGGCGCCTCCTTCCCTGCCCACGTGCACGACCTTGGTGAGGAAATCCTCGTTCTCGAGGGCAGCTTCTCCGACGAGCACGGCATCTACGGGACCGGCGCCTACGTCCGAAACCCACCCGGGTCGTCGCACCATCCGCGCACGGATGAAGGGTGCCTGCTGTTCGTGAAGCTGCGCCATCTGCTGCCCGATGATCAGACGCGCGTTGTGATCGACACCCAACAGGGCACGTGGCAGCCGGGTTTGGTACCCGGACTCATGAATCAGCTGCTTGCGATGCACGGCAGCGAGCGCACCGTCCTGGTCCGCTGGGCGCCCGGCACCCAGGTTCCGGAGCATACCCACGGAACAGTGGAGGAAACGCTGGTACTCGAAGGCGAAATTCGAGACGCAGCCCACCACTATCCGGCAGGTACCTGGTTCAGGGCGCCGCGAGGCAGCACGCACGCGCCCTACAGCCCCGACGGCGCGCTCATCCTCATCAAGGTAGGACACGTGCAGGCATGAACAAATCGCTGATCAAATACCCCATCCAGCAGTGGGCCTACGTCGTCAACGATATCGAGCAGGCCTGTCGCACCTGGAACACCATGACCGGCGCAGGCCCCTTCTACGTCAGCATGCATCATCAGGGGTCGCACATGTACCGAGGCAAGGAAACGCGCCCCGATCTGAGCTATGCCTTCGGTTCCGTGGGCGATGTGCATGTGCAGCTGATCGCTCAGCACTGCGACACGCCGTCGGTGTACCGGGATTTGTTTCCGCGCGGACGCGAGGGCTTTCACCACTTTGCCTTGCTCGTCCCGGATTATGAGGAAGAACGCTCGCGCTTTGTTGCGGCGGGCTGTTCCGTCGTTACCGAGCTCGTGTCCGCAGCGCGCGTCTGTTATGTCGACGCAACCGCGTGGCTCGGAGCCTACGTGGAGCTGTACGAAGACAACGCGCCGCTGCGCCGAACCTTTGCCTCCTGGAACGAAGAGCACGCGCGCTGGGACGGCGTGACCGACCTG
>DMUF01000233.1 GCA_003476445.1 Gammaproteobacteria bacterium | reverse complement strand
TGAAACCGTGCGCGAGTATCCGCATCGGGATACGCGAGGATGTTTCCTTGCCCATCGTAGGCAAGCAGCAAACCCGCTTCCTCGAAGCTCTCGCGTATGCCTGCGATCCAGTAGCCGCGCCACTCATCGCCGAGCGCGCGCTGCTGCGGGCGCTGCGCCTCCGAAGGCCCGACGCGCCACGGATCATAGGCGTGCAGGTGGTCGTCGCCGTCAACGCGCCCGCCGGGAAACACGTACATGCCCCCGGCAAACGCCGCCGCGCTGGTACGCCGCAGCATGAAGATCTCGAATCCCGCCGCAACGTCCCGCACCAGGATCACGGTCGCGGCCGGGCGAATGGGTTGTATAGTCGTCATCGTCACAGAGTACCGCAGGAATCACGGGATCATGAAACTCGCCGTCGACTTTCCCAGCGTCATGTATCGCGAGGGCCCTGAGGGCATTACCCGCCTCGCTCAGGGCATCGAATCCATCGGCTATGACCAGCTCGACATGTTCGATCACGTGATCATGGGTTACGCGACCGACACGCGCCCGGCACCCATGTACCCACCGCAGATGCCGATCATGGAAGCGCTCACCATGCTCGCCTACTTCGCCGCGGTCACCGAGCGCATCGGGCTCGGCACGGAGGTGTTGATCCTCCCGCAGCGGCAACCCGTTCTGGTGGCCAAGCAGGCCGCGACCATCGACACCCTGTCCCGCGGTCGTCTTCGCCTTGGCGTTGGTGTGGGCTGGCAGGCGGCGGAATATGAATCGCTCGAGACCGATTTTCATACTCGCGGGCGACGCATGGACGAAGCGATCGATCTGCTGCGGCTGTGCTGGGGCGAGTCCCATATCGAGCACGAAGGGCGCTTTTACCGGGCCCCTGCCATCGCCATGGAACCCAAGTCGCCCCAGGGCGGACGCCTGCCGATCTGGATCGGCGGGGGCTCACCCGCCGCGCTGAAGCGCACCGGCGAACGCGGCGACGGCTGGCTCGCCCAGGCCTATACCGATCCCGACCGCGCGCGCGAGGCCATCGCGACCATCCATCGCCATGCGGACGCTGCGGGTCGCGATCCCCAGTCTATCGGGCTGCAGCAGATGCTGGACGTGCCGCCCCGAGACAACGGCGGCAAAGCGTTCTACACCGATCTCGACCGGGTAGCGCGCCGGGCTGAAGCGGTCGCACAGATGGGCTTCAGCGGCTGCTCGATCAATCTCACTGCGGTGTTCCAGTCCGGCGCTCGCAGTGTCGACGCCCTGCTGGATCGGCTGGCTGAACTGCACACCCGGTTACGCGGCGTCACGGGCTGACCGCAGATGTCTCCGGGGCGGGCCGACGATGGGCGCGCACCTTGGCGAGCAGGTCGTCGAGAGAAAATGGTTTCGGCAAACGGTCATCGAACAGGGAGATGGCGGTCTGCGCATCCGGTCGGATATACCCGCTCATGAGGATTGCCGGAAGGGCAGGGTCATCGCGCCGCAGCTGGGCCAGCGCCACGTCACCGGTCAACTCCGGCATCAGGTAATCGATGATCGCAAGCGACGGCCGCGAACGTGCAACCAGCGCCTGGGCTTCGCCCAGAGTCGCAGCCGGCTGCGCCTCGAATCCCGCACGCGTCAGCACACGCACAACTTGGGTGCGCACGAGCGGCTCGTCATCCAGCACGAGAATCCACCCCGCTGCAGGATCGCTCGCAAGCGGCGCTTCGCCCGAACCCCGATCGGTGGACGCGTCTGCAGCGGCTTCCGCCGACGTGGCGGCGGCGAGGGCAACGGTGAAGCAGCTGCCCTCACCCGCGGTACTGTCGATCAGCAGCGCGCCACCGAGCCGTTGCAGGATGCCCTGCACCGCCGCGAGGCCAAGCCCTCGCCCATCGACCCGCGTCGTGTAGAACGGATCGAAAATGCGATCGACCTGAGTCGCGGACATGCCGGCGCCCTCGTCACGCACTTCGATCAGCACGCAGGGACCCGGATCCAGATAGCGCAGCCGCGCGGACTCAAGCGCCAAGCCGGTGAGCTGCCCTGACGCCAGCCGCACGGAGACGGTCTGACCAGCAGCGCTCGCCTTCACCGCGTTACTGATGAGGTTAGCGAAGACCTGACCCAGCTGAGCACCATCCGTGCTGACCAGCAGGGCTTCGGCAGTCGACTCGAGCTGGACCGCAATGCCACGCTGGCGCGCAGCCCCGCGCTGAATGCGCACCGCTTCCTCAGCGATCTGGCGAACGTCGATCAATCGCCGCGCCGCCGCACCGCGACCGGCGAACGCGAGCAGCTGGGCAACCAGTTCCGAGGCCTGGCGTCCCGCCACCGTGATGTCGCTAATCATCTCGCGCTGCGCCGGGGACTCCACGTCGTCCGCCAGGAACTCGGCATTGGCCAGAATCGCGGCGAGCAGGTTGTTGAAGTCGTGCGCCACGCCACCTGCCAGCAGCCCGAGCTGCTCGAGACGCCGCGCTTCATCCATGCGTGCCTGGGCACGGACGCGGTCGGATTCGAGCCGACGCCGCTCAGAGGTATCCCATGCGCTCAGGAGGGTGGCCGCCTGCCCAAGGAAGCGAATGGGACGCCGCACCACCTCGAACCAACCCTGCACCTGACCATCGCGGACCAGCGGCCGATCCGCACCGCTCAGATCATCGACGGTCTGATCAATGAGCGAGGCCGGCAGAACAGCCGCCACCGGCAGGCCCAGCGGCTCGCTGATTCCGGGCAGAATCAGCGCTCGGGCGCGCTGATTCAGGAAGCGCACACGCCCGTCTTGCACGACGACCAGCGCGGCGCCGGATTCCTCCGCAATCACGCGCAGAGTCTCGCGACTCTCCTCCTCGCGCCGCTGCGCGCTCGCACGCGTGCGCGCATGGTTCACGCCGACCACGACACAAAGAATGATGACACTCATGAAGTTCGCCAGCGCCTGCGCCGGCGATAGTGCCGAGACCGGCGGCGCCAGCCCCAGATACTGACCCCAGTAAAGGATCTGAACGGCGCACAAGCAGATGATGCCGACCACCGCGGTCGTACGTTCCGAGCCGAAGATACTGAACAAGAGTGGCGCAATGGGCAGCCACGTGGCGCCCGTACCACTGATCCCGCCCTGAGCCCAGGCCGTTCCGGCGGCGGCCGCCACACCCAGTACCACGAACACCGCGGCCGCCGAATCCTGCGGCATGCCGAGGCGCAGCATCAGTGACGGGGACGCGAGCACGAGTGCGGCAATCGCCGCGATCAGCGAATCCTCGAGCCCGAACGTTCCGAGCGACACGCGCACGATGATCAGGAGCAAAATGAGCGTCGTGACCATGGCGACGCAGATATCGACCATACGCCCGCTGGTCCAGGTCCCGGACTGCTGCAGTGGATCGGTTGCGGGCACCATCGCGTTCACGTCTTCATGCACTCCCGAGCGCCGCGTTTGAAGCTGGCGATGCGCTCTGCCATTCTGGGTCGAACCCTACGCGGTGAGAAGCACCATGAATGCGCCCGTCCTGAACCATCCGCAGCACAACCAGGCGCCGAGTTGCCACGGCGGACTCGAAAACCTGGATGAGGAGTACGACTACTGGATCGAAGACGTCACCGGTTCCGTCCCCGAGGCATTGCGCGGCACCTTCTTCCGCAACGGCCCCGGACGCCAGCGCATCGGTGGCAAACCCTACGGTCACTGGTTCGACGGCGATGGCATGCTCTGCGCCTTCACGTTCACAAACGGTCGGGTGCATTTTCGCAACCGCTACGTGCGCACGCCGAAATACGTCGAAGAAACCGCGGCTCAGGCCGTGCGTTATCGCGGCTTTGGCACCCAGGTCCCCGGCGGCTGGAAGAATAACGTGCTGCGTATGCCCGCGAACCCCGCGAATACCAACACCGTGTGGCACGGCGGCCATCTACTGGCCCTCAATGAAGGGGGTAAGCCCTGGGCACTCGACCCGAACACCCTCGACACCATCGGCGAGTTCAATTACGCCGGGGCACTCCGCCCCGCCCAGGTCTTCAGCGCGCACGGTCACATTCACCCGGGCTCGGGACATTACATCAACTTCGGCGCCGGCATGGATGGCATCGGTCTGCGCGGACCGAAACCGTGTCTGTTCGTCTACCGTATCGACGCCGACGGCGTGCTGTTCCGCCAGGGTCGTATTCCGCTACAGCACTTTCCGTTCTGTCACGACTTTGCGATCACCGAGCGCTACGCGGTCTTCTTCCTCGGCTCCATCGTGTTCGGCAACATGGCCAAGGTCATGCTGGGCACTACCAGCATTTCAGATCAGATCCATTTCGATCCCGCCATTCCGATGCAGATCGTCGTGTGCGACCTCGAGACCCTGCAGGAAGTCCGCCGCTTCGAGACCGCGCCGGGCGCGGCAGTCCATTTTGGTAACGCCTTCGAAGAGCAGAACTCGATCGTGGTCGACGTGATGTGTACCGATAACTTCCGCGCCAACGACACGCTGCGCAACGTGTTCGATCCGGCGGGCCGCTTCGGCGGTGGCAGCTACCAGCGTTTTCACCTGGATCTGACCAGCGGCCAATGCCGAAGCGAGCAGGTGACGTCGGTCGAGTCCGAGTTTCCGTCCTTCAACCCCGCGTTCACCGGACGCCGCCACAGCGCGACCTGGACCGCCTGCTCGATTCCAAACGGGGCAGACAGTTTCTTCAACGGAATCCAGCGCGTTGACTTCGACGGGCGCAGCGACGTCGTCGCCCTGGAAGCTGGTTGTTATGGTTCCGAGCCGCTCTTTGTGGCCGCGCCGAATGCGACCCGGGAAGACGACGGCTGGTTACTGGAGGTGGTCTACGACGCCTGGAAGCATCGCAGCGAGCTGCGCATCCTGCGCGCGGACAACGTGCG
>DMUF01000170.1 GCA_003476445.1 Gammaproteobacteria bacterium | reverse complement strand
GAGCCTGCAGCAGAACCCCCCCCTGCCGAATAAGCCTCTGCCCTGGCTGCCGGTTTCCCGGCAGCCAGGGATGCAGCATCAGCTTCCATCAAGCCGCCATCCACGCGTGTGCGGCGCGCCTCCCCGTCCTCCCGGTCTATCTCTGCCGCGAGCAGCTTGAGCTCAGCGACGTCCCGTCGGCTCAGGATCAATGACGCCTCGGCGATATGAATATGGTGATCGCCGGCGACCTTGAGCAAATGCCGGATGTACTGTTTCAGCAGGGCGCGATAGCCCATGGCGTGATCCGCTCCGGTGGATCTGCGGACGGTAGTGCCGCTTCATGACGAAATCGTGACAAGCCGCTCGTACGTCCTTCGTGACAGCGTCGCGAGGCGCCATGTCATCAAAGCGTCACGGAATCGTCACTCAACCGACATCCTTGGTCACTAGCTTTGCGCGGGCTTAGACCGGGCGCGTGCCCGTTGATCCCCCATCCCGACCGAGGACTCCCCGAACATGGAACCCGTAACCCCCATTCCCGGATTTCGGTTTGCGCCCCGACTGCTGGCGCTGTCGATGGCTGCTCTGATCGCTGCCGGTTGCAGCGGCGGCGGTGGCGACGTGAATCTCGATGCGAGTCAGAGCACCACGATCAACGACAACTCGACCACCAATAGCGGCGGCGGTGGTTCCACCAACCCGTGCGCCAATTACATCGATCCCGAGACGAACACGCGGGCGCAGGGCACCTTCGACGGTACCAACTGCGTTTATGGCCCCGAGTTCGTGGGTGAAGACAACCCGCTGCCGGTCAGTCTTACCATCCCGTTCATCACCGGGGTTCATGTATTCGAAGACACGCTGCAAGTCGGCAAGTTCGTCGATGGCACCAATCCAAACGAAACCGTGCCTCAGAGTGGCGCGGGCCCGACGCTGACCATTCGCGCCGGTAACAAGCTCGCGTGGACCAACCCCGACGACTACCTGCTCGTCAATCGTGGGTCGCGCATCATCGCCGAAGGTACCTCGGTCGCCCCGATTACCTTGACCGGCTTCAACGATGCGATCCTGGACAACGCCGGTAAGGAAGACACGCAGCTCTGGGGCGGCGTGGTGATCAACGGTAACGGCATCACGAACAAGTGCAGCGACGTTCAGCGCACCGGCGGCACCTGCCACGTCAAGTCCGAGGGCAAAGACTCGTTCTACGGCGGCAACAACAATGCTGAGAGCTCCGGCTCGCTCAAATATGTCGTGATCAAGCACCCCGGCTTCGAAGTGGCGCCGGGCGATGAGCTCAATGGCCTCACGCTGAACGCGGTTGGAAGCGGCACGACGATCGAAAACATCCAGGTTTACAGCACCTACGATGACGGCGTTGAGTTCTTCGGCGGCGCTGTGAAGGTGAAGAACCTGGTGGCGCTCTACGTGCAGGACGACTCCATTGACTGGGCGGACGGTTGGGTAGGTTCGGTCGAGAACGCGCTCATTATTCAGTCCACCACCGACGGCGACCGCTGCATCGAGGCAGATAACCAGGAGGCCAATTTCGATGCGGCCCCTATCTCTGCCCCCACCATTCGCAACATGACCTGTATCCCCAGTGGTGCAAAGGTACCAGTGGCAACCCACGGGGATTCCATGGGTGCCGAGTTCCGCCGCGGCACGCAGTTCAAGCTCGAAGACAGCATTTTCTACACGGGTTATGCCCAGTCGCTGAATCCGGCGCAGAACCCGGGACGTTGCCTGCGCATCACCGATGCCCAAACCGGAGAGCGCGCGCGCAGTGGTGCGAGCTGGGTCAAGAGCACCGTGCTCGCGTGCAACACGCCGACGTCGAACGGCACCGCGTGGCCCGCAGCGCCGGCTGACACAGTTGCCGACTACCTGAATAACAAGAACGCCGCCTACCCGGCCAACACCAACAACGTGCTGATTACGTTGACGGCGGGTCAGCCGGTGGATGCCGACCTGGTGCTGCTGAACCGCTTCTACACGGCGACGGCGCTCAAGGACCTGAGTGGCGCCGCGCTGACGGTGACACCTGCGACGGCGGGCAGCTTCATCGGCGCGGTTCGTGCCAACGATGACTGGACCGCGGGCTGGACCGTGGGTCTGGGTCAGGGCGACCTGTGGTTCTGAGGCACCTGAGCGGACACGGAAGGCATCATGCATAACTATCAACGCAGTCTGTGCCGTGCGTGGGCCTTCCGCGGCGTGCTGCTGCTGGCGTGTGCCAGCAGCGCTACCGCCGCTGAGGGCGACCCCGCCGCGGCGCCAGAGACAGCCGCCGCGACCGGCCCAATCGAAGAGGTTGTGGTGCTCGGACGATTCCAGTCGGCGGCGACGGATGTGGTCTCCGAGCGCATCGAATCCGAAGTGGCGATCGATCTGCTCGACGCCGAGAGCATCTCTCGGGTGGGCGACAGCAACGTCGCTGCCGCACTCCGCCGAGCACCGGGCGTGACCGTACGCGATGACAAGTTCGTCTACGTGCGCGGTTTGGGGGAGCGTTACTCGAGCACCCAGCTCAACGGAGCGGCGGTACCGTCGCCGGATCTGACCCGGGATGTACTCCCACTCGATATCTTCCCCGCGGAGATCATCGACGCGCTTGCGGTCACCAAGGGCTACTCCCCGAATCTGCCCGCCGACTTTGGCGGCGGTAACGTGGACATTCGCACCAAGCGCGTTCCGGAAGACGCCGTTTTCAGCGTGAAACTGAATACCGGCTGGAACAGCGAAAGCGGGCGCGATGGCTGGACCTACAATGGCGGGAGCGAAGACAGCTGGGGCGAAGACGATGGCACGCGAGCGCTCTCCCAGTCGCTCCTGAACGGGCTCGATGACTACCTCGGTAACCTGAATCCGAACAGCATCCTTGCCGCGCTCAATCGGGCAGGCACGCTCCCCGTGCCGACCCTGCCACAGGCGGATGCGCTCAATCGCCAGCTGGCGCTCGAGCTGAATCGCAACACCGACGTGCGCGAAACCGAGATCGATCCTGATCTTGAGGGCGAGGTCACGGGTGGGTATCGGTGGTTTCTGACGGATGATCTCGAGGTCGGTTTTCTGGCGCTGGGTTCCTACGAGACCGAAACGCGGAATCGCGATCGCATCAACCGCCGCGTGAACAGCCCGGAGCTCAACTATTCCGAAACCGAGCGCACCGTGGATACGGTGAACTGGACCGGCGCCTTCAACTTCGGCGTGCGCTACACGGACGATCACGAGATCGGCACGTTCAGCATGGCGCTGCGCAATACCGAGGATGAGACGTCGAACATTCGCACCTGTCTCGACGGTCAGTTCAACGATTGCACCGACGATCTGGCCCCCGCGCAGGGGCGGTTCTACAGCGTCCGTTTCGAGCAGCGGGATCTGCGTGTGAACCAGATCACCGGTGAACATCGCCTCGGCGATGCAACCCTCGAGCTGTTACCGGACTGGCTCGGGTTCCTGAGTTCGGTTCGCGACACCGAGTTCACCTGGTACTACTCAGATGCACGGGCTGAGAGTGACATTCCTAACGAAAGCCGCTTCGGTCTCGTGGAGATTCTCGATCCTGCGTCGGGCGCCGTGTTGAGCCGTCAGGTTCGCGCAACGGCATCGGCGGGAGAGTACCGATTCTCCGAGCTCTACGACGATGTCGAGAGCTACGGCAGCGCGGTCTCTGTGCCCTTTTTCTGGGAGCGCGTGGAGCTGACTCTTCGAGGCGGTTATGACTACGTGCGCAAGGGCCGTTCGTACGAGCAGTACGCGTTCGGCCTCGGCAGTACGTCTGCCGGCTTCAATGCCGTTGCCGAGGGAACCCCTTCAACGGTGTTCAGCGATGCGAACGTGCTTGACCTCGCCACCGGTATTCGCATCACGTCGGGCCTCGGCGGAACGGGTCTCGAGAGCTATCTCGCGGGTCAGATCACGGAAGCGCAGTACTACGAGTTTGATCTGCTGGTGGATGGCACGTGGCGCCTGTCCGGCGGCGCGCGGCAGGAATCGTTTCAGCAGCTCTCCGTTCCGATTGACGTGTTGGCATACACCACGCCGCGGGTACCTGTGCCGGCGGAAGAGATTGAGCAGTCCGCGATCAACGACGACGAGTGGTACCCGGCGCTGGCCGCCACGTGGATCAAGCCAGGCTTCTGGTCGGACGAGTTCCAGCTGCGCGCCGGCTGGAGTCGCACCGTCGCCCGCCCGGACATTCGCGAAATCTCGCGTTCAACATACATCGATCCGCTCACCGAGGCGCAGGTTCGCGGCAACCCGTTCCTGATTTCCTCGGAACTCGAAAACTACGACCTGCGGGCGGAGTGGTACTGGGATAGCGGGGATAACTTCACGGTGTCGCTGTTCCTCAAGGACATCTCCGACCCGATCGAAACCGTGCAAGGCGGTGCTACGGAGGAGAACATTCTGTTCAACTTCGTGAATGCCGAGGCAGCCGAGGTTTACGGCATCGAGGTGGAGGGATTGAAGTCGCTCTCCTTCCTCAGCGATTCGGTGGGAACGTGGGTCGAAGGGTTCTTCCTGTCGGGCAACGTAACGCTCTCCGATTCCGAGATCGATATTACCCCGGGGCCCGGTGTCGGCAACGTCACAAACGCTCAGCGAAGGTTGACTCAGCACTCCGAGTGGGTGGCGAACATCCTCCTCGGATACGACTCGCCGAACGGTCAGCATGGCGCGACCCTCGCCTATAACGTGTTTGGCGAGCGCATTCTGTTTGCGGGCACGAACGGCATTGATGATGCGTTCGAGCAGCCGTTCCATTCTCTCGATCTGACCTGGAGCTGGTTCACGACGGACAATCTCACGTTCAAGCTCCGTGTCCGCAACCTGCTGCAAGATGAGCAGGAAGTCGAGCAACAGGGTGTCACCATCCTGGAGCAGCAGGTCGGCATGACCTGGCTCATGGATGTGAGCTGGGCCCTCTGAGCATCTGACCAATCGTAATCTGGCGACTGAATCAGACGACCGGGGTCGACCGAAAGGTCGGCTCCGGCGGCTGGTGCCACCCGAATCCCATGCGCTGAGCACCCGGCGCAACACCTTCGCCGCGCTCCTTTTCCGTCTGGTATGCGGGCTCGCAAAGGGGTTAACATCCGGCGTTCACCTATCCACACAGTTGATTTCATTCGGGGGACTCCATGAAGGATGTCGTAATCGTCGACAGCGTTCGCACCGGTCTTGCCAAGGCTTTTCGCGGCAGCTTTAACCTCACGCGTTCCGATGACATGCTCGCGCACTGCATCGATGCGCTGCTCGATCGCAACGCTGCGGTTGCTCCGGATGAGGTGGAAGATGTCTATGTAGGCGCCGCAAGCCACGCTGGCGAGCAGGACGGCAACCTGGCCCGCCTTGCCGTGGTGCTCTCGCGTCTGCCCATCACCGCGGGTGGCGTGACTATCAACCGGTTCTGTTCCTCCGGTCTCCAGTCGATTGCCATGGCTGCAAACCAGATTGCGACGGGTCAGACCCAGGTTGCGATCGCCGGTGGCGTTGATTCAATCTCCATGCGTACCCGCCAGGAACCTGGCAAAGCCAAGCAAAACAAGCGGCTGATGGAAGAGAAGCCGGAAATCTTCATGGCAATGGGCAACACGGCTGAAGTCGTGGCGCGGCGTTATCAGGTCACCCGCGAAGCGCAGGACGAGTACGCCCTGCAGAGCCAGCAGCGCTATGCCCGCGCTGTGCAGGCCGGAAAGATCGCCGAAGAAATCGTTCCGATGAAAACCACCATGTTGAAGGTCGACAAGGCAACCGGCGCTGAGTCTCACGCCGAGGTGATTGTTGATCGCGACGAGTGCAACCGTCCGGATACAACGCTGGAAGGGCTGGCCAAGCTGCCGCCGGCGTTCGAGGAAGACGGCTCTGTGACCGCGGGCAACGCCTCGCAGCTGTCGGACGGCGCCTCCATGACGCTGCTCATGTCCGCGGAGCGGGCGGCACAGCTCGGACTCAAGCCCATCGGGCTGTATCGCGGCTTCGCAGTCGCGGGCTGCGAGCCGGACGAAATGGGCATCGGTCCCGTGTTCGCGATTCCACGCCTGCTGCGCAACGCCGGTCTGAGCATCGACGACATTGATCTGTGGGAGCTGAACGAAGCGTTTGCTTCGCAGTGTCTCTACTGTCGCGACGCGCTTGGCATCGACAACGAGAAGTACAACGTGCTCGGCGGCAGCATCAGCATCGGTCATCCCTTCGGCATGACCGGTTCGCGGATGACCGGGCTTGTATTGCGCGAGCTCAAGCGTCAGCAGAAGCGCTATGGCGTGGTGACGATGTGCATCGGCGGCGGTCAGGGTGCAGCAGGGCTGTTTGAGGCCATCTGACCCGTCTGTGGGCGCGAGTCTTGGGCTCGCGCCCCCTGCTGATCCCCGTAACATCGTGAAACCAGCGGGAAATGCATTGGAAACCGCCGCGGTGCACAATGCCGCAAGGCAACGAGTCGGCAGAGACGCGTGGTAGCAGCTCTCAAAACCGTGAGCGCGATGCTGGCACTGGGTGTCGCCATGGTGGTCCATGCGGCGGCGCCGGAAGCCCCTTTGCCCTCCTACGCCGCCTACTCCAACGAAGCGCTCACGGAACTCACCGCCCGCTGGGACACGCTGAATGTCCACGAGCGTCGCGCGCTGCTGACGGAAGTTCGTCAGCGCATGGCCTTGCCTAGCGCAGGCTCGGCGCCCCGGCTTCAGATCCGTACCGAGCGCCGCTATGGCCGAATCATTCGGCGGGCGGACGGTCGACTCATCCGGATCGAGACCCAGGTGGTACACGTTCGCCCGGCCCCCGGAATGACGGTCGTGGTAGA
>DMUF01000252.1 GCA_003476445.1 Gammaproteobacteria bacterium | reverse complement strand
CGCGGCAAAAAAGAGCGGTCCGACGATTGCGGCGACGTTCTGCGACGCGCTATCCGTGGCGGATGCCGCCAGCAGCTGGCGGGAAGGCACTACCGCAGGGACCAGCGCTGAGCGTGCCGGGCTGGCGAGCATGCCGGACGCCGCGGTAATGGCGATGCCGACGAACACGCCGGTGGCGGTGAGCGCCCCCTGCGCATTCAGCAGCGCGAGACCGCCAAGCGTGAGCGCCGTTGTCCCGTGGGCCAGGAGCATGAGACGCTTGCGATCCACGCGATCGGCCAGCGCGCCCGCCCAGAGCAGCGCAGGGATCTGCACAACGAGCTGCACGACCCCGATGAGCCCCACCACGGCTGCGGAACCCGTTTCTTCCAGCAACCACTGGGATGTGCCCAGGATTCGGAACCAGGTGACGATGCTCGCGCTGAACATGGCGGCCCAAAGCACGCGATAGTCCCGATAGCGGAAAACGTGCCACGGGCGTTCACGAACCTCCGACCCATTTTCTTCGTTTTTATCGATCAATCATGCGTCCAATACGGTATGTTTCTCGGGGCTTTTGCGCCCTAGTATCAGCTGTCCGAGGGTCCGCTTCGGCAAGGTGCCGGGCGGGCCGCGGGAAAGCGTAGCGGGAGTCGGGCGATGTGTCGCGAGGTTCCGTGATGCGTGCTCCCGTCACTCGCCACCCCACAACGGAGGAGACGACATGAACGAACGTGACCAGAGAAACGGGGGGTTCCCGTCAAACCGCCCGGGCGCGCTGGCTTATGCGCGTTCCACCGCTGATGCGCTGCCGCAGTCTGCGGCGATCGAACTCAGCCGCGTGTTGCGCAACACCTATCTCCTGCTCGGGCTGACACTGGCCTGGAGCGCGATTGTCGCAACGCTGGCGATGGTTTTCAGCGTGCCCTACCTCGGCCCGATCGTTACGTTGATTGGCTTCTTCGGCCTGCTCTTCGCCGTGCACAAGACGGCCAACAGCGCCATGGGGCTGGTGATGGTGTTTGCTCTCACCGGGTTTATGGGGCTGACGCTCGGGCCCATCCTCACGCACTACATGGCGCTTGCGAACGGGCCTTCGCTCATTGCCTCGGCGCTGGGAACCACCGCGCTCGCGTTCGTCGGGCTGTCCGCGTACGCGCTCGTGACGAAGAAAGACTTCAGCTTCCTGTCGGGTTTCCTGGTGGCAGGAACGTTCGTCATCCTTGGCGTGGTGCTGGCGGGGATCTTCTTTGATCTCTCAGCCTTCCAGGGCGCGATCTCGGCGGCGGTGGTGCTGCTGTCGTGTGCTCTCATCCTCTGGCAGACGAGTGCGATCATCCACGGCGGGGAGACGAACTACATCCTCGCGACCGTTTCGCTCTATGTCTCGATTTACAACCTGTTCCTCTCGCTGCTGCAGTTGTTCGGCATGGCGGGCAGCGACGACTGACGGTTGACCGGTCTGCCTGGCCGGGGCGCTCATGCGGTGAGTGTGCGGTACACCGTACTGAGCGCCTCGGGCAGGCCTTCAACATCTTCAATGATCATGTAGCGATTGTCCGGGCACATCCGGCGCAGATAGTCGTGGCCGGATTTGTCCACGGTCAGGCAGAACGTCTCAATTCCCTTCTCCGCTGCTTCCTGCAGCGCGCGCGCCGTGTCCTGAACCCCATACTCATGGCTGCCCCGCACGGGTCCATAGTCGCTGTCCTGAGGAAACCCGTCGCTCAGGATGATGAGAACTTTCATTGCGCTGCCGGAATCGACGAGCTTTCGCGCGGCGTGGCGAATCGCTGGGCCCATGCGCGTGCTGCGTTTCGGTTTCATGCCCGCGATCGCGGCGAGCGTTGCGCGGCTGAACCGTTCATCCGGCTCTTTCGCCACATAGAACTCGACGCAGTCGCGCCCGAAACCTGAAAACCCGTAGACGCCGTAGCTGTCGCCCAGTCCTTCGAGACCGGCGGAGAGAATCAGCATGGTGTCGCGCTGCACGTCGATGATCCGGCGCGGCGTTGGCGCTGCCTCCCACGGCGGATCCTCTGCCCCGAACGGGTCGCGCAGGTTCGGGTAATCATCGGTCGCGGGTGCCGCGGCGGGTGTGCTCTTGTCGAGCGGATCATCCGTTGATGCCGAGAGGTCGACCAGGAACGCCGCACAGACGTCACGATGCACGCGGTCCCGTCGACTGTACACGCGCTCGTCCGGCGACTGCCCTGCGCGCGCGTCCTGCCGCGCTTCGATCACGGCGTTGAAGTCGAGTTCGTCTCCGTCGGCCACGCGGCGCACGCGCTGGTAACCGAGAGGGCGGATCAGTTCCAACTGCTTCTGCACCCGCGGTCGGTGGTGGCGCATGAGCGCCACCAGGGGCTCCAGATCCTGATCCTTGTCGGGCTCGAGCCGAATCTCGAAGAGCCGGCACCAGCGGCGCAGATAACCGCGCGACAGATAGTCCCACTCGTCATAGCGATAGCTGCGTGCGTTCGGATACTCCTTGCCGAGGGCGTCCTGAATCGCGGAACGCTCCATGTCGATGCGGCGCGCCAGCGTGTCGCGCTCGCGTTCGAGCGCAGCGAGGTGTCGATCCTCCGGGCGCAGTTCGCCGCTGCCCAGTTCCTCGCCCTCGCCTGCAAACGGATCATCGCCGTCCAGAAGCTCGATGCCTTGCAGGCTCTGATCGAGACCCGCCAGTTCTTCGCGCCAGTCCTCCAGGCGCGCCTCGCGCTGCATCCAGGCGGCCGGCCCGCCAAGCTCTTCTTCAAGCGGCAGCTGCAGGTCGTCTGGTTTCGCGTCGAGCAGCGGCGCAAGGGTCAGCATGATGGTGGCGCAGGCTGCGGCAGACTGATACACATCCCCCGGAGCTGTCGCGATTGCCTCCAGCTGCTCCGCGCAGTCGGCGAGCAGCCCGGTGTGATCCAGCAATATGGCGACGCGACTGTCGAACCCGAGTGCGATGCACTCGAGCCCATGCAGCAGACTGCTCAGATTGGTAACGGGCTCGATCGGGTGGGCGTCGATCAGCTGATCGTGATAGCGGCGCAGGTGACGATAACCGCCGGGGTAGTGGCGCGCGATTAGCGCGTCGACACGCACGCGCTCGCACAGATGCAGGATTCCGTTGGCGAGCGGACCTTCCGTGAAGCACAAGCAAAAGCGTTCGAAGTCGCTGGCGCGCACGCCGGGCAGCGCTGCGCGGGCACGGTCGAAGGCGTCGCTTGCCGGGATATGCGGCAGCCGCGC
>DMUF01000042.1:5406-5953 GCA_003476445.1 Gammaproteobacteria bacterium | reverse complement strand
GCGGTGGCGTGCGCCGATGCCGCCGTAAATCTGCACGGTCGAACAGCCGAAATCGTTGCGCTGGAGATAGAGCGCTGGAAGCCCGCGCGCGCGGGGCTCGTGATCGCCGATCCGGCGCGCACCGGTCTCGGTCGCGAGGCCGTGACCGTCCTCAGCCGGTGTCAGGCACCGCTGCTGGTGCTCGTGTCCTGTGATCCCGTCGCGTTCGCGCGGGACACCCGACTGCTAGCCGAGGCCGGCTACCGCCTGACGGACTGCGAGACGCTGGACCTCTTTCCACATACCCATCACGTCGAGGTGGTGAGCAGGTTCGAACGTGCCGATGCGGTGAAAGGGAAACGGGTTTCGACGCGCAGACCGACGCGTTGAAGGCTGTTGACGGCACGCTCACGCCTCTCGCCTGGGGACAGGGGACCATGAGGATGGCCAGTTGGACACAGGCGGCCGGTTTGCCAGCTCCCGAAATTCTCGAAATTCCCGGCGCGGTTGTGGTGCGGTTTCAGCGAGCGACGGCAGAGAAAACGCGGGAGCAAACGCGGGAGAAAAC
>DMUF01000042.1:5179-5354 GCA_003476445.1 Gammaproteobacteria bacterium | reverse complement strand
GTCCTTCGTACGACGATCTGCGAACGTTTTTATCACGAAACGAATGTAACGGGTCACGTGACGTGAGGCAAACAACCAAAGCGCGCTGGCGACGCCCAATCGCCATCTAGACGCCCGCCTTCTATAACCCCATTTACCCGTTCTGGCTGTGAACCTGCCCTGCCTCAAAGAACCG
>DMUF01000042.1:3712-5141 GCA_003476445.1 Gammaproteobacteria bacterium | reverse complement strand
AAACGCGGGAGAAAACAGAAGCGGCTATCTTGCGACTTCTCAGCGAGCAGCCGGGGATGCGTATTACCGAGCTGGCCGAAAGCCTCGGTAAGGTGCCCAGTGCCATCGAACGCGCCATCAGGAAACTGCGGGAGTCCGGCCGCCTTGAGCGCGTTGGACCGGACAAAGGCGGTTCGTGGCGAGTCCTGCGGTAAGCAGCCCCAACCGACTCAGCCTTGAGTCGGCTGCGTCACCTGCCCTGCCTCAAAGAACCGCCGCGGGTTATCCGTGACGATGTGATCAAGGTCTGCCTGACTGACACCCATCGCCCGCATGCGTGGAAAAATATTCTCGAAGATGTGAGTGAGCCGCCAGTTGGGCAGCCGACGCTGGAACTCTTCCTGCGTGAGGCCCCCCGGCAAGCCACCGAGAAAGCAGTGAACCGTGTCATGGGACATGAGCACGCGGTCGCGGTGACCCGCGTCGATCAACCGCTTCACGTTCTGCATACGCACTTCGTCGGGCACGATCATTTCGAGCCCGAACCGGTCAAAGCCCACGTAGGCGCCACGTTCGGCAATGCTCAGGTGATAGTGATGGTCATCGCGCCCGTCCGAATGCCCGACCAGGAGCTGGCCCGCCGGCACGCCCTCGCCGGTGACGATATCGATCTGATCGTGCCCGCACGTCGCGTTCTCGGTATGCGAGATGAGCGGCAACCCGGTGATGCGCGCCGCTCGCGCCGCCGCGGTGAGCGCCTTGCGTTCGAAATCCGTGACCTGACCATCGCCCGTTGCGATCTTGATCACGCCTGCGCGAATACCCGACCAGGCGATGCCGTCCTCGATTTCCTTGACGTAGATCTCGACGATGTCCTCTACCCGAAGTCGCGCGAACGAGTAGGAAATTCCCATGCTTTCCGCGTACATGCCCGTCGCACAGACAAGGTTGAGGCCGGTCTTCTGCGCGACGAGCGCAATCAGCTCGACATCGCGGCCGAGATCCATCGGGCACGGGTCAACCACCGTGCGCACCCCATAGTCACGCAGCCGGGCGAAGTGATCGACCGCCTGTGCCAGCGCATCTTCGCGGCGATAGCGCGGCTGACGCACGTCGAGATACCAGCCAGGAAAGCCTACAGCAACATGTTCATGCACGAGCGTGCGACCAAGCTGGTCGACGGGCACCCGTCCTTCAGTGGTATTGACCTGCATGATGAGCCTCTCGTGTTGCGTCAGCTCTGCGCGCCGCGTGCATCGAGCAGCGGCTGATAACGGTCCAGCGCACGCCATACGGTATCGCGATCAGCTGGCGGCAGCGGCAGGATCGCGCGGGTGATGCCCGCGGCTGCGTAGTCATCGAGCGTTCGCGCATCCGCACGCGCGCCGAAGATGCTCACGGTCAGCGAGTCCATCGACCGACCGGCGGCCTGCGCCATCGCAGCGAGCCG
>DMUF01000042.1:0-3366 GCA_003476445.1 Gammaproteobacteria bacterium | reverse complement strand
ACAATGCGACGCAAGGTGTGGTCGGACTCGCCACCGAGCAGCACTGGCGGACGCGGCTGCTGAATCGGCTTGGGATACTGCCAGGTGGCGGAAAACTTCACGTATTGCCCGTCGAACGCGGGCGCCTCTTCGCGCCAGAGCAAGGAGAGCGCGGCGATTTGCTCTTCCATCCTTGCGAAGCGGGTCGCGAACTCAACACCGTGATGTTCAAGCTCTTCGCGATTCCAACCGGCGCCCACGCCGAAAATTACCCGACCGCCAGAAAGGCGATCGAGGCTTGCGACCAATTTGGCCGTGACCAGCGTGTCGCGCTGCGGCAACAGGCAGATGCCCGTGCCAAGCCGAAGGCGATTGGTCGCCGCTGCAGCGAATGACAGGGCTACGAACGGATCATAGGTGTGCACGTATTCCTTTGGCAGATCGGCGCCGCCCGGCCAGGGCGACTGGCGCGATGCTGGAATATGCGTGTGTTCCGGCACGAAAAACGACTCGTAACCGCGCGCCTCGAGCTCGCGCGCGAGCTCCTGCGGCGGCACCGCGTAATCGGTTGCAAACATGAGTGCGCCAATGTGCATGCTTTCCCCTCTCTCTGTTCTCGGCAGCCGCGCGGCGCACCCCTGCCCCGCGTCGGCTCAGATGTTACGGCCAGCGTTCTCCCAGTACGGCGCCCGCAGCTTGCGCTTGAAGATCTTGCCGGAATCCTCCCGCGGCAGCTCGCTGACAAAGTTCCACACCTTGGGCATCTTGTAACCTGCGACCTGCTGACGCAGCCATACGCGAACGTCGCTTTCCTCAAGCGTTACCCCGGGCTGCGGCTGAATGCAGGCGCAGATGGCTTCACCGAACTCTTCGTCCGGGATGCCGAACACGGCGCAATCGGCAATCTCGGGCATCTTGTGCAGTTCGGCTTCGATCTCGGCGGGGTAAATGTTGACGCCGCCGGAGATAATCATGTCGTTCGCGCGATCGCAGAGATAAAGAAAGCCATCCTCGTCGAAGTAGCCGATATCCCCCGGCGTAACGAGCCCCTGTTTCTCCATGCGTCGGCGCTTTTCCGCGTCGTTCTGGTAGGTGAAGTCTGCTGAACCCTGCATGCGCCCAATGACCTCGCCCACCTCACGCGCCGGCAGGGGATTGCCATCCGCATCGATGACACGAACCACCGCGCCCGGCAGCGGCCGACCCACGGTGCCGGGATGGGAGAGCCATTCTTCCGCGGTGCAGAAGGTGACGTTACCCATCTCCGTGGAGCCGTAGTATTCGTTGATCACCGGCCCCCACCATTCGATCATCGCGCGCTTGATCGGCGGGGAAACCGGCGCAGCCGCATGAGCGACAAAGCGCAGCGAGGAAAGGTCATACCGCCCACGCTCCGCTTCCGGCAGCTTGAGCAGCCGATTGAACATGATCGGCACCATGTTGAGGTGCGTGATGCGCCGTCGCTCGATGGCAGCCAGCAGCGCCTCGGGGTCAAACCGCGGCATGATGTCGATGTTTGCGCCTTGGCGAAAACAGAACTGCGCATGCGCGTTGGGCGCCGAGTGATAGATGGGTCCAACGATCGCCGTGGTGATTTCGTGTCCGCGCCCCTGATAGTCGGTGAAGCCATAGCTGTGCGCGAGCATGCGCGCCGTCACACCGGCCTGCTCCGCGGTTGCCGTCGGGCGACGCACGCCCTTCGGGCGCCCGGTCGTTCCGGAGGTATAAATGATCGTGCTTGGCATCGGCGCCGGCGGGCGCGCGGCATCGCTGAAGCCGCTGCGCCAGACCGACCAGTCGAGGACATCTTCCGGAATTTCGCACTGGGCGGCGGTCAAACCGTAAGCCGCCCGAATGATCGGCGGCACCGGGACCGCGAGCACCGTGACGCCGGCGGGAATCACCGCCCGAATCGGCGCCAGCAGGTCCGCATGAATGACGAGCACCTTTACGCCCGAATCCGCGAGCAGATATTCCGCTTCGGCCGGCGTGTAGTGCCAGTTAACCGCAACCGGATAGACCCCAAGGCTGCTCGCGCCGATGCTTGCTTCGAAGAACGGAAAGTCGTTGCGAAGGTAAATGGCGACGCCATCGCCCGCTACGAGGCCAAGCGCCTCGAAACCTGCTGCCGCCTGCCGGCCGCGACGCTCGATCTCGACCGAGTCCAGGGCGGTATCGCCCAGCCAGACCGTGCCCATAACCCCCCCTTGGAACGTCTTTACCAGGCAGTCTCCCCCCGGAAACTGGTGGCGCGCCCGGAGAGACTCGAACTCCCGACCCTCTGGTTCGAAGCCAGATGCTCTATCCAACTGAGCTACGGGCGCAGACGCGGCATGATGCGCGAGGCGCCTGCCCGAGTCGAGAGAGCTCGCGCTACACTGGTGCCCGCGGGGGCAAAGACGGGAAGAATTAATGCGCGTACTGGTGACTGGCGGCAATCGCTACATCGGCCTCGAGCTCGTGCGCCTTCTGGCTGCGACCGGTCATGAAGTCACCGTGATCAACAGCCATGACGTGCCGCTGCCGGCTGGGGTACGCCGCATTCATGCTGATCGCCGGATACCGGGCGCATTTACCGCCGCCCTGGCACCCGTGCGCGACGACTTCGACGCGGTATTCGACAACACGGCATTCGTGCCCGCAGATCTCGAACCGGTCATGGATCTCTTTCGTGGCCGCGTCCGCCACTACGTCTTTACCAGCTCCCAGGCCGTGTACCGACGCAGCTTTGTCCAGCCGGTGCGCGAGGATTTCCGTCGCCACGCGGCGGATGACGACGACCCGCGCAAGGCCTATGGGGTGGGCAAGGTGCGCTGCGAAGATCTGCTCGCGACCGCCTGGCAGCAAGACGGCTTTCCCGCCACCTGGCTGCGTGTCGGCCACACCATGGGGCCCCGCAGCCCACAGCCTACCCGTGACCCGTTCTTCTTCGCTCGACTCGAAGCAGGTCGGCCGCTACTGATCCCCGGCGCGGGCCATGCCACGCTGTCACTCGTGCACATTCATGACGTAGCGCGGCTGATGGTGGCCTTGCTGGGTAACCCCAACGTCTATGGTCAGGGTTACAACGTCGCGGGGGCAGAGTGCGCGAGCCTCGTCGGCGTGATCGAGCTGATCGGCCGCGCGACCGGTCTGCGGCCCCGCGTCGTTCACGTTCCCGAAGAGATTGCGCGCGCGCAGCGGCCGCCGCTGGTGCACTGGGGCGAGGCACTGACCGGCACGGCGATTCTTTCCATCGAGAAAGCGCTGCGCGATCTCGACTGGCGCCCGCAATACGGTATCGAGGCGGGCTACCGCGATGCGTGGACGTGGTGGACGCGTGAGGGACACCTGCAGTACACCTTTGACTATCGCGCGGAGGACGCGCTGCTCGAGCAGCTCAGCGCG
>DMUF01000154.1:7118-18933 GCA_003476445.1 Gammaproteobacteria bacterium | reverse complement strand
TTCGTTCCCGGTCTCGGATGCCGCCCAACGCGAGGCGATTATCCGTACCCTGCGCGCGGGCTGAACCCCGGATCAGACGTCTGTGCGCGGTCTTGTTAAAGACCACGCCCGCCTAAATAGCGCGAATGCAGATGCCGCGCCTCTTTAAGATCGTTTTTGCATAAGAAGATTGGATTCCACTGCCTTGCCGGCGCTGCGAAAAACACAATTACGCGGCTTTAGTAGATAGCATCTACTCACATAGAGCCGGCCAACGTCATAAAAATGTCTTTTATTCGAGGTGTTGACCCCTCCCTGCGTTCAATGTCCGCCTCCCTCTGGCTAGAATCAAAGCAGGTTGTCGTCCGGCCGCGATGCGCGGTTCCATCTGATGGGTGGACTCGGACGGTGGAGTTGAATGCCTCACGCGACGCCGTCGCTTGGGCTGCAGGAGACCCTCGCGATGCTTGGGATGCTATGGAATTCGCTGCCGGTACTGCTGCGTGTGCAGATGATGGCAGGGCTTATGATCGTGCTGGTTCCACTTTTGGTCGTGCACGGAACCGTCGATGAAAAGCCGCGCACCCTCGCGTTTGCGGTGCCGGCGGCTGTGACCCCGGCAACAACCTGGGGTCGCGCCGTAGATGACTTCGGGTCGCGCATGACGCGTGCATTCGGCGTGCAACCCGCAGCAGCAAATGATTTTGCCGGCTGGATTCTCGAAGCCAGCGCCCGCCATCACCTTGATCCTGAGCTTCTGGCCAGCCTGGTCAAGATCGAAAGCCAGTTTCGGGTACATGCCCGTTCTCGCCGCGGCGCTGTGGGCCCAACCCAGGTGAAACCCTTGGTCTGGTCGGAGTTCTGCGGAACGTCGCGTCAGAACCTGCTCGTTGATCCGGAAGAAAACATCTACTGCGGCGCCCAGGTACTTTCGCATTTCCGGGATCGGTGTGGCGCCGAGGCCTGCGCGCTCGAAGGCTACAACACCGGCAAGCCCCGTCCCGGTCGTGCGCGCCACTACGTCGCACGTATTGATGCGGCGATGGAGCAGCTGCGCAGCACCGCCCTGTAACCGCAACCGCGTGCCCTTCTGGAGCGCCCGGGTTACGGCAGGGCGGCCATGCCCGCGTCAGTACCCTGCTGTTCCGCGCCCGATCTCTGCAGCGAACTCAGCATCGAGCGGCTCGTAGCGCGAACTGCCCGGTTTTAGTACGAACAGTGGATCGCGCACCCGGCTCAGGTCGTAACCCTCATCGCGTAGCGCGCCCTTCACCATTTTGAAAGTGCCGGTCACGTCGATCTCTGGTTCGACGCGCAGAAACACGGGGCGCGCATAGGCCGGTAGTTCGCGCATCACGTGCTGGGAGAATCCCTCCAGATCGAGCGCAGTCGTACCGGGCGCCAGCGTGAGCGCAGCCATGCCTGCGCGGCCGTCAGTGCCCGGGATCGTCACGCCGTAGACGTTCGAGAATCGGATCTGCTGGAACGCGTTGATGATTTCGCCCACCTCGTTGGTGGAGACGTTTTCCGACTTCCAGCGGAAGGTGTCGCCGATCCGGTCGACGAACTGGTAGTGCGGGTAGCCGAGCGCGAATCCGACATCCACCGTGCGCATGAGATCGCCAGAATTGAACCATGCGTCGCCGGACTCAAACGCATCGCGCACGATCTTCTTCTCGGTCGCCTCGGCGTTGGTATAGCCCTCGAATACCGCGTCGGGGCTGATATGACCGAGCATCAACCCGGGCTCGCCGGGCGCTGCGGGCACGCAGCGACCATTCGCGTCGCGCATGATCTCGTCGGCGTCGATGTCGTAGCGCACGAGCGCGTGACGAACGGATGTCATGCCGACGGTGCAATCCTTGTTCAACAGATTGGCGAACGCCACATTGCCTTCGCTTGCGCCGTAAAACTCGGCGATGCGGCGAATGCCGAAGCGGGATTTGAATACGGGCCAGATGTCGGGGCGCAGCCCGTTACCCATTACGCTGCGCAGCGGGTTGCGATGATCGTCCGGCTGGGCTGGTGTAGCGACCAGGTAGCGGCACAGCTCACCGATGTAGATGAAGCAGGTGGTGCCGTGTTCCCGGACCTCGCGGAGAAAGCTGCTCGCGGAAAACTTGCGGCGCAGGAACACGCTGGCGCCGGAGGAAAACGAAGCGCCCATGCCGATCATCAAGCCGGTGCCGTGGTACAGCGGCAGGCACACGTAGATGCGGTCTTTCTGGGAGCACTTCAGCGCTGCCTTGTGGGCGAGTAAGGCGCTCGACAGGTAGCGCCGGTTGGACAGTACGGCGGCTTTCGGCAGCCCTGTTGTGCCGGAGGTAAAGATGTAGAAGGCGTGTCCGCCGAGCAGATTGTCAGCGGTCTCGACCGGATTGCCGGGGTCATCGCTCACGAGCAGCGCGTTCAGATCCCTGGACCACTCGGGAGCCGCTAGCGCGCCGTCAGCGACACCGAGATAGTCGCGCTCCGGATCGAGTGCGAGCTCTGCGCGCACCTCGGCGAGTGCCGGCGCGAGCTCTGCGCCGAAGATGCATTTGCGCGATGCGGTAACCGTCACGCAGTGGCTTAGCGGGCGCCCGCGCAGGTTGGTATTGATGAGTCCGGCGATGACGCCAAGTTTGTTGAGCGCAATGAGCAGCGCCAGGAACTCGACCCGATTCTCCATGAACACGCTGGCGGTATCGCCCCGCGACAGTCCCTCAGCACGCAGCGCCGCCGCGTAGCGGTTGGCGAGCAGATTGAAGTCGTGCCAGCTGACCGTGCGACCCTCGAACAGCAGAGCGGGCGCATCGGGCCAAGTTGCCGCATTGCGCTCCACGAGCGCGCCGACACAATCCCGATCTGTGAGCGGCCGGGGTGCCATACCCTTTTTCAGGGCGAGCAGAGTCGGAACCTGAGCCAGTGTTTTGGCGACGTCAAGCAATCCCATTTTGCGAGCTCCTCCGCGCGTTTGCGCCGGTCCTCGGGCTCACACCAGAACGGGACTCTCGCTCGGAGCTTCGTGATCGCCCGGGTGGGCGCGTCGAGCAAGATCCGGATCGATGGAACGGAACCGGTAGTGACCATCTTCATGCAGCGTGCGTTCGATCCGATTGCGGTGCATGAGCAGATGCAGGTGGGCGATGGCCTCACCCAGCGCCATCATCATCTGTCGCGGATCAAGCCGGCGTGTGAACAGCACGGGCAACAGGTCGCGCGCCAGGGCCGGCTTGGTGCAGTGCTCTTCGATCGCGAGCATTCTGTCTTCGTGGTGCGATAGCAGCGAGCGCAGCCGCTCGCGCACCCCGGTGAACGGCAGGTTGTGCGCCGGCAGGACGAGCAAATCGGATGGCAGCGCGAGCAGCTCGTCCAATGACTGCATCCAGTCCTTCAGCGGATTGGCCTCGGGCTCGGTGGGATGCACCGACACGTTGCTCGTGATCACGGGAAGGATCTGGTCGCCCGACAGAAAGACCTTGAGCGACGCCGAGTACAGGCAGGCATGCTCCGGCGAATGTCCGCTGCCGATCACGACCTGCCATTCCCTGCCGCCGATGTGCAGGATGTCGCCATGCTGCAGGCGGCGGTAGCCGCCGGGCATTTCCGGCATGCTCATGCCGTCGCTCGAGCGCTGCTCCCATTGTCGGCGCAGTTCATCGAGATACTCGCCCGGCATGCCAGCGCGCAGGTAGAACTCCCGGCTCGCCCAGCTGGAATGCGGGCTGCCGCCGCCGGAGAACGCGCGCGCCTGGTAGTACTCGGCGCGCGTCATGTACAGCGGACACTGGAAGTGATCGGTGATCATCTTCGACTGGCCGACGTGGTCCGGGTGCATGTGGGTGCAGATGACACCGACGACAGGTTTGCCCCCGAGCGCCGAGTCGAACACGCGATGCCAGAGTTCGCGGATCTCGGGCAGGGCAAGCCCGGTATCGACCACCCACCAGCCGTGGGTGTCCTCGAGCAGGTACAGGTTGATGTGGTTAAGCGAACCGCCCATCGGCATGGTGATCCAGCGTACGCCGGGTGCGATCTCAAGCGTGCTACCCGGTTCTGGGTGGCGCGCATAGGGATAGTGAAGTGTTGCCATGCTGTGCCCCCCGACGTTCGCTCGACCGGCGAGTATAAGCCAACTTCGCGGCTCCACGTGTCACACTCCGTCATAATCCGCGCGTACCATGCGGAAATGGAAAAAATGCATTCTGCGCGTCGCTCCGCCTCGCTGCGCTCAGCGCTCATTTCGCTTGCCACCACCTTGTCAGGCGCGCTGTTGGTCATCGGTATCGTTGCGCTGTTTGCCGTCTGGTCGATGAATCGCGCGTGGCGCGAGGGTCTTGCCGCCGCGGACGGGCTCGAGCAGATCGCGTACCGCGCCACCCAGACGCAGGTGGATTTCAAGATCGGTGTGCAGGAGTGGAAGAACATCTTGCTGCGCGGCGAGAGCCCTGAGGATCTGCAGCACTACCAGCAGGCCTTTGAGTCCCGGCAGGGGCGTGTGGCAGAGCATCTTGCGGTGTTGGCGGAGGCTTCGCGTCGACTCGAGCTGGAGTCATCCACGATTCAGATCGACGAACTCATCCGGCAGCACAGTATAGATATCGCGCGGTATGAGAGCGCCCTGACCCAAGCACTGACGCCGGATGGCCGCTTGCCGCTGGCGGCTGCCACGAAAGTCGATCGAACGGTGCGCGGTATCGATCGGCGCCTCGAGAGCAGCATCGATACATTGGCAGCGGAATCGCAGGCGCTCGCGACGGAGCGGCTGTCGATCCTGAGCCGGGAACTTGAAGACCGCTATCGCACGCTGCGGTCGGTCCTGTACGTCCTGCTCGCGGTTGCGTTTCTGTTGGTTGGGCTCAGCCTCTTTGGCGCGCTGCGGGCCACGCGGAACACCTGAGCATGTACGAGCTCGGCTACGCCCTTGCCGGGCTGGGTCTCTTTCTCGCTGGTCTGCTGCAGCTCGCGCATCAACTGCAGTCGCTCACGGGTCCTCACGTCCGCGCGCTTCTTGCTCGACTCGCGGGTGGACCCGTATCGGCAGCGGGCTCTGGCCTGCTGCTCGGAGCACTCACCCAGAGCACGAGCGCTGCAGCCTTTGTCTGCATCGGGCTGCTCAATTCCGGTGCGCTGCGGTTCTCTGGCGCGCTGATCGTGAGCGCCTGGGCGAGCGTCGGTACATCGCTGCTCGTATTCCTCGCATCGGTTGATGTACTGCTGCTTGGGCTCTTTGCGATCGGTATCACGGGTGTTGCTCAGCTCCTCAACCTGAATCGCGTGGCCGCGGGGCAGCGCTTCATCGGGCTCGTGTTCGCCATTGGTGCGCTGCTCACGGGTCTCGGGTTGATCAAGTCCGGGGGCGCGCTCTTGCAGCAGTCGACCTGGACCGTCGAGTTCTTTGTTTTCGCGGGAGAGCACGCGCTAATCGCATTTCTGCTCGGTCTTATGGTCACGCTGATCGTGCAGTCCTCGGCGACGGTGAGCATTCTCGCCGTGACCCTCAACATGGCTGGGGTGCTGCCGCTGTCTGAGGCGGTGTTGCTCGTCTGCGGCGCGAGCATTGGCTCGGGCCTCTCGGTCGTCATGGTCACCTCGCATCTCGAGGGGGTGCCGCGGCAGCTCGCGCTCTGGCAGGGGCTCGTCAAGCTCACGGGTGTGGCGATTGTGCTGCCTCTGATCTGGATTGCAGGTGGGGTGGAGAAGCTGGAAGCGCTGCTCGGGCTTGAGGAATGGCCCGTGCCGACGCGTGTTGCGCTGCTCTACCTGGTGCTGCAAGTCGCGGGGGCGCTGGGCGCGGGCGCCGTGCAAACGCGTCTCGTGGCACTGCTCGAACGGCTTGCGCCGGAGCCCGCGGCGAGTAGCCGGTTCGCGCCGCGCCATATCGATTACACGGATGCCGCGCGGGATCTCGAGACCGCGCTCGAACTGGCGGGGCGCGAGCAGCGCAGGCTGATGCGCGAGTTGCCCAGCGTGCTCGACCCACTGCGATTGCACGAGCTTGAAGGGGTCGAAACGCTGCCTGACGCGGAGCGGCGAGCCGCCGCGCTTGGGCTCAACGCCCGCATCGGCGAATTCATCGAGGATGCGTTGCGGGAAACCAGTCCTGGCGATCGATTGCCCGCGGTCTTTGCCCTGCGCAGCCGCAACGATGCCTTGCGCTCACTGCAGGAGGCGCTGCACGACTATGTCGCGGCGCTGACACCGGCGAGCGCGTCGGTGCTTGCCACCAGCATGACGGAGTCCCTGCATCTCATTCTGTCGGTGCTGGTCGAGCACGTTTGCGACGATCAGCCGGAGGAGGAACTGCTGCGAGATCTGACCGCGGATCGCAGTGCGCTCATGGAGAACATCCGCTCCGGACTCATGACGATGGCGCCGGAATCCGCGCCGGCGAAAGAGCAGGGCGATGCTCAGTCGTTACTGCTGGCAACGGGGATTTTCGAGCGTGTGGTCTGGCTCGTTCGTCAGGTAGCCTTTGCCGGACGCTGAGCCTGCTTGCTGTGCAATTCGGCAGTGCATGCTTTAGATTACGGGCAATCTTGGGGAGGAAATTCAGCATGCCGATGAACGTCAAGCCGGTGCCGGCGCTTGATAATGAGATCAACGAGATTCGGCTTGCGACTGCCGAAATCGTCAACAAGGAGATTCTGCCCAACGAAGGGCGCCTCTGGGGCGCCGTGTCGAACAGCGCGAATGAGCAGAACGAAATTGCGCGAGAAGCGAAGGCGCTGCGGCGGGAAGTTCAAGAAAAGGTCAAGCACGCCAAGCTCTGGGCACCGCACCTGCCGCGCGAGTTTGGCGGCATGGGGCTCAGCTTCCTGCAGCACGCCTACATGAACGAGGTGCTTTCCTACAGCCCCGGAGCAGCATCGCTTTTTGGGGTCGTTGCGCCCAACTCGGGCAATCAGAAGATTCTCGTGCAGTACGGCACGCCGGAGCAGCACGAGAAGTGGCTGAAGCCGCTGACCGACGGCACCATGCAATCCGGTTTCTCGATGACAGAGCCACACACACCGGGCTCGGATCCGCGCTCGCTGTCCACGCGCGCAGTGCTGGAAGGCGATGAGTGGGTTATCAACGGGCACAAGTGGTTTACGTCAAACGGCTACTCAGCGGATTTCTTTATCGTCATGTGTCGCACGAGCGACCCGAGTGCATCCGGCGGTGACAACGATCGTATGACCCAGATCATCGTTCCGCGCGACACGCCCGGAGTGAAAATTGTGCGCGGCGTGCCGGTGTGGGGTCGCGCGTCGAGCCACTGCGAGATCATCTACGACAATGTCCGTGTGCCGAAGTCCAACCAGCTCGGGCGCACGGGCAGCGGGCACCGCGCGGCGCAGGATCGCCTTGGCGCTGGCCGCGTCTATCACTGCATGAATTCCATCGGCTCGATGTGGCGCGCTTTCGATCTCATGATCGAGCGGCTCATGACGCGCGAGGTGCATGGCGGCGAAAAGCTCGAAACCAAGCAGTTCATGCAGGGATTCGTGGCGGAAAGCTATATGGATATTCAGAGCGCCCGGCTCATGACGATCCATTGCGCGGAAAAAATGGAATCGGGCGCCGATCCTCGCACCGACATCTCGTCGATCAAGGTCTTCGTGCCGGCCGCGTATCACCGCGTGGTGGATCGCGCCATTCAGGTCTACGGTGCTGCGGGCGTGAGCGGCGACCTGCCCCTTGCCGGCATGTATCAGGGCGCGCGGACGTTGCGTATCGCCGATGGTCCGGACGAGGTGCACAAGATCATGATGGCGAAACTCATCCTGCGGCGATATCACGCGGGTGAATCCTGGGACTTCGGTAACTGAGCCGCGCCTATGCCAAAACTCACAGATTTAGAACGGGATGCCTTTTTGGCCGAGCGCGGCG
The DNA here is from genome assembly GCA_003476445.1 of Gammaproteobacteria bacterium. Classification (GTDB taxonomy): domain Bacteria; phylum Pseudomonadota; class Gammaproteobacteria; order Pseudomonadales; family Azotimanducaceae; genus UBA7803. The sequence goes on along the minus strand of DMUF01000154.1, from coordinate 11,097 downwards.
TGCTTATGCGCGTTGCCGTGGTACGCCCGGACGGTAGTCCGCTTGTTACACCGATCTGGTTCCTGCACGAAGAGGGCGCGATCTGGTTTACGCCGCGCGCGCGCTCCGAGTGGTTCGACTGTCTGCGTCGCGACCCGCGCGTGGCGCTGTGCATCGATGAGCAGCCGTTGCCGTATCGAAAGGTCGTGGTCGAAGGACGTGCGGAGCTGGTCCACGATACAGGTGAAGACGACGCCTGGCGCGACCGCTACCGACGCATTGCCCGGCGCTATGTCGGCACCGAGGGTGCGGAAGCCTATATCCGCGACACCTGGAACGAACCGCGCGGTCTTTACCGCGTGCGGCTGGACGACGCCGTCGTGAAGTCGTGGCGCATGCCGCTCGCGGCCGAGGATCAGCGCGGCATCTGGCACGGGCGCTACTATCATGGCGAGGCTGCGGATACCTGAGGGGGTAGCGGCGTGCTGTGCGTCCGGTTGACCCCGAGGGGGGTGCGCAATAGTGTGTAGCTACACATGAATGCGCAGAGAACATCGCAAGACGTCGACGATATCGGGTCCATGCTGGATCCGATTCATTGCGTGAGTCATAACCTGCAAAAGACCGCTCGGGCGGTCGGCCGCGTTTTCGCGGAAGAAATGCGCGCCTCAGGCCTGACGCGAAACCAGTACCCCGTTCTCGGCTACCTGGAGGCGGCGGGGCCGTGCCCGGTCGCCTACCTCGCCTCGCGGTTGTACATGGAGCGAACGACGCTCACACGTAACCTGACGCCGCTCCAACAGGCGGGTTTCGTCGAGCGCCCGCTGGATCCGGAGGACGCCCGCGTGCGGCTCGTAGCCATTAGCCCGCTGGGGCGCAGCAAGCTGCGCGAAGCAAACGATGCCTGGCGCCGCGCCCAGACGCGCGTGATTCAGCTGTTTGGTGTCGCAGAATGGCGTCAGTTGGAAGGCTCGTTACGCACGCTGCGTCGGCTCGTTCAGTAACCCCACACCAGGACCTGTTATGCAGCCGCCACCCAAGCTTCAGCCTCCCGCGTCCGCGCAACAAAGTGTAGATACACCTATATCGGCTGCGCGCAGGACGATGTCGCCACTGATGCGAGAGATGCTTGAAGCGCCACCGCTGCCCCTTCTGCTGCGTCTTGCGGGTCCGAATGCCACCGCTTTTCTTGTTCAGGCGGGCGTGAGCATGGCCGAGATCTGGTTTGTTGCGCGGTTGGGCATTGAACCGCTGGCGGCTATCGCGCTCATGTTTCCGCTGCTCATGCTGCAGCAGATGCTCGCCAACGGCGCTATGGGGGGAGCGGTCGCCAGCGCAATTGCGCGCGCGCTGGGTCGGGGTGATCGGGCGGCTGCCGAATCCTTGGTGTGGCATGCGCTGGTGATTGCGGCTGGGGCGAGTCTTCTGTTCCTGCTGCTCTGGCTCCTCGGGGGGCACTGGCTGTTGTCCCTCACGGGGGCTCCGGCCCGTGTGATCAGCGAGGCCGCGGGTTACGGCGAGGTGCTCTTCCTTGGCGCATTGCCGCTGTGGATCATGGCGTTTCTGAATGCCGCGCTGCGTGGCGCCGGCAATATGCGTTTGCCTGCGTTGTTCATGATTGGCAGTTCGCTGGTTCAGGTTCCGCTCACGGGCGCGCTGATGTTTGGCTGGCTGGGTCTGCCGGCGCTGGGGCTGCCGGGCGCCGCAGTTTCGGTCATCGTCGTATCGACTGCTTCCACCGTTCTTCTCCTTGTGAGGAGCCTGCGCCCCGATGCGCCGGTACGCCTGGTGAGCGCCGCGTTGACGCTACGTTGGGCGAGGTTTGCAGACATCTTTCGCGTCGGTCTGCTCGCTGCTTTGTCACCGGTCTTCGTGGTGCTGACCATCAGCGCGCTCAACCTGCTGGTCGGGCGTTTTGGCGTCGACGCGCTGGCGGGCTACGGCATAGTCGCGCGGCTCGAGTTCTTGCTGGTGCCGATGGTGTTCGGGATCGGTACGGCCATGACATCCCTTGTGGGCGTCAACATGGGGGCTGGCAATCTCGCGCGCGCCGAGCGTATTGGCTGGACCGGCGGTCTGACGGCAGCTGGCTTGACCGGAACCGTCGGGTTGCTGCTTGCGGTGGCGCCGGGTCTTTGGCTCGACCTGTTCACCGACGACCCTGCGAGCTGGCGCGCGGGCGCGCTCTATCTGCAGATCGTGGGTCCGGCGTTTGTGTTTCAGGGGCTCGGGCTTTCACTTTATTTCGCGTCGCAAGGGGCCGGTACCGTGGCCTGGCCGGTTGCCGCCACCGTGCTTCGGTTCGTGATTGCGGTCGGTGGCGCCGCTGCGGGCGTGCTCTGGCTCGACCCATCAATCGGCTTTGTGTTCGCGTGTGTTGCCGCGGGCATGGTGGTCTACGGCGCGCTGACCGCAACGTCGGTCGCCCGTGGCGCCTGGCGTAAGAAGGGAGCGTGATCGTGAGTGATAATCAACGGCGACAATCAGATCCAGCGCAGTCTCGCGTGAATACGCAGGATCTGCTCGGTGTGACGCCGGCCGGCGTTGCTGACGTATTCCTCGGCGAGCCGCGAGATTATGGTCCGCTGCGCATATACGGCGGACACTTTCTGGCTCAGGCACTCGCTGCCGCCTTTGGGACGGTAGCTGAAAACAAGCTCGCGCACTCGCTGCATGCGTACTTTCTGCGCCCCGGTATTCCCGATTAGCCGATTCAATATCGCGTCGACCGGCTGCGCGAGGGAGGTGGCTACGAAACCCGCGCAGTTCGCGCGACTCAGCAGGGTAACGCTGTATTTTTCATGTCAGCGTCATTCAAGGGGCCCGAAGAGGGCGACGCGCACCAACCGACTTTTACTGCGATGGGCGGCCCTGCGGCCGCGATGGCTCGGCGCGTGGCCTCTGGGCGGGAGCGTGTGCCGCTGCCATTCACGTTGGGCACGGGAGTCGAACTCGAAATTCTGGATGACTGGTCGCCCCTCAATGCTCGACTGGAGGAGGGAGGTATTCAGCTCTGGATGCGACTCGCCGCTCACGCATTACACTCGTCGCGGCTGCAACAGTGTGCGCTCGCGTTTCTGTCCGACAGCACGTTGCTGTTCAACGCCCTGCGCCGGCACGGTCAGCCCTTTGTGACGCACAGAACGACCAGTCTCGATCACGCGCTCTGGTTTCACCGTCTTCCCGACTGCGGCGAGTGGCTCTTCTTTGACCAGACTGGTCCGGCCGCTGCAGATGGTCGCGGCCTCAATCATGGATTCATCTACGCGAGCGACATGTTTTTACAACGCTTGCGACACTTAGCGAGGGTTTTGCCAGCTCGGTGTGCGTGGCAGTCAGAGTTCCACCGGGGCTCATCAAGCCTTGAGCGTTTTCGTCGAGCTCAGGCAACCCGGAAGTTTTCGAACTGCCAGGGGTCGGATTCATCAACGCGCTCATCCATGAGCCAGCCGCGACCATCGAGAGGTGTCCAGTCGGTATACACGCCACCAAGATGACCGAGGTAAGGCGCCGCAAGCTCCATGATCTCCGCGTGGGGCAGCTCGTCAGGTTCGAGAATGCCGCGATCAGGATGTTTGAGGGCCCAAATGGCCGCGCTGATGACGGCAGCTGCCACCTGCAGGCTGGTCGCATTGTTATGCGGGCAAAGACTGCGCGCGGTATCGATATCGAGCACGGATCCGTACCAGTAAGGACGTCGTCCCGGGCCCATCAGCAGCACGCCCAAGGCGTCGGCGCCGGAGACGATCTCATCGCACATGAGATGTTTGCGCTGCTGCAGGCGCCAGTTTCTGCCTGCGAGCTCGTGAACCGACAGCACGGCGTCGTCGCACGGGTGATAGGCATAGAACACGGTGGGGCGATAGCGCGGGGCCTCGGGATCACCGAGCGTCAGATAGCTCGCGATGGAAATCGATTCCGCGTGGGTGATAAGAAAGCCGTGCTGTGGCCCTGCCAGCGGCGTCCACGAGCGAACGCGTGTCGCAGCCCCGGGGCGGCG
>DMUF01000154.1:0-6760 GCA_003476445.1 Gammaproteobacteria bacterium | reverse complement strand
GCGTTCGTCGGTTCCCCAGCCGAGCTCTGCAGGCTGGCAGCCTTCGCTCACGAAACCTTCGATGGACCAGGTATTCACGAACTCGTCCGGCTGCTTGCGGCGCGGCGAAACCTGCATGTCACGTTCGGCGATCTGGATGGTGCGCACGCCGAGCTGTTGTGCAAGCAGCGCCCACGCCTCGCGGTGGCTCGGTATGTTGGACTCAAGCCCGGCGTCAGCGGCGAGATCAAGCAAGGCCTGTTTCAGGAAATGGGACACCAGGCCGGGGTTCGCGCCGTGGGTCAGAATGGCCGTAGGTCCACGATTGCCCTGCTGTCGGAGCCGCAGCGCTGTTTCCCGCAGAGCGTAGTTGGTGCGATCCGCAGGCGGCAGGCGCGCGTCCAGATAGCCGCCCGCCCAGGGTTCGATGCACGTGTCGAGATAGAGCACACCCAGTTCCCGACACAGCTCAAGCAGTGCCACGCTGCTCACGTGCACCGCCAGGTTGAGCAGCAGGTCACCGGAGGTCAGTCGCGGTGTCAGTGCCGCGCGTAGATTGAGTCGCGTGAGCCCGAGGATTTCGACCCCGACACCGTATGCGCGTGCTACATCGATGCCGTCTGGATCATCAGTAATCACGCTGACCCGGGACGAGTCTATGTCGATGTGCCGCAAGAGCAGAGGCAGGACGCCCCGACCCACACTGCCGAAGCCGACGATGAGAACGCGTCCGGAAAATCCGGCGAGCCGGTAGTGCTGCATCGACTGCCCGCCGCATCAAGGACCGAGGAGCGTACGGAAATCAGCAGCGAAAGCCAGTCGCATCGGGTCGTGGGCTTCACCCGTATCGCAACAGTCGACTTATGGTCTATCCTCCGGCGCGGGCCGGGAGGGCCCGGAAAGACACAACTGACCGGTGCTGAAGGGGGTATCACCATGGCAAAGACTCACGATCACGAAATCGTTTCGATCTATCCGTTCACGGACGCCGAGATCGACGCAATGCTCAACAATTCGAATGAGTGCGTCCTGAACTGGGCAACCAAGGACGGTTGGCCGGTGGGCGTCACCCACGCTTTCGTCTGGCATGACGGCAAGATCTGGATCACCTTCGCGTCGCACCGTCATCGTGCCGCCGCGATTCGACGTGACAATCGCGTATCCGTCGTCGTCAGCAGTGCAGGCTATCCGGCAGGTGCTTCCGAGGATCTGCCGCGGGGCGCCATCACGTTCAAGGGACATGGCGTGTTTGTCGAAGACGCCGAGACTCGCCACTGGTTCTACACAGCGCTGTCGCAGAAACTGAATCCCGAGAACAAGGCCGGCGAAGAGTTCTTCTACAATCTGCTCGACTCGCCGCTGCGCACCATTCTCGCGATCTCGCCCGTGAAGAAGATCATGTACAACGGCCGCACAGCGGGCATGCACATGGCGGGCACGATCGCTGATGAAGACCTCGGGCCGCGTCTCGAAAGCGATCAAGAGCGCATGAATCGCGAGCGCGCGCGCCGCGGTCTGGCTCCGCGTTGAGTGCCTGGTCATGAGCTCAGGTCTTGAAGGACGCGTGGCCGCCATTACCGGCGGCACGGCGGGGATTGGTCTCGGCATCGCTGCGGCGTTGCTCGCTGAGGGCGCAAGCGTTGCCCTCATGGCTCGCAGCCGCGACCGAGGTGCTGCTGCTGTGGCATCTCTGGGTGCCGGCGATCGAGCAATGTTCGTGGCCGGAGACGCCACGAATCAGGCGGAGGTGGAGGGCTTTGTCGACGCCGCCGTCGCCCGATTCGGCCGGCTCGATATTCTGGTCAACAATGCGGGCGGTGCGACTGATCTGCAGCCGATCGTGAATCTCTCCGACGAGGAGTGGGATCGGGTCATGAAGTGGAATCTCTATTCCACCTTCTGGGCAACCCGGCGCGCTCTCAAGGTCATGCTGCCCTCACGCTGGGGCCGCGTCATCAACATCTCATCAGTCGAGGGCAAACACGGCAAGGCAGTCTTCACGCCCTACACGGCGGCCAAGCATGCGATTAACGGGTTCACCAAATCCGTCGCGCGCGAGGTGGGTACCGAAGGTGTCACCGTGAACGCGATCTGTCCCGGGCTCGTGATTACCGACATTATTCGCAGTAACGGCCCAGCCACGGCTGAGACCATGGGAATGACGTTCGACGAGATGGTCGCGATGTTCTCGCGCGATTCCGCGTTGCAGCGTCCGGTGACGGTCGAGGAGGTTGCGGCGCTCGCCGTGCTTCTCGCTTCCGATGCGGGGTCCGGCATCACGGGCGCGATTATGAGCGTCGATGGCGGTACCGCGCAGTACTAGTCTTCCAGACAATGGCGAAACACCCGAGTAGCCCGTCGTTTGACGGCGGGCGTGTTCGGGGTGTTGGGTATAGCGACACTTACCACCCGTTCCAATGCATCACCTCGTCCACCGGGCGTCGGCGCACAGGGGTGAACGCGCGCTCCGGATAGCCTGCCGCGATCATCACGCAGGGTATGACCTCCGCTGGCAAATTAAGCCGCTGTCGCAGCAGGGGCTCGATGGTCATGTGGAATGTGGTAAAGGCGGTGCCGATGCCCATCGCACGGGCGGCCACGATCAGGTTCTGTGCCGCCGGATAGATGGTTGAGTACATGAACACGTCCTGTGGTGCCTGCGGCGGATAGACCTTTCGACCGCAGCCCAGGATCCAGACCGGCACGTTGGCAAAGTGGCTCGCAAGATGCTCCGCGCCGCGGTACATGCGCTCGAGCGGCCCTGGAAGATCGCTTGGGCGATGCGCGAACACGGGCGCCATGGCGGCGCCGACCGCGGCTCCGAAGTCTGCCTTTAACCCCGCGTCATCGATAATCACGAACTCCCAACCCTGGCTGTTACCCGGGCTCGAGGCGCGTGTGGCCGCGTGAACAAGTGTACGAACGGTATCACGCGGCAGCGGATCGGGCTTCAGATAGCGCATGGCGATGCAGCTGTTCATGGCTTCGAGCGTATCCATAGCGGACTCCTGTTGATTCCCGGGTCACAGACCGATGCTTCGTTCGCACCGGCTTCTTAAGTTACATTGGAGCCGAGGGGTGAACGGCTGTCGAGAGTCCTGTGGCGGCAGAGAGCCTGCGAGCGAAATTACCAGTTGAGGAATGCCAGCGTGAATCTCGGTCTCATTGCCGCTAAGTGGGCTGCCCTTGCGCCAGCGCGAGAAGCGATCGTGGATGTTCCTTCGGGGCGCCGAGTGACCTTTGCAGAGCTGGATGAGTCCGTGCGCCGGCTCGCGAACGGGTTTTTGAGCGCCGGCGGGCTCGTCCGCGGCGATCGTGTGGTGATTCTCGCGCGCAACTGCGTTGAGCTCGTCGAGGTGGTGCTGGCTGCAGCGAGCGCCGGGCTTATCGCGGTGCCGCTCAACTGGCGTCTCGGCGTGCCCGAGCTCGAGCGCATCGTGCGCGACGCGGATCCGGGCTTGATCCTCTTCGGCGGCGAATTTGCGGCGGAGGCCAGGGCGCTTGGGCAGAGCGCCGGCGTGAATCAGCTGCTTGGCTTCGAAGACAAGACTGCGGAGGGGTATGCAGCCTTCAAGGCACGCGCGAGCGGTGCTGAATTACCGCTCTCCATGCAGCCGGATGCCGAAGCCCCCTGCCTCATCCTCTATACCGGGGGTACGACCGGCGACTCGAAGGGCGTGCTGCATTCGCACCACAGCCTGTACATGGGCATGTTGAACCAGACTGTTGCTGAACGCATCGTGCCGTCCGATGTGTACATGATGACCGGACAGATGTTCCACATCCCGGTGGTGCTTGCGCTTAACTATCTGGCGCACGGGTGTCCGCTCGTGCTCATCAACTTCGAACCGCGGCTCGCCCTCGAGGTAATTGAGCGGGAGCGGGTGAGCGCCTTTCTGGGCATCACGACGATGCTGAACTGGATGCTCGCGGTCGAGGATTTCGCTCGCTTCGATTTGTCGAGCCTGCGCAATATCCAGTACGGCGGCGGCCCGATGCCCGCGACCATGATTCGCACCGCGCTCGCTTCGTTTCCCTGCACCCTGATTCAGGGATACGGACAGACCGAGGGCGTGACCATGACCTTCCTGTCGCAGGAAGATCACGCGCGCGCGCTGGCGGGCGACCATCCGGAGCGCCTGCGCTCGTGCGGACGGGAAGGTTTTATCACGCGCGTGCGCGTGGTCGACGCGCAGGGGCAGCCGGTTCCGCGCGATGGCAGTACCGTCGGCGAGATCATTGTGTGGTCGGAAGCAAACATGCTCGGCTATTGGGGCAGGCCGGAACTGACTGCGCAGACGCTTCGCGACGGCTGGATGTGGACCGGTGATCTGGCGACCTGGGACAGTGACGGTTACCTCTTTATCGTCGATCGTGCGAAAGACATGATCATCTCCGGCGGCGAGAACATTTACTCGGCTCAGGTCGAGAATGCGATTCACCGCCACCCCGCGGTTCTGGAAGCCGCGGTCATTGGCGTGCCGGACGATGAATGGGGCGAAGCGGTCAAAGCAATCGTGGCTCTGAAGCCGGGCATGCGGGCCACGGCGGAGGAGATCATTGCGGTGGCGCGTGAGCATCTGGCGTCTTACCAGAAGCCGCGCTCGGTCGATTTTGTTGATGCGCTGCCGAAAGCGCCGACAGGCAAGATCCTGAAGCGCGCGCTTCGGGATCAGTATTGGGCTGAGCGCGAGCGCAACGTCTGATCAGCTCGACGGGCTGCGGCTCGCGTCTGCGGCGAGCACCGCGCGAACGAGGAGCAGCGCCCCGATCACAAGCATTCCCACGACAAACCAACCGGTCAGACCAAAGCCGCCGGACCAGTCGCGCAGTGCACCCCCCGCGATGGGCGCCAGCGCCCCGCCGAGCGTCACGAACGCAGGATGAGATCCGGTGAGGCGCCCGCTGCGATCGATGCGGGCAAGCACGCCTAGCGCGATCGGAATCATCATCATGGGCGCCACGGAAAAGAGGGGTGCCAGGATGAAGAAACCCAGCGCCGCCCGCGTGTTGGCAAGCAGCACGGCAAACAAGCCGATCGCAACCAGCATCACCGTCAGCGGCAACGCGGCGCGATAGCGCGCTCCGATCCAGCCGCCAATCAGCGGCGCAGCAATTCCGATGAGGCTGCCCGCCGCGAAGGTGTTGCCGATCGTCTGAGCGGACAGACCGGTGTCACGCCCGAGCTCTACGATGTAGATGCCAAGGGTGCCATGTCCGAAGAAGATGACCCCGAGCCCCCAGAGTGCGATCCACCCGCTGCGTGGCACGCGCGATACGCCGCTATGAGCGCCTGGAGCCGAGTCTGCTGCCTTAGGCGGCACGGGCACAAAGCGCACCAGCAGCAGCGCCATGACGGCGGCAATCAGATAGGTGAAGTAGAGCCCGTCGGACGGTTGCAGTCCGGCATCTGTGATGATGAGCGGCAGCAGCAGGGCCTGGGGCAGCAGCAGAGCCATCGCCATGCCCATGATGCCGACGAAGCTGTTGATGATGCCGAAGGTCCGCTCCGGGTCCGTGCTTTGTCCCGCGGTGAACATGACCGTGGCGGTCACGCTGCCGGCGCCGAGGCCCGCGATCGCGCGCAGCACCATGATGCTCGGAATGTCGTTGGCGAATACGGTCAGCAGGTTGGCGATGACGATAGCGCTGATGCCAACGGCGTAGATGCGTCGAGGTGACAGGCGGCCGGCCGCGCGGGCAACGAAGAGGGAGGCCAGTGAAATCGCAGCAAGCTCGGTGCTTGCCACCAGCCCGGCGGCGCCGTTGGAGATGCCGAAGGACTGCACAATGCCGGAAATGTTGAACGGCATTGCCACCACCGCCGCAAACGCGAGTAGCAGCATGGCGGTAAGCGCGTAGAGCGGGGCGCCTGAAAGATCGAGGCGCGCCGCGGCGGACGCGACGGTTTGATTGGACATTCGATGTTTTCCCCCACCGCCGCGTGGCGCCGTCGCATTACCATTCACGCGTGCAGGTTTGTACAATGCTCGGGCTCGGGTGCGTACCCCCCCTGGGTAAGCAGCGCCGGAGACACAAGCATTGTATTGGGTGAAGAGATGACAAGCACGCAATCGAGCGGAGACCGTCTGACGTGGGTAGTGCGATTTGCAGGGGATTCCGGAGACGGGATTCAGCTGCAGGGGCAGCAGTTCACGCTGGCGTCGGCACTGGGTGGAAATGACGTAGCGACGCTGCCGGACTTTCCGGCGGAGATCCGGGCGCCGGCGGGGACGCGGTACGGGGTATCGGCGTTCCAGCTGCAGTTCGGCGGCGAACGGGTGACCACCCCGGGTGACGCGCCGGACGTGCTGATTGCGTTCAACCCGGCGGCGCTGGTGGTGAACCTGAAGGGTCTGGCGCCGGGCGCGCTGGTGCTGGTGGACGAGAGCGCATTCACGGAACAGCGGCTGAAGCGCGCGGATCTGGAGACGAACCCGCTCGACGACGGCAGCGTGTCGGACTTTCAGCTGGTTCGGATCGACATCACCGGGCTGACGGAAGCGGCGGTGAAGCCGTTCGGGCTGGGGTCGAAGGACTCGGGCCGGTGCAAGAACTTCTGGGCGCTGGGGCTCATGCTGTGGATGTTCGATCAGTCGCGTGACCCGACGGTGCGCTGGATCGAGCGGCGCTTCGCGGAAGGCGCGCTGCGGGCGGCGAACCTGGCCGCCCTGCAGGCAGGTCACGCCTACGGCGAGACGGCGGAGCTGTCGCGCGTGCTGTTGCAGCACCCCACCCCGGCCGCGCCGCTCGAGCGCGCCGAGTACCGCACCATCACGGG
>DMUF01000096.1 GCA_003476445.1 Gammaproteobacteria bacterium | reverse complement strand
TCGCCGGCGGCTTCGAAATGAGCTGACCTGCCTGGTGGGTTGGGCGGGCGCCGAGCGCTCTGCGCTGTGCCCGCGCTCAACCCGGCGGACGATCGTGCAGCACGGTTCCTGACAGACGCTCGATCCGCTCTTCATCCCAGCCAAGCCAGTCTTTCAGGACGGCGCTGTTGTCCGCGCCAAGGCGCGGGCAGGGCGTCCAGTCGGCGCTGGAGATGCCCGGCATGTGAATCGCATTCCCCGGTACGGGAATGCGCGAATCACCGCTCTCCTCGCCATTGGCACCGATCGAGGGGCCGGGCTCGAGCGGTACGAAGAAGCTGCGAAACCTGACCTGCGCGTCCGCCAGCATGTCCGGCGTGGTATTGACCGCACCCGCGGGAACGCCTGCGCTCCGCAGCCGAGCCGCGACCGACTGCTTGTCCTGGGTCTGTGTCCAGAGCTCGAGCGTTTGATCGATAGCGTTTTCGTGCTCGCGTCGGCGGGGCAAATCGAAACCCGGATCAAGCCCGGGCACGACCGTGCAGAGCCCCTTCCAGACTTCATCATTCGGGCAGCTGATCGCGACCCACGCGTCGTCACCCGCGCAGGGATAGACGCCGTTCGGCGCCATTCCAGGATGGCGGTTGCCCATGGGTTGCTGATGCCGGCCGAGCTGATGATCGATCAGCCAGGGTCCGCTGTACCCGACGCCGCTCTCGTGCAGCGCGATCTCGATGCGACATCCGGTGTTGGTTTCCGCACGCCGTCGCAGTGCGGCCAGCACCGCCGCAGCAGCGGCCAGAGCACTGGTGGGATCCATCACGGCAATCCCTGTCGCCCGGGGCTCGTCGGGACCGTAGCCCATCATGCTGGTGAGACCGGTCAGCGGCTCGACAGTGGGACCGAACGCCACGCGCCCCGAGTAAGGCCCGGTACCGCCGAAGCCGGGCATGGACGCGTGGATCAGGCGCGGATTGGCGTTCGCGAGCGTCGCGTGGTCAAGCCCTAGGTCCGGTAGCGCGCGCGCGCTGAAATTCTCGATCAACACGTCTGCTTCGCGCACCAGCGCGAGCAGCGTCTCGCGCCCGGCAGGCTGTTTCAGGTCCATGCACACGCTGCGGCGGTTTCGCATCAGCTTCACGAAAACGGCATTTCTGTTCCAGGGTTCATCCCCGGGATCGCCGCCCAGGAAACCGCCGATCGGCTCCTCTGGATAGATCCGGGGTCCCCGACCGAACGGTGCTTCGATTTTCACCACATCCGCGCCGAGATCGGCCAGCACGCGAACCGCGAGGGGTCCCGCCCATACGTGCGTCAGATCGAGGATACGAATCCCGCGCAGTGGGCCGTCAGCCATGGCCCTGGTCCTCCGGTGGTGCTGTCTCGAGCCGCGCTCGTGGGCCCTGATCAAGGCGCCAGGAGACCCCGGGCATGTTGACCGAGGTTCCATCCGGGCCGGTCACGGTCTGCCAGAACGACCGCATGGCAAGGTGCGGATCGGCGAGAACCTCGCCTAGCGAATGCACCACCCCGGCGGGAATCCGGGCCTCTTCTGCGCGGCGGTTGGCTTCTGCCCGATCCATGGACGCGATGACCGCGGCCGCGATCGCGTTCAGATCATCCCGATTGGCCATGCGCCGGTCGTTGTTCTGGAAGCGTTCGTCGAGCAGCAGTTCCGGTTTGTCCAGAAACAGCGTGAATGCGTCCCAGAAGGCGGGAACGATGTTCACGTACAACCAGCCGTCTCTCAGCGGGAACAGGTTGCTCGGGCAAACGGTCCAGAACTCGTTGCCCGCGCGTCTTCGAACCGTGCCTTTGCAATGCCACTGCATCGTCGTGAACTGGCTCATCATCATGACGACTTCAAGCATGCCGATGTCGATGCGCGCGGCTGAACCGGACAGGCGCGCGGCATTGGCGGCCACGAAGGCGAGTGTCCCTGACTGAAACTCCAGGTAATGCCCGGGCAGCGAAAGCGGCGCGCGGTCGGCGTCGCCCATCAGATACGTATACCCACCCTCGGCTAACAGCGTGTGCGGCGTGGCCGGATCGTTCCGTCTCGGACCGGTTGCTCCGTAGGGTGTGATCGTGACCCGCACCGGCGTGCGCCAGTCTTCGAACCCGGCGTCCGCGAGCGCGTCAGCCCCGGCTGCTTCAACGATGACGACGTCAGCGGCGTCAGCGAGGGCGCTTAGCGTGGCGCTGTCTACTCCTCGGAGCCTGCGCTTTCCCGCGTGCAGGAAGAGCTCAAGCGCCTGCTCGCTGGCCCACGCCGGCGCGCGTCCCGAGGGTTCCACCCGAACCACTTCATAGCCCGCATGAGCGAACAGCTTGCCGCAGTAACCGGCGGCGTGGTGGCCAATCTCAAGGACGCGATCTCGTGGCATGGTCGCAGTTTCCTTCAGCCCCCCCTTTTGCGCGCGGAGTCAGAGGTTAGGTTCAAGCGTGTTCTCTTAGGCTCGAGAATGTGTTGGCGTTCCAATCAGTTCATTACGCACTAGATGGACCGTTGTCACCGCCTTGAATGGCTTGAAGCCAAGCGTGCTCCAGGAGGACATCACCGGCAAGTTATGCGCCTGCGTCGAAATCATGATCTCGGACCGTTCGAGTCCTTGTGCATAGCGCATGCATTCCTCAATCAGGACTCGATAAAGGCCTGTCCCACGAGACCGCTCCGCAATCCCGCCGAACTTGATGTCGGGGAAATCATCGATCGTCATCACGGCGAACGCTGCCGCAGAGTCCGAGGGCGTCTCAATCACGAGACAGACCGCGTTTCCGGAGTCCACCAGTTTGGTTACCCATTCAACGTAGCCGTCGAGGACATCCGCGGGCTTAAACAGAGGATTCGCCGTGTAATGGCTTGGGTAATCCTTGAACACCGGCAATACGAGCGAGGACAGTTCTTCCAGGTCTGCGAGACGGATGCCGTGATCCCCAGAACGAGAAGGAGAGGGGGCGAGAGCGGGAAGGCGGGTCTTCCAGTACATCAGCGTGTCAGCATACACCGGTCGGTGGTTGATGAATGACATCAGTTCACTGAACG
>DMUF01000114.1:1863-3051 GCA_003476445.1 Gammaproteobacteria bacterium | reverse complement strand
GTCCCCTCAAGTCTCGGGCGTGCATTCGATGTTGGGCTCAGTCAAGTACCGAAGCCCATGAGGAGTGCTATGACGATGCACCCAGCGGCCAGACCGACCGCGAGAATCCGCGCGCTCGTAGCGCGGGCCAGCAGCTTGGCAAGGACGCATCCAAGAACCCCAACTGCCAGACCGATGAGCGGCCTCACGATTCGGTCATTGTCATGCCATGTAGTGCCCAGTTCAGTGAGATGTGCCGCGCCACGGAGCGGAGTTGCCGCGGCAATCAGTACAAACCACATGATCAGGCCCATCGGGATCGAAAGTGCGACTCCACAGGCAAGCAGGACGACTTGGAGGCTGACTGAACGCGGTTGCGCGGTTGCCACCCCGAGAGCCGACTGCGGTGCCGGTTCGTCACCGGGCTCGGTTGGTGAGCGATGCGAAGTTCCAGGTCCATCTACATCGACCGTGTGCGAGTGACCTCCTTCTCGACGTTGACCCCGTGCCAGAACTGACCAGGTTGCGAATGCCAGGAGAGGTCCGCCGATCAAGATGGCTATGACGATCAACGGCTCTCCGAGGATGTACCCGCTGCTCGCACCGGCCGCGACGAAAAGCACGAGAGCCGAAAGCACAGCGCCCAGCCCAAGAACTGCCACGAACGACTGGAAGCTTGGCGACCGTTTCAGTGTCGATCTCCTTGGGAGGCACGATATACAAGGATTGCTTGTGACTTCGCGCAAATGCAATTCAAGCCCTTGGCCCTCGGGCGCGGAGCATCGTCGCGCGCAACTCCGCCCCTCGGCGGCGCGGGAATCCGGTAGGCGGCCTCACGCCGAGCCGGATGCTGCGAAACAGACTCGTTGCGACGTTCGCAGACATTACCCGCGGGTCACGTTTCGCAACGGTTCGGGACCGAACCAGCGCTCCCGACCCCGAGGGCAGTGACCGCTCCAGCGGGGCCGACCCTGTCTTAACCCAGCACCCTGCGCCGCGAGAGACCCTGAGAGACTTTCGGCCCATCCGATCGGCCAGCGGGGGTGTCCGGGCGACACGGCGGTTAAGACTGCGAGACACGCGGCGACCGCCCACCCTGGCCCACCCTCGAAAACGCTGCGCACAAAGCGAAAGACGCGCCCTCATGGAGGACGCGTCTCTCGTGCGTTTGGCGAGGGCTGCTGTTCGCAACGCCTCTTGAAGTAGTCC
>DMUF01000114.1:0-1561 GCA_003476445.1 Gammaproteobacteria bacterium | reverse complement strand
CCTTCGGGTTATGAGCCCGACGAGCTACCAGGCTGCTCTACCCCGCAGTCGAATGGGCAACTGTAGGGCAATGCCCGTGCACCGTCAACACAGGGACAGGTTGTGCACCGATGCGCGCACGAGCGCACTTTGCAAGGCAAAAACGAAAGCCCCCGCCGGTCTCCCGACGGGGGCTTGGATGCCATGTCACGGCCGCCTGCAGTGCGGCAGGCGGTCTTGTTTGGCCATCACGCGCGACGACGGCGGCTGCACAGCGCACCCGCCAGTGCCAGCACCGCCGCGCCGGGTGTTGGCAGCGCATACACGTTCAGGTTGCCGAACACCGCGGTGGCGCCCGCGTTGTCGAACACGCCGAAGTTGTTCATGCGGAAATCCGCGGTGCTCAGCGACGCGCCTGCAGCCCAGCTGTTGATGTAGTAGCCGGTGTAGCTGCTGCCGCCATCCACGCTGTAGAACCACTGCACCACACCGGTGCTCTTGTTGAAACTGGTCGCGAACTTCGTCCAACCACCGTTGGCCAACGGCGCACCGCTTCCGGACAGTCTGTAGTAGTAGTTGTCGAAGCCGCTGATGCCGAAGTTGTAGGCAATGCCGTACACGCTGCGATGCGGATGGCTCGAGCCGATGCCGGAGCCGTACCCAACGCCCATGCCGGCCAGCGCGCGATTGCTGCTGTCGAACATGGTCAGGCCGGCGATGTTCGCGCTGCCGGCGTCGGTACCCGGCGTGTACTGCTCGTACTCGGCCCACAGCACGTTGTCCGTTGCCCTGCGTGCGTTCCACTGCGACGACAGATCCTGAAACGCGTAGCGGTAGGTGGCGGCCTTCTTCGAGCCAGAGACCGTGAGCGCACGGCCCGCGCGACCCAGATCGGTCGTGGTGGCGATGTTGTAGCTGTTCACGCTGCCGCCGTAGGTCTTCCAGCCGGCCTGGCCGGGGGTCACACCGTCGATTGCGCCACCGATGCCGCCCAGCGCGTAGCTGCTGCCGCGGGAATCGCTCGACCAGTCGGTGCTGAACAGGGCGCTGCTCTTGTACTCGGCACCGCCGCGGATCGCCTGCAACTGCTCGGCGGTGAAGGTGCCAAGCACCGCCGCGTCACCGCCGTACGCCAGTTCGGCATGGGCCGCGCTGGAAAGGACAGCACTGGTCAACAACACACAAACACCACAGATTGAACGCATGGGGGAACTCTCGAGACTGTGCGGCTTGGTCAACTGCCGCGGGGAAGGGGACACATTCCAGTTGTGCACGAGCCGTTGGGGAACGCAGGCTCGCGCAGGGAACTACATGGTGCGCAAGATAGTCCGATGCACAGCGGAAGCAAGTTGAAAGGCCGAATTGCGCACGGATTCACGGCGCGGCAACACAAGCAGCGCGTGCGTGGAGCACGCATGGTGGCGCAGCATGCGCGCGGCGTAAAAACAAAGACCCCCTCGCCGGCGGACCGGCGAGGGGGATGAGGATCAAAGTGCTTCCCTGAGTGACACCAGGCGCAAGGCCTGGGGCTTCGTCAGGCGCGACGGCGGCGGGCCATCAGGCCAGCCAGACCGACCAGCGC
>DMUF01000224.1:2693-2925 GCA_003476445.1 Gammaproteobacteria bacterium | reverse complement strand
CGTGCGAGGCGGGACGTCGGACGGACCGGACTGCATGGAGCGAGCAAGCTCGCGAATATGTCGAAACGGATCTTCTTCCTGCATGGCTTTGTGCGACCTGATCGATCGATCTTTTTTGATATGTGCTTTCACTCATCGGGCGGATGAGCGAAAAAGATAACTGTGTAACACCCCAGACTGGAGGCATTACACCACCACGGCGCAGGATTCGCCAGTAGGATCAGAGGCTTTT
>DMUF01000224.1:0-2412 GCA_003476445.1 Gammaproteobacteria bacterium | reverse complement strand
CAGGCTTGCGCCAGCCCAGGCGACGCGCCGGCCATGCGGCGCGCCCCGAGGTGGCGGTGGAAGAGATCGAAGGTTGTGGCGTCAGAAGTCCCGACGCAGTTCGAGTCGCCATTCGCGACCGCGGTCGTAGAGCCCTTCGAAAGATTGGAAGGCGGTCCCGTAGACCCCGGTGATGAGGAACTCTTCATCCGTCATATTGCGCCCTGACAGGGTCACGCGCAGGGTCTCCGCGGTGTTTTCCCAGCGGATGCTCGCATCGATCAGATCATAGGCATCGGTCTCGAGCAGGGGCGTGTTGTAGGCATCGTTGTAGCTGGCGTCGCGATGGCTGCCATCCACCCGCAGCGTCACGCTGCCCATTTCACCCAGACCGAAGGTCTTGGCTACGCCGAGGCTTGCGGTGAAATCCGGCACGCGTTCGAACTCGAAGTCGTCGCCGATCAGGGTGATGCCGGTGTCGATGTCGTCATAGCCCGCGTCGAGCCAGGAGAGGCTTGACTCGATCAACCAGCCGTCGGCAGGCACGGCTTGTACTTCAAGCTCCACGCCGTCGATACCCGCTGCGCCGATGTTCTGTGTCACCGGTGCGACGCTGTTGAACACCTGCACCTGCAGATCGTCGTACTCGGTGCGGAACACGGCGCCATTCAGGCGCACGCGACCGTCGAGCAGGGTCGACTTCAGACCTGCTTCATAGACCTGAACGAACTCCGGATCATAGGTTGGAATGAGATCAATGTCCGGTGTGCCCGGCGGTGCGGTGAACCCGGCGACGATGGGCGGGAACACGCGCTGGGTAAAACCACCGGACTTGAAGCCCTCGGAGTAGCTGGCGTACACCATGACCGAGTCCGTCAGATCGTAGGACAGGGTCGCCATCGGTGTCGTTTCCTCGATTTCCACCTGCTTCTCCAGCAGCGGCAGAATGCGCTCGCCGGCCTGAAGGAACGGCGCATCGAGCGCGGCAAGCGGATTACCCGGCGGCACGACCGTGCTGATCCCGGCGAAGTAGTTCTGGAAGATGATCTGATCCGGCTTGAAGGACTTGTCCTCTTCCGTATAGCGCAACCCGAGGGTCAGGTGCAGGCGATCGGTCAGATCGTAGGTTCCCTGCGCAAACAGTGCCCACGATTCGTTGTCGAAATCGCCGCCCGAGCGGAAGTTCGACACCGTGAAATCGAGAATGTTCGCGTTGTCGCCCTGTTCGCTGAACCAGTAGGCACCGAGAATCCAGTTGAGCCGATCCTGGCTGCCGAGCAGCTGGAATTCCTGGGTGAACTGGTCCTGCTCGAGTTCGTCGTAGAACTGCGAGATGCGATGCGGCGAATGGTCGCCGTCGCGGGCGAATTCCGCGTCGAGATAGCGCAGCGCCGAGATCGACTTGAGCGTGAGCGTTTCATTGATATCCCAGCTGAGCGTGAGCGCCGTTCCATAGAGATCGCTCTCGGAGAACGCCGGAGCGGTGCCGCCATCGCGTCCGTCAGCGCCGATGTAACGGCTGTCATAGCAATTGGCGGCCCCGGGGTTCGAGGTGACGCCCTGGCCGGCGGTATTTGTTGCGGCGCACGGGGTGCCGGGTGCCGTCGCGCCCGCCGTCACGTTGTGAATGAAGGCCATGGGCGGCGGTGGCGCCAGGACCACGCCCTGCAGCTGGCTCAGGTCGGTGAAGTCGATGCCCACCAGTTCGAGCGCGGGGCCGTTCTCGCGGTCCGCGCTGAGATCAATGCTGAGGTCGGCACGGAAGTCGGCGCTGGGCTCCCAGGCAATCGCCAGGCGTCCCGCCGTGGTGTCGTCGTCGCCGAGATCGGTGTTATCGGTACGCACCACGTACCCATCCTGCATCAGCCGTGCGCCGGACAGACGAATCGCAAGGGTATCGGATACCGGCAGATGCGTAGCCCCCTGTACGCGCAGCAGGTCATCATTGCCCGCGGTTACTGCCACCGAGCCACCCGCTTCACCGCCCGGCTCGGGCTTGACCGTAGTCACCGAAATCGCGCCGCCAATGGTGTTGCGACCGAACAGGGTTCCTTGCGGGCCGCGCAGCACCTCGAGACGCTCGATGTCGATGATGTCGAGAATCGCGCCGACCGAACGCGCCACGTAGACCCCGTCGACGTACAGCCCAACGCCCGGTTCCGTGGTGGGCAGAAATTCCTTCTGGCCGATACCGCGCAGATAGATGGCGGCCGAGTTGCCTGCGCCGCCGAAGCTTGGATTGTTGCCCAGAGTGAGGCTGGGGACGAAACGCGCAATTTCGTCGAGGCGGGTTACACCGCGCTCCTCGAGCGCCACGCCGGTGTAGGCCGAGATCGCGATTGGCGCATCCTGGAGGCCTTCCTCCCGCATCCGCGCGGTCACCACGATTTCCTCGATCAGGGCGGTACTGGCGGTCGCCGCCTGGATGGGCGT
>DMUF01000148.1:657-6810 GCA_003476445.1 Gammaproteobacteria bacterium | reverse complement strand
TCATTTCTTCTCGATAAGAGCAATAGTTTTGCTGAGAATGAAGTTTGTTCGGCGATTCTCGGGTTGCCGCATTGTCGCGTACGACCGGTTGGCAACTTGAGCCTCGACCGAGTAGAATTTTCGCCCTTTTGTGAATTTCAAAGTTGACGCAACGCACATGCCGAACGTAAAGGTCAAGGAAAACGAACCCTTCGATGTCGCTCTGCGGCGCTTCAAGCGTTCCTGCGAGAAAGCGGGCGTGCTGTCAGAAGTGCGGCGGCGCGAGTTCTACGAAAAGCCCACCTCCGTCCGTAAGCGCAAGGCGGCCGCAGCCGTCAAGCGACACGCGAAGAAGCTGCAGCGCGAAGCGCGCCGGTTCGAAAAGTCGTTCTGACTTGGGGCGCCAGTTGGGCGCCCACTACGTAGCCGGAGGGCGTCTTGTCCGCACTGAAGGAGTCAATCGGCGAAGCCACCAAGGACGCAATGCGCGCGCGCGCGAAAGAGCGCTTGGCCGCGCTGCGTCTCATGAACGCCGAGATCAAGCGTGTCGAAGTCGATACGCGCAAGATCCTCTCGGATGACGACATCCTGCAGATCCTGAATCGCATGTTGAAGCAGCGGCAAGACTCGCTGCAGCAATACGAAGCAGCGGGCCGGGAGGACCTGGCCGCTGTCGAGCGGCAGGAAATCGAGGTGATCCGCGAATTCATGCCCGCGCCGCTGTCGGACGCGGAGCTCGAAGCGGAGATCAACGCGGCAGTGACGGCGACAGGCGCGAGCAGCCCCAAGGATATGGGTGCGCTTATGAATGTGCTGCGACCGCGCGTGCAGGGCCGTGCGGACATGGGCCAGGTCAGCGCCCGGGTCAAGGCTCGCTTGGCCGGCGGCTGATTCCCGCTGGCTGAGGGGCGGGATTTGTCACATCAGGGGCTTCGCCGCCTTGGGGCGGATCGTGCTCGCGCTATCAGGCTTCGCGAAACCGGAAACCCCCTCGGAACGCAGCCTTCCTCGTCTATGCTTCTTCCTAGGATCGCTTCTGCACAGGAGGCTCGCTCATGGCACTGACGATACCCGTGATACTTGCAGGCGGCTCCGGGTCGCGTTTGTGGCCGTTGTCCCGAGACTTGTTCCCCAAGCAGTTTCACGCCCTCTTTGGCGCTGAGTCGCTGCTGCAGAATACCCTGCGTCGCGCGCGCGCCGCGGCGCCTGCGCCCGCAATCATCGTGTGCAACGAAGAGCACCGGTTTCTCGTCGCTGAGCAATGTCGGGCGATTGGACTGCCGTGGCAGCAGATCATCCTTGAGTCCGAGGGGCGCAATACCGCGCCTGCGATCGCGCTCGCTGCCTGGGCAGCGGTGGATGCCGATCCAGAGGCCGTTCTGCTGGTGTTACCTTCGGATCATTTGATCCGCGATTCTGCCGCATTTGCGGCCGCGGTCGAGCGAGCGTGTGCCGCGGCCGCCGGCGGCGCGCTTGTGACCTTCGGCATCGTGCCCACGGCGGCCGAGACGGGCTACGGTTACATTCGGTCGAAGGGTGGCGCAGGCCCCGACGCGCGTCCGGTAGATGCGTTCGTGGAAAAGCCTGACGCAGCAACGGCGGAAGCCTACGTCGCGAGCGGCGACTACCTGTGGAACAGCGGCATGTTCGTTTTTTCCGCTCGAACCTACCTCGATGAGCTCGCCCGCCACGAGCCGGTCATCGCCGAAGTGGTCGAGGCGGCTTTCCGGCAAGGCCGCACGGATCTCGATTTTTTCCGCCCCGACGCCGCCTTCCTGACCAGCCCCTCCCGCTCCGTGGACTATGCCGTCATGGAGCCAACGGACCGGGCGATGGTCGTGCCCGCGGGTTTCGACTGGAGCGATGTGGGTTCCTGGTCCGCGATTTGGGCCGAATCACCCCGGGACAGCGATGGTAATCATCTCGCGGGCGATGTCATCGCTGTCGATACGCGCGATTCGCTGGTGCTTGCGCAGACCCGGCTGGTTGGCACGCTCGGTGTCGACAATCTGGTCGTCGTGGAAACGCCGGACGCCGTATTGGTTGCCGATCGCGAGCGGGTCCAGGATGTGAAGCGTATCGTTGAGCAGCTGAAGGCTGCCGGACGGGATGAATCGTCGACGCACCGCGAGGTGTTTCGCCCCTGGGGAAGCTACGAGGGCATCCAGCAGGGCGAGCGTTATCAGGTCAAACGCATCAAGGTGAAGCCTGGGGAAAAGCTCTCCCTGCAGCTGCATCATCACCGGTCCGAGCACTGGATCGTGGTGCGGGGCACAGCCGAAGTCACGCGTGGTGACGAAACCTTCACCCTGGCTGAAAACGAGAGTACGTACATTCCCCTCGGTGTCCGGCACCGGCTCGCGAACCCCGGCAAGCTCGTGCTCGAGATGATCGAAGTGCAGGTTGGCCCCTACCTTGGCGAGGACGACATCGTCCGCTTCCAGGACCAGTACGGTCGTTGAGCTGTGCTAGAGTCGGCCGACGATGGTCGGCCGCATTCCGCAATCTTTCATCAATGAGCTGCTGTCCCGCATCGACATCGTCGATGTGGTCGACGGCCGCGTAGCGCTGCGTAAGGCTGGGCGCGATTATCAGGGCCTGTGCCCATTCCACAACGAAAAGACCCCGTCCTTCACGGTCGCGCCGCAGAAGCAGTTCTATCACTGCTTCGGCTGTGGCGCGAGCGGCACGGCGCTCACATTCCTCATGGAATTCGAGCGCATGGAGTTTGTCGAAGCCGTGGAGACTCTGGCCCGTATCGCTGGGGTCGAGGTGCCGCGAGAAGCAGGTGCGCGGCGCGAGGACAGTCATGAACCGCTGTTCAAGGCGCTGGAGCGGGCGGAACAGTACTTTCGCGAACAGCTGCGATCAGACACCCCTGCCATCGCCTATTTGCGCGAACGCGGCGTGGTCGGCGTCATCGCTCGTGATTTTGGTATCGGGTCGGCACAGCAAGCCTGGGATGGATTGCGCCGTGCGCTGGCAGATATTCCGGAGGCGACGCTGCTCGACGCGGGGCTCCTCACCAAGAACGACGGCGGGCGTGTGTACGACCGCTTCCGTGGCCGCATCATGTTCCCTATTCGCGATACCCGCGGTCGCGTGATCGGGTTCGGGGGGCGCATCTTCGGTGCAACCGAGGGGCCCAAGTACCTCAATTCCCCGGAAACACCGGTGTTTCACAAGGGGCGAGAGCTTTACGGGCTCTATGAGGTACGGCGCGCGCTGCGTCAGATCGATCGCCTGATCGTCGTCGAAGGGTATATGGATGTGGTCGCTCTTGCGCAGGCGGGCGTGGCCAATGCCGTGGCGACGCTTGGAACGGCGGCAACCCCTGAGCACTTTCACAAACTCTACCGGTACACGGAAGATGTCGTTTGCTGCTTTGACGGCGACAACGCCGGGCGTAAGGCGGCGTGGCGCGCGCTGGAAAGCGCCCTGCCGGAGCTGAAGGACGGGCGCCAGCTCAAATTCATGTTTCTGCCCGAGGGCGAAGATCCCGATAGCCTCGTTCGCGCGCGGGGAAAGGAGGCGTTCTCCCGTCTGGCTGCCGAAGCCACCCCCGCGATCGAGTATCTCTTCTCCCGACTCGCCGACGGGCTTGATCTCCGCAATCTTGATGATCGTGCTCGTCTAGGCAGTCTTGCGCTGCCGCACATCGAGCGAGTGCCCGCTGGAATTCTCAAGGATCTGATGCAGGCGCGTCTCGCGGAGCTGACCGGCTTCACGCCGCGTCAGGTGATTGCTGATCGGGCACGAACAGGGGGCACAACTGGCGGAGCGCGGCCGGTGCCCCTCGCGTCTGACGCCCGCACCCATCAGGCAACGGGCGCTGATCTGCGGCTTACGGTGGCAGGACCGCTGCAGCGCCGGCTTCTTGCCCAGCTCTTGCAGCGTCCTGCGCTTTTTCTGGCTCTGCCGCCCGCGGAGCGTGAGACGCTGCGTACACAGACGGTGCCCGACCTGTTCCTCGAAGTGGTGCGCTTTCTGGACGCGCGCCCAGAGGCGGATGCGGCGGAGATTCTCGGGCGCTGGGCCGGCACCGCCGCGCATCCCCGCCTGATCGAGCTCATCAAGGCGCCGTTTGCGCTTGATGACCATGCCCTGCAGGGGGAGTTCACGGCCGGCGTGGCGAAGTTGGTTCAGTCCTTTGCCCGCACCGAGCGGCGGCGACTGCTTGCGGAGGTGCGGGAATCCCCGAGCGCCGACAAGTTTCGCGAATTCTGGACTCAACGACGGTCCGCGGCAGGGGGAGAGGACACGGGCTCCGACACCGTCTGACCGCGATAAAGCGCAGCGGCATGTAGATCGGGATGGCTCAGCCCTCGGGAAAACGCCTGCCTGGTCTCTGGCTGACAAACCTTGTAGTCAAGCGCATTGGAGACCTTCGCGGGTCTCGCTATAATGCTCCGTTCGAGTGGGGCGAATGCCGCCCCCATCTTCTGGGAAACCCGGTTGCGCACGCCGCGATCGCGGCATTCGTTGCACACAAGATCACTGCCGAGGTGACATGAGCACTCAAGAGATCGAGCAGCAGCAGTCCCGTCTCAAGGAACTGATTGCCAAGGGCAAGGAGCAGGGGTTCGTCACCTACGCGGAGGTGAACGATCACCTCCCGGACGACATTGCCGATCCGGACCAGATCGAAGACATCATCCGCATGATTAACGACATGGGGATCACGGTCTACGAGACCGCCCCGGATCCGGATGAATTGCTCGCCACGGAAGAAAGTACAGCCGATGAGCTCGCGGCGGAAGAAGCTGCGGCTGCGCTTGCGCTGGTAGAGACGGAGGCTGGCCGCACAACCGACCCGGTGCGCATGTATATGCGTGAGATGGGTACGGTCGAGCTGCTCACCCGTGAGGGCGAGATCACGATCGCCAAGCGTATCGAGGAAGGCATTCGCGACATGCTCTCGGCGGCGGCCTACTTTCCCGGCACCGTCGAGTATGCCCTCGATGCCTATGCCCAGGCCTCCGGCGAAGGCGGACGCTTGTCCGACCTTCTCATTGGCTATCTGGATCCTACGGACGACGTTCCCGAAGCGACCCAGATGGTGGGTCCTGAACCCAAGGGCGCTACCGAAGAGGACGAGCTCAGCGCAGAGGACGGCAGCGAGGAGGAGGAAGAGGAAGACCGCGGTCCGGATCCTGAGGAAGCAAAGCGACGCTTCACCGCGCTCAAGCGCCAGCATGCGAAGACGCAGAAGGTGCTGAAGGAGAAGGGGCGCTCCAGTGCCGAAGCGCAGGCACAGCTCGTGAAGTTGGGTGAGCTCTTCTCCCCCTTCAAGCTCGTGCCGCGTCACTTCGACGCCATTATGCAGATTCCGCAGGACGCGCTGGATCGCGTGCGCAGGCAAGAACGCATGATCATGCAGATCTGCCTCAAGCGCGCCAACGTGCCGCGGGAGATATTCCGCAAAGAGTTCGTCGGCAACGAGAGCAGCGAAGCCTGGGTGACGCGTCTTATCAAGGCGAAGAAAGCCTACTCATCCGCCGTGGACGCGCAGAAGGAAGAAATCTTCCGCTGTCAGAAGAAGCTGCGCCAGCTGACGGATGACGAAGGGCTCAGCGTCGCGGACATCAAGGAAATCAATCGCCGCATCGCGCTGGGCGATGCCAAGGCGCGGCGTGCAAAGAAGGAGATGGTCGAGGCGAACCTGCGGCTCGTGATCTCCATCGCGAAGAAATACACCAATCGCGGGCTGCAGTTCCTGGATCTGATCCAGGAAGGCAACATTGGTCTCATGAAGGCGGTCGACAAGTTCGAGTACCGCCGTGGCTACAAGTTCTCGACGTACGCCACGTGGTGGATCCGGCAGGCAATCACGCGCTCCATTGCCGATCAGGCGCGCACCATCCGTATTCCGGTGCACATGATTGAGACGATCAACAAGCTCAATCGGGTGTCGCGCCAGATGCTGCAGGAGATGGGCCGCGAACCCACGCCGGAAGAGCTCGGCCGGCGCATGGAAATGCCCGAAGACAAGGTTCGGCGCGTGCTCAAGATCGCGAAGGAACCGATCTCCATGGAAACCCCAATCGGTGACGATGAAGACTCGCACCTTGGGGATTTCATCGAGGATGTCACCATTGGTTCGCCGGTCGATCTCGCGACCAGCGAGGGCCTTCGTGAGGCGACTCGGGAAGTGCTCGCAGGGCTTACCGCGCG
>DMUF01000148.1:0-278 GCA_003476445.1 Gammaproteobacteria bacterium | reverse complement strand
GAGCGCATTCGGCAGATCGAGGCGAAGGCGCTGCGCAAACTGCGGCACCCGAGCCGGTCGGAGCACCTGCGCAGCTTCCTCGATGAGTGGCTGGATACCTACGGCCGCTGACCTGCCTTGAAGGGGATCGCGGCGCCGCTCTGGTTGCGCGCCCGGTCCCAATCACTCACGAAACTGTTTTTGACTGAGGGATCTCGGTCGGCCTTTGTGTGCCTGGAAGATCGGGTTCGCTGATGCGGAGAGAGGGCTTCGTCTCGAAACCCCCGGTCTGCTTGTTA
>DMUF01000234.1 GCA_003476445.1 Gammaproteobacteria bacterium | reverse complement strand
CCGAGGTTGGCGGTGTAGGCGCAGGGGATGGCACCGCGCGCGCGCATCCAGTGCACGGCGACGCTCGTATCGAGACCGCCAGAAAAGGCGATGCCCACCCGCTCGCCCACCGGCAGCGATTCGAGGATGTTTGCGCTCATGAGGGGCTCCCGCGAAAAAACGGCACATTAGCCGATCGCGCGCCCGACGCAACCCGAAGAGGCGCAGGACCAGGACGAGGAGACCGGGAACCACGGCCCACGGCGCGCGCCCGGACCGACTCAGGCTTGGCCGCGGCTACGTCGCTGGCCGCGTTGGATTACAATCCGCGCGCCACCCACCGAGGAGCCCCGACATGACGGATCTGGCCGCCTTCCGTGCCGAAGTCCGGGACTGGCTTGACCACCACTGTCCTGCCGAAATGCGTACGCCCATGCCGGAATACGAGACCGTCTGGGGTGGTCGCCGCGAGCGCTTCATAAATCCGGCCTCCCGCGTCTGGCTCGACAACATGGCCACGCGCGGCTGGACCTGTCCGACCTGGCCGCGGGAATACGGCGGCGGCGGGCTTAGCGCAGAAGAGAACAAGGTGCTGCAGGAAGAGCTGCGGCGCATCAACGCCCGGCCGGCGCTGCAAAGCTTCGGTATCTGGATGCTTGGCCCCGCGCTCCTTGAGTACGCGAGCCACGAGCAGAAGCTCGCGCATCTGCCGCCCATCGTGCGCGGCGAGATCCGCTGGTGCCAGGGGTACTCCGAGCCCGGCTCCGGATCCGACCTTGCCAGCCTGCGCACCCGCGCCGAGGATCATGGCGATTATTTCCTCGTTAACGGGGCGAAGATCTGGACCTCGTACGCGGACGAAGCCGACTGGATCTTCTGCCTGGTGCGCACCGATCTGCAGGCGCCGAAACACGAAGGCATCAGCTTTCTGCTTTTCGACATGGCATCGCCAGGCGTTACGACCGCACCCATCCGGCTGCTCTCGGGAGTATCGCCCTTCTGTCAGACGTTCTTCGACAACGTGAAAGTGCCGAAGAACCAACTGGTCGGTCGCCGTAACGAGGGCTGGACCATCGCCAAGCGGCTGTTGCAGCACGAACGCCAAATGGTGTCCGGCATCGGCGGACTCTCTGCCCTCGGCGGCTCCGGCCGACGTCTCGAAGATATTGCGAAAGCGTATCTCGGCAGCGACGAACAGCGCATTGCCGAACCGATCCTGCGCGAACAGATCATCCAGCATCGCCAGAACGATCTCGCCTTCCAGCTGACGCTGGCGCGCGCGTCCGAAGAAGCCCGCACCGGCCAGAGCGACGGCAACCTGGCCAGCATGTTCAAGTACTACGGCACCGAGCAGAACAAGCGGCGCTATGAACTGCTGCTGGATGTGATGGGCACCCAGGCACTCGGCTGGGAAGGTCCTGGTTTCGAGGAAAGAGAGCTCGGCACGACACGCCAGTGGCTGCGTTCGAAGGCCAACTCCATTGAGGGCGGAACGAGCGAGGTGCAGCTCAATGTGATCGCCAAGCGCGTTCTCGGCCTGCCGGATTGATGGGCAGAGACGTCGTGGCGGAAACCCTGTTCCAGCTGCAGGACGAACATCCAGAGCAGTTCGCGGCACTGGACCTTGGGTCCAACAGCTTCCATCTGCTGGTCGTGCAGGTCACCGCCGGGCGCGTGCAGGTGCTCGACAAGATCAAGGAGATGGTGCGGCTGGCCGAAGGGTTGGATCGCGCCGACTATCTGACCGAACCCGTCGCGCTGCGTGCGCTTGATTGTCTGGAACGTTTTGGCCAGCGCCTGCGCGACCTTCCGGCAGGCAACGTCCGAGTCGTCGGTACCAATACGCTGCGACGCGCGAGCAACTCGGCGGACTTCCTGCGCCGGGCATCCGCCGCGCTCGGGCACACGGTGGAGATCGTGTCCGGGCGGGAGGAAGCGCGGCTCATTTATCTCGGCGTCTGCCATGCCATCGAGGACGAGCACGACCGACGCCTGGTCATCGACATCGGCGGCGGCAGTACGGAGCTCATTATCGGGCGTCGTTTTCAGCCGGAGCTCATGGAGAGTCTCTTCATGGGCTGCGTGGGGCTGACGCGAGCCCACTTTACCGACGGACGTATTCGACCCTCACAATTCCAGGACGCGCTCAATCACGCGCGGCAGGAGCTGGAACCCGTGGAGCGGGCTTATCGGGAAAGCGGCTGGGAAACGGTCATTGGCGCATCTGGCACGATACTCGCCGTGCAGGACATTCTTGCCGCTCTCGGCATCGGTCATGGCGCAATCACGCGCAGCGGGCTGGATGAGATCCGTCGTCTCGTTCTCCAGGCGCGATCGCTCGAAAGCCTTGCTCTGCCCGGATTACCACCGGAGCGCGCCAGCGTATTCCCCGGTGGGCTCGCGATCCTGAGCGCCATCTTCGATCGCCTCGGCATCGAGCGCATGCAGGCATCCACCGGCGCGCTGCGCGAAGGCCTTATCTTTGACCTGCTGGGTCGTGCTCAACACCGCGACGTTCGCGAAAACACCGTGCGCGACCTGGTCGGCCGCTACCACATCGATGACAAGCAGGCGCGTCGGGTGCGGGAAACAGCGCTCAGTCTGCTCGCACAGGCCGCAACGCCCTGGGGGCTCACCGATCCTGCGGACAAGACCACCTTGGGATGGGCAGCCGACCTGCACGAGATCGGCATGGACATCGCGCACACGCAGTACCACAAACACGGTGGTTATCTGTTGCAGCACATGGATATGCCGGGCTTCTCCAGCCGGGATCAGCGCAGGCTTGCGGCGCTGGTGCGGGCCCATCGCCGCAAGTTTCCCGTCGCGGAATCGATGTTTAACGGTGCCGAGGGCACCCGCATTCAACGCCTGGCTACTTTGTTACGGCT
Source organism: Gammaproteobacteria bacterium (assembly GCA_003476445.1). Lineage (GTDB taxonomy): Bacteria > Pseudomonadota > Gammaproteobacteria > Pseudomonadales > Azotimanducaceae > UBA7803. Next base: position 4,015 of record DMUF01000234.1, on the reverse strand, counting down.
CGCCGCCGTGCTGCATCGCAATCGCGACTCGCGACCGCTGCCCCACGTATCGATGGTCGTGGACGAGCAGTCTCTGTGCTTGAGCCTGCCCGACTCCTGGCTGCGGCGTCATCCGCTCACACGCCTTGACCTGTCCCAGGAGGCCGAGTTTCTGTCTGCTGCCGGGATTAATCTGCGCATCAACCACTGCTGAGCGATCCAGATCGGCGCTCAGCGGAGCCCGGCCACCAGAGTCAGCTTGAGCCCGCCGCAAAGCTTTCGAGCAGCACGGACTGAGCGCTGACTGCGTCCTCATCAGCGCGCGTAATCTGGCGGTAGCGGCCGTCGGACTCGAGCATCCACGCCTGGGTATTGTCCGTGAGATAGAGCTCGAGCTCCTGCTGGATGCGCCGCGCAAGCACCTGATCCAGGATCGGAAAACAGGTCTCCACACGGCTGAAGAAATTGCGCCCCATCCAGTCTGCGCTCGAGAGGTAAACCTGGGGATCGGTATTGTGAAACCAGAACACGCGCGTGTGCTCGAGGAAACGCCCGACAATGGAGCGCACACGAATCCGGTCTGATATGCCTGGAATGCCAGGACGCAGGGCGCAAACGCCGCGCACAATGAGCTCCACGGTCACGCCCGCTTGCGACGCGCGATACAGCGCCTGAATCACTTCCGGTTCGACCAGCGCATTCATTTTCGCCACCACGCGTGCCGGCCGTCCTGCACGCGCTGCGCGAATCTCAGCCTCGATAAAGGCCAGCATGGACCGATGCAGGGTGAACGGCGACTGCAGAATCGTGCGCAGGTTGGCATTGCGACCGAGCGACGTGAGCTGCTGGAACAACCGCTGCACGTCCAGAGCCAACGTGTGGCGGCATGTGAAGAGCCCGTAGTCCGTGTACGCACGCGCGGTACCCGCGTGGTAGTTGCCGGTACCCAGATGCACGTAGCGCTTGAGAATACGCCCCTCGCGACGTACGACGAGCGACATCTTGGCGTGGGTCTTGTGCCCTACCACGCCGTACACGACCTGAGCGCCTGCCTTCTGCAGATGATTCGCCAGGCTGATGTTCGCCTCTTCATCGAACCGCGCGCGCAGTTCGATCACGACCAGCACTTCCTTACCGTTGGCGGCGGCCCGGGTCAGCGCCTCGACCACCTGGGAATCGGTGCCGGTGCGGTAGAGGGTTTGCCGGATCGCCACGACCGCAGGATCCGCGGCAGCCTCACGCAGGAAGTCGAGCACCGGCGCAAAGGACTGGAACGGATGATGCAAGAGGAGATCGCCGCGCCGAATGATGTCGAACATCGACTCATCCTGATGCAGTCGCTCAGGCAGGCCAGGCTTGAACGGTCGGTACTTGAGATCCGGCCGATCAACGAGATCAGGCAGCGCGGACAGACGTACCAGGTTGACCGGTCCCCCGCAGTGATAGACCTCGTCCGCCCCAAGCCGACACTGGGTGGTCAGAAACTCCTCAAGATCCTGCGGACAGTCGTCTGCGAGTTCCAGCCGCACGGCATCACCAAAGCGACGCGCGGACAATTCGCCCTGAACGGCGCGCAGCAGATCATCGACCTCTTCCTCATCCACGATGAGATCGCTGTTGCGGGTCACGCGAAACGGATAACAGCCAACGATGCCCACACCCGGAAACAGGTCGTCGATAAAGCCTTCGATGATCGACGTGAGCAACACGAATTCATGCCCACCCGCGGACAAAGAGTCGGGTACCGCAACGAGACGCGGCAGCGACCGGGGCGCCTGCACGATGGCCTTGCTGATCTGGCGTCCAAAGGCGTCTTCGCCTTCGATATCCACAATGAACGCGAGGTTCTTGTTCATCGGTTGGGGAAAAGGGTGCGCGGGATCAAGCGCGATCGGGTTCAGGATGGGCGCCAGCTCGCGATGGAAGAACCGCTTGAGCCACTGGCGCTGACGCACGGTCCAGTGCGACGGACCGAGCAGCCGAATACCCTCGCGATCCAGGGCAGGCAGCAGCACCTCCCCGAGAATGCGGTACTGCTCCTCCACAAATGCCCGCCCTTCCGCATTGATCCGGGTGATCTGCTCCTGCGGCGTGAGACCATCGGGGCCACACTGGCTGGGCGTATAGACCGCCTGCTGTTTGAGACCGGACACCCGGATTTCAAAGAATTCGTCGAGATTCGAACTGGCGATGCAGAGGAACCGCAGACGCTCGAGCAGCGGCACACGTTCATCGAGCGCCTGGGCGAGCACGCGCCGATCGAATTCGAGCATCGACAGCTCGCGATTGATGAACAGCTCGGAATTGGAGAGCGCGGGCGCGTCCATGGTTAAATGCCGGACTTGCTGAGTTTTTGACCAGCGTCCGAATTTAGCACGCCGCCGCCACGATTCCATGACACGCGAACAGTTCGACGAAGGGTCTGTGTCGATACCGGGCCGCACGCCGGAAAGTGCCGGTCGGGATCGCCTGTTCGCCGACCCCGCGCGCGCGCTCGTAGATTTCGCTTTCAACACCGATGTCGTCGCCGTCTTTCCGGACATGATTCGACGTTCGGTTCCCGGATACGAGACCGTGATTCCCCTGACCGGTCTGCTTGCCGCCGCGCGGGTGCGGGCGGGTGCGGGTCTGCGCATCTATGACCTGGGCTGCTCTCTCGGTGCGACGTCGCTCGCTATCGCCGAGCGCCTCGGTCCCGATCACGCCGACATCATCGCGGTAGACAACGCGCCCGCCATGATCGAAAGCGCGCGCCAACATATCGCCGACCCGCGAATCCGGTTTCTCCTCGCGGATATCACCGCACTGCCCCTTCACCCCTGCGCCGCGGTGCTGCTCAACTATGTGCTGCAGTTCCTGCCACCCGAAAGCCGGCTGCCGCTGCTTACCCGTATACGGGCCGCGCTGAATCCCGGAGGGTGTCTGATCGTGTCGGGCAAGATCCGAGCCGACACCGCTGCCGACCAGTCTTTCTTCGAAGCAGCCCATCTCGACTTCAAACGCGCGAATGGCTATAGCGAACTCGAGATCAGCGGAAAGCGCAGCGCGCTCGAACAGGTGATGATCGTGGCCTCGGAGGCCGAACACCGCGCGCTCTTCCATGCCGCGGGCTTCAGCAGCGTGCGCAAGTGGTACCAGTGTCTCAACTGGGCGTCGTTCATCGTTGAGCCGTGATGTCGCAGCGGCGCTGACCGGACCAGGCGCGAACTGGCGCGCGATGCTTCGCGACACGCCCGCGTGGGGTGATGCCCATGGTGCGCTGGCACAACGTATCAGCGCACGCTTCGAGAAAGCCGCTCACGGCGACATGGCCCGCTGGCACAGCGCACTCGCAAGCCTGCCTGATCTGCGGGTGGAACAAGTCCGGCTCGACGCTACGGTGCAGATTGAAGGCAGTGCCACCGCGGTCGAACTGGAAGCAATGACCACCGCGCTGCAAGCGTTTCACCCCTGGCGCAAGGGGCCGTTTCAGCTCTTCGGATTGCTGATCGACACGGAGTGGCGCTCGGACTGGAAGTGGCAGCGGCTTGAACCGCATCTGCCCGAACTTACGGGCGCACGGGTTCTCGACGTTGGCTGCGGCAACGGCTACTTCGGCTGGCGCCTGCTCGGCGCCGGCGCCGAGCGCGTGATTGGCATCGATCCAACCCTGCTCTTCTGTATGCAGCATCAGGCGATCGCGCATTACATCGACGATCACCGCAATGTCGTGCTGCCGCTGCGCTTCGAGGAACTGCCGCCGACGCCCTTCGACCTGGTGCTCAGCATGGGCGTCGTCTACCACCGCCGCGACCCGGTAGCCCACGTGCGCGCGCTCGCCGACTGCCTGCGCCCCGGCGGTCAGCTCGTACTCGAGTCGCTGGTGGTCACGGAAGGTCCCGACATCATTGCGCCCGAGCGCTACGCGCGCATGCGCAATGTGCACGCCGTGCCAACGCTTGCGTCTCTCGCGGCCTATGCCGAGCGCGCGGGCCTCACCGACGTGCGGGTCGTCGACGTGACCCCCACCAGCACCAGTGAACAGCGCCGAACCGCA
>DMUF01000033.1 GCA_003476445.1 Gammaproteobacteria bacterium | reverse complement strand
GATGTGCTGGGCATGGAACTGGTCGCACTGTACTGGATGCACGGTGTTCCCAATACCTGGCACGGATTCCTGCGGTTGAATGACGAAAGCTCCATCGCGTTTGTGCAGAACCCGAAGATCGCTGCGCTGCCGCGTACCATTGGTATGTCGCATGCGGGCAACTCCGGCGGCGTGTCCGCGCCTGGGACCATGCAGCACGTGGCGCTGCGTGTTAGAGGCCATGACGAGATCATGGCGATGCGCGATCGGCTGCGTGCGAAGGGCGTGCCGGTGCTCGGGCCGCTCGATCACGGCATGTGTGAATCGATCTACTTCGCGGGGCCGGAAAACCTCTGTCTCGAACTCTCCTGGTCGCGCGAGCCGATCGATGCGGAAGCGTGGATCGACCCGGAAGTTGTTGCGCTCGCAGGTATCACCGCAGAGGAACTCGCGCGCTACAAGCGACCGGCGGCTTTTGTCGATCAGTGCGGCGGTGTCACGCAGCCGGGCCCAGACGCCGCAGGGCCGCACATGACCGGGTATCCGCCGGGCGTGTATGAACGCCTGCTCGCAATGACGGATGCCCAGATCTCGGCCAATATCGAGAACCGGCCGCCGGTGGACGTGTCCGCCCGCGCCTGACCCGGGGCAGTCAGTCGAGGTCCACGCCCACGGGGCAATGATCGGAGCCGGTGATCTCCGGCCAGATGAACGCGTCCCGCACCCGAGCGGCTGCCTGCGGGCATGCGAACACGTAGTCAATGCGCCAACCCACGTTCTGTGCCCGCGCGTTGCCCCATTGCCGCCACCAGGTGTAGTGGTCGGGTGCATCCGGATGGTGCGCACGGAACGTGTCCACCCAGCCTGCGGCCTCCCAGTGATCGAGCACGGCGCGCTCCTCGGGCAGGAATCCGCTTGACCGCGCGTTCGTCTTCGGACGGGCAAGATCAATGGCGTGGTGCGCCGTGTTGTAGTCTCCGAGGACCAGCACCGGGCTCTCGGCGCGAGCTTTTTCGATGCGCGCAAACACAGCGTCATAGAACGCAAGCTTGTAAGGCACGCGGCTGTTGTCGCGCTCCTTGCCGCTCCCCTTGGGAAAGTAGACGCTCGCAACCTGAACCGTGTCGAAGCGGGCCAGAATAAATCGGCCCTCGGTGTCGAACTCTGGCACGCCCAACCCGATGTCGACGTGGCGCGGCGCCTGGCGGGCGTAGATGGCCACGCCGCTGTAACCGGGTCGCTCTGCGGGTGCGAAGGCGGTGTGCCAACCCACGGGCTCCCGCACGACGGCCGGCAGTTGGTCGGGGAAGGCGCGCACCTCCTGCAGGCAAAGAACCTCTGCTGCCATATTCTCGAGGATGTCGAGAAAGCCCTTGCCGGCGCAGGCGCGCAGGCCGTTCACGTTCCAGGACACGACGCGCATGCGCTCCCTCTCTTTCGGTTAACCTAGTATCTCGCCCGCGCGCGCGCAGGGCAGTCGAACAACGCAGCCGGAACTCAGTCAGCTCATGCGCATTGGTCTCATCTCCGACACGCACATTCCCGAAGCCCGCGCCGAACTGTGGCCCCAGGTCTTTGAAGCCTTTCGCGGCGTCGACATGATCATGCACGCGGGGGATATCCACGCCTTGTACGTGCTCGATCAGCTCGAAGCGGTTGCGCCGATCATTTCCGCCCGCGGCAACGGCGAGGACGGCAGCGGCGGTCGTCCGGTGCAGCCGGAGGACCCGCGGGTGAAGTATGCCTGGCTGCTCGAGATCGAGGGGCTTTGGGTCGGGCTTACGCACTATGTGCCGGTGCCGGAGCGGCCGCCGAATTTTACGCTGGAACGCTGGATTGAACGCTTTTTTCCCGAGCGCCGCCCGGATGTCATCGTGTCCGGGGATACTCACCGCGAATGTATCGCGGAGATCGACGGTATTCTCTGTGTGAATCCGGGTTCGCCCACCTATCCCCACAACTACGACACGCAGTTTGGCACGATCGGGTTTCTCGAGATCGAGGGCGGGCTCGCGAGTGCCAGTGTCTGGCAGATCACAGAGCAGGGCATCGAGCCGTTCGACTGGAATGCCATTCCGCCGTGGAAGCGCCGCCGCTGATACGCCGCGAACTCAGATGCCGAGATCCTCGAGGTTGTAGTCGTGCAGGTCTGCATGTGCTTCCGGGGTCCAGCGATAGCGCGCCTCACGGCCGGCGAATGGGGCGTAGTGATAGCTTGTTTCCAAAGGAAACCGCTGCCGTCGGGCGTCGATGGCATAGCCGATGACGCGTGACCGGCGCTCGATGTAGGCATCGTCGTATTCCGCGACCGGGTTGTGGATACCACCGCTGCGCACTCCTTGTACCGACGCACGGCGGTGAAAACCGAAGTTAATGGTGACGCGCGGATCGTCGCTCGTATTCGCGAATGAACCGTGTACCGCCTGACGATTGGTCACAGCGACGTCGCCCGGTGCGCAGATGAGAGGCACCGCGTCCGGCAGGCGCTCCGAGCCGCAGCGTGCGACAGCGGCACGAAGATCCACCTTGCCCTGGCGATGCGATCCGGGCACCACCCAAAGACCGTTGGCCGCATTGCAGCCGTAGAGCTGGGCCATGAAGTTGAAGCCGTGGGTGTCGCCGTCGAGCGCCGGCGAATCCCAGTGCGTCCAGCCATCCTGGTGCCAGGCGACCGAGCCACCGAGGCGTGGATGCTTGATCCACACCGCTTCGTTGAAGGGCGTGAAATCAGGACCGTTCACCGCCTCGGCAAAGCGCAGCAGGTCCGGGTGGCCATAGAGCCGCAGGCAGGCGTCGGAGAACTGGAGCGAACCCAGCACAAGCTGCACCACGTGCGCCGGCGCCCCCTCCGGCGCATCGGGCTCGACCATTTTCACGGGATGGCGACCGTGGGCGAAGGCGGTACCGCCCAGTGGGTCGGAAAGTGGGCGAACCCAGCTCAGGTTGGCCCCGCGGCAGCCGACACCGAGCGCGGGGCGACCCTGACGGTCCACGAGCGCGCCCTTGTGCACCGGCGCGCGCTCGAGCAGATCAATCACGTCTGCCTCGATGTCGGCAAGCTCGTCAGCACCCAGCATGCCTTCGAAGACGTAGAACCCGTACTCGCGATAGGCGTCCAGGATGTCCGCGGCTACGCGCCCGGTGGCATCAAGGCGCAACGGCCCCCGGTTGGGCAGTGCAAGCGCGCGTGCGGTGCCTTCGTCCCGGTAGATCCGCATGGCGGCTTCTTCGGGACCATAGTCAACGCGTGGCACGTTGAATCGCGGCAGACGGCTCATGCGCTTACCCTCCCCGGTAGACGTTGCCCGATTCTTGCACACGTGGGCAGCCGCGTCAGCGCCCGCGCGCGCGGGCCCGCACGTGCCCGCGCGGGGCACGCCCACTCGGCGCTCGAATGTGGTAAGAAGCGGCGTTCATTTTTGGGGTTCGCGAGTGCGGGGCAGGGGTCTTTGGTGGAGTCGGGCGAGTGGTCGCTCCTGGTTCGAGGGGGGCTCGG
>DMUF01000199.1:5061-5244 GCA_003476445.1 Gammaproteobacteria bacterium | reverse complement strand
ACGATCACCCTGGACGTGGAGCCCAGTGACACGATCGAGAACGTGAAGTCCAAGATCGAGGACAGCTATTTGCCGACGGCAGTGGTGTTCCCGACTTCGCAGTACCTCTATTTCGGCAATCAGCTGCTGGAAGACGGCCGCACGCTCAGCGATTACCCCGTGCCGTCAGGCTCCACGCTCACC
>DMUF01000199.1:0-4726 GCA_003476445.1 Gammaproteobacteria bacterium | reverse complement strand
TGGTTGGACCCTCTGGAACACGTCGAGCGCGATGGATCTCTCATCGTTCGGTACCGGCGCCATCACGCTGCAGACATTTGGATACAGCGGTGCTCTTGCTGGCACACCCAGCGGCTATTCGGCGTCGAGTTCCTATTCGTTCACCTTCCTCGAAGCGACAGGCGGTATCACAGGATTCGCATCGTCGAAGTTCGTCATCACCGGGTTTTTTGCGGGCGTTGGCGTCGTGTCGCAGAGCGGGAACCAGTTGGTGTTGCAGGTCTCACCTTTGGCCGTATCGGCGCCCAGCGCTCTGACCTTTCTTCTTATGTTCGCTGGCGTGTTAGCTGGGCGACGCTGCTTTGACATCCGCTCAAGACACCCCTAGCTCAGCGACTAGTCGAGCCTTTAGCTCATACTTCAGGATCTTGGTCGCCCCCATGGGCCATGCATCAACAAAGCGGACCACGCGCGGAATTTTGAAGCTTGCGATCTGGTCGCGGCAGAAACCAATGATCTCTTCTTCGGTTGCGGTACAGCCTTGCTTCAGCTCGATAAAGGCGGCGGGCACCTCGCCATACTTCGCATCGGGCAGCCCCACAACCTGCGCCAGGTTGACGGATGGATGGGTGGCAAGATAGCCCTCGACCTCAACCGCGGCGACATTCTCCCCGCCAACTTTGAGCATATCCTTTAGCCGACCACGAAACGCGACGCGACCGTTGACGTCCAGTTCGCCCAAGTCGCCGGTACGAAACCACCCGCCGGGATAGAACGATGCCGCGGTTTTGACCGGATCGTTGTGGTACCCCGTGAATACGCCACGCCCGCGGACCACGATTTCGCCACGCTGTCCTGGCGGCATAACTGCTCCGCTGTCCGGGTCGCGCACCTCAATCTCATCGCCGGGCAGCGCAAAACCGGAGCAGTTGGAACGCAGCTCGAGAGAGTCGTCCGGGCTGCTGAGCGCCGCGGACCCACCGCACTCGGTCATGCCAAACGCCGTGAGCTGCACGGTGTGCGGCATGCGCGATTGCATCAGCCGGAGCTCCTCCGGTGGACCCACGTTCAGCATCACGCGAACGTGGCGAAAGGCGTCCGGGGTATAGCGCGGGTGATTGAGCAATTGCAGTGTGATGGTCGGAAACGCCGGAAACATCGCCGTGACACGTTCACGCTCGATCTGCAGCAGCGCCTCACCGGCGTCGAAATGCGTCATCGAGACATAGGTGCCCCCCACGTGCAGGATGCCGGTCAGCGGCTGTGTGAACGCCGTATGGAACATCGGCAACGGGCCCCACATGACGTCGCCCGCGCGCAGCCGCAGCCGATCCACTGCGCCCACGATGCCTGCATGTTGCAGAACCACGTGGCTGAGCGGGCACCCCTTCGGCATCGCGGTGGTGCCTGAGGTGTAAAACATTACCGCGGGATCTTCGAGCGAGATGGCACGGCAGCGTTCGTCAACGCGCTCTGCTGCGATGTCCTGACCCAGTTTCAGAAAGGCGGTGCGATCTATGAACCCGGTTCGAGTTTCGTCGCCAAGGAATATCGCGCTGCGCAGAGCTGGCGCTCCGTCAGGTGCCTCGTGCTCACCGCGCGGCGTCATTTTCGCGAGGCCCGGTATCGCCTGCTGCAGCAGAGCCACATAGTCCGTGTGCTGTTCGACGATGCCGTTCGTAACGATGACGCGAACGCCGGCGTCGGTGGTGACATGGGCGATTTCACGCGCCTTGAAGCGAGCGTTGTAGAGCACCGGCACCGCCCCGATCAGCGAGGCGCCGAACAGCATTTCGACGTAATCGAGGCAGTTCGCCATGAGAATACCGACGCGATCACCGGGTTCCACGCCAAGCGCGAGCAGAGACCGGGCGGCTGCGCGCGCCCTTTCTTCGAGCTGGGCATAGGTCAAACGCGCGTCCGTGAGCACGATGCAGTCGCGGTCGGGATGGCGTGCCGCGCCGCGCAGCAGAAGCTGGGGGAACGGCACCCATTCAATACTGTGTGTTGGCATGTCGTCAGGCTCCCGCACGTCCGCCCGGAATGGAGCGCGTTACTGCGCCACGAATCCGCCATCCACCGAGAGCACCGCGCCCTGACACAGCGTGGAATCATCGGATGCAAAAAAGAAGATCGACCCCGCCACTTCTTCAGCGGTCCCCATACGTCCTATCGGCATCACCCCGCGCAACATCCGCTGTGCGTCGGCCTTGTCCGGCATGAGATCCGTCCAGCGCTCCATCATCGGCGTTTCTATGACACCCGGGCAGACGCAGTTGAAGCGCACGCCACTCTGTGCGAGTTCGATGGCCATGTCCTTGGTAAAGACGATCAGTCCACCCTTGGCGCTGCCGTAGGCGGTAGAGAGAGGGAAACCAACAAGACCATTCAGTGAGGACACATTGATCACGCTGCCGCTACCTGCGTTCACCATGTGCGGAACGACGTGCTTGCAGAAGAGCCAGGGGCCCTTGAGATCGGTATCAAGCACCATGTCCCACTCATCAACAGTGGTGGTGTCGTAGGGGCGATTGAGTTCCGCGCCCGCATTGTTGACCAGCACGTCGATTCGCCCCCAGCGTTGCATCGCCGCCTCGGCAACGGCTTTTACCTCTGCCTCGCGACGGACGTCGCAGGACATGGCGATCACGGACTCGCCGAGCTCCCGCGCAAGCGTTTCAGCATCTTTGATGTTGCGATCCGCGATGAGTACCTCGGCGCCCTCATTCACAAATCGACGGACGGTAGCTGCCCCGATTCCGCTGGACCCTCCGGTGACGATACAGGCTTTGCCCAGCAGGCGTTGGGATGTCGACATGATGGTCTCCCTGGACTATGAATTGCTCGGATGCCTACCAGCGCAGCACGCTTTGCGCTGCGGGTCGCGCCCGATAGCGTTGGTCCCACGCGCGCAGCAACGGTCGCTCGCCGAACAGATCGGCATCGACGAAGCGCATGAACTGCAGGAATGACTGCAGCGTGCAGTCAGCGATCGAGACCTGTGTGCCTGTGAGCAGCGCACGACCGTCAGCCAGGAGTCCTTCAAGGTAGTCGAGCGGAGCCTGCATCGCGGCGACGCACTGAGCCGCTTTCTCTGGATCCGGCGGCCGACCCAGTGGCGATTTGGTGGCATGACCGTAAGCCCCCATGGGTACGCCAATGCGCAAATCGACGACGCGCTCGATATCTCGGGCGCGAGCGCGTTCCTCCGCAGTGCCACTGATCAAGGCGCCGTGTGGAAACCGGTCCTCCAGGTACTGGACTATGACGAGGGATTCGACGATGAAACTCCCGTCATCAAGCTCGAGAACGGGTACGGTGCCAAAGGGGTTGCGAGCGAGATGGGCGGGCTCCTTGTGACGCCCCTTGACCGTGTTCACCACAACTTGCTCGATGCCCATCTCCACACCAAGCGCGGCTCGTTCGGCGATGTAGAGCATGACCTTCGTGGGGTTGGGCGCCAGCGGCACCATATACAGCTTCATCAGAGTTCCTTGGTCAGTTCAACGATGTTCTCTAGCAGCTCATATCGCTGCGGTCCTTGCGGCACGCCGTCCAGCCCGAGCTTCAGAGTGTTGATACCGGCGTCGCGGTATCGACGCAGGCGATCCTGAACCATCGCGCGGGTGCCAAGAGCTTGAAAGCCCGTGACCATCGCATCCGGCACGCGTCGAGCGGCCTCGTCGCGCTTGCCAGCAAGCCAGAGAGATTGAATGGCCTTCGCGTCTTCTTCGAAGCCTGCGCGACAAAACGCATCATTGTAAAAGTTGGTTGTCGCCGAACCCATACCGCCCATGTTGAATGCGACTGCCGGCTTGCGACGCTCGATCATGGCATCCACGTCGTCGCCGATCTCGACACGCACGGAGACACAGAGGTCGATGTCGCCAATGTCGCGCCCGGCGCTTGCCGCGCCCGCGCGCAGATAGTCGAGGTGGGCTTCGGGATGATCGGGTGAGAAAGACGTGCCGAGCCAACCGTCGGCAACGGCGCCGGTGTAGCGCAGTGCCGCGGGACCCAGGGTCGCAAGATAGATGGGAATGTGGGTAGGTTCGTGCGCGATTCGAATCGCCTTGCCCTCGCTGTTGGGCAACGGAAGTTGGAACACCTTGCCCGCGTAGCGGACCTTCTCCCCGGCGAAGATCATCCGGCAGATCTCGACGGTTTCGCGTAGCTGGGTGAGCGGCTGTTTGTACGGCACACCGTGCAGTCCCTCCACCACTTGCGGACCACTTGCGCCGAATCCGAGCACGAAGCGGCCGCCACTCAGATCATGCAGGGTTAGCGCTGTCATCGCAGCCATGGCTGGCGTGCGGGCGGTTGTTTGCATGATGCCCGTCGCAAGCCGTATCCGTTCGGTCTTGGCCGCAAGCCAGGCGAGCGGTGTGGCTGCATCGCTCCACCACGCTTCGGCGGAAAAAGCCATGCTGACGCCAAGCTGCTCGGCATGGCGCACCCACGCGACGGTTGTTTCCAGGTTGTCCGGCCGCAGGGCGCCGATTTCGATCGCGAGCTTCATTCGGGGGCTCCGGCGTTGCTACCGCGGTCGATCACCAACGATGGTGACGCGCTCCATGCGGCGAACAGCAGGCCAGTAATCCGACACGGCATAGTGCTGGGACGCGCGGTTGTCCCAGAACGCGATCGCGTTGACAGTCCAGCGGAAACGACACTGATACTCGGGAATGGCCGCCTGGGCATAGAGGTGCGCGAGCAGTGCATCCGATTCCGAGCGTTCCATGCCAAC